>CAZMXV010000138.1:0-3376 GCA_964570295.1 uncultured Rhodanobacteraceae bacterium
CTTGCGGCTTACATCATCGCCGATCTCGGCGATCAGGTCGAGCTTCGAGTTGTAGATCTGCTGACAGTCCCGGCCCTGACTCGAGCGGAGGCGAAGAACCCAGTCGAAGGATCCGTCGCTTCTGTGGAAGCAATGGAATCCCAGCATGGTGGGGGCTGACCCGTCGGCATTGCTGAGAACCCCTTCCGCGAGAATGAACGGCTGATATCGGTCGCCTCTCGAGGTGGTCGCGCTCGCAAGTCGGTGGCGAACGTTCCGCCATGCCGTTGTCTCGGCTCCATGTGATTCGACCAACGATTCAACACCATCACCGAAATTGCCCCGTAGGAGGAACGGGAGCGGAATCCCAGCGCCGTCGAAACTCGCCTCGGGCGACCAAGCGCCATGCCGTTCCGCGTATCGGAGCACCCCCGGCAGCCGGTGCTCCACGTAATGGCGGGCAGTCAGGCGATCTTCCCAGACTTCGGTGAGTGGCGGGGCGTCGACGCTCAGATTGCGGGCGATCAACTTTTCAGAGAAGGAACCCGGTGATCTGAGATCGACCCGCCTTCGGCTCTCCAGCATGAAGCGCGCCTGGAGGGCGTATCGGCGTCTCAGGCGCGAGACTTCGCGCGACAGTGAGGCGGCATCGACGATTGGTGCCAGGCGGGTGCTGTGAGACGTTGGACCGAGCGGTCTTTGACGGAGCCTGATGGCTTCGGTGGCTGGCGCAGCGGATCCTGCGAGGCGACCGTACGGGTCCCAGGACCACTTTGCGCCGACGATCGCCTCATAGCCATCCGGTCCGATCCAATGGTCCGCCTCCGCTGGGGTGGGGGTGAACTCTCCGAACACGACCCGCCCATCGACCTCATACAAGTCGATGCGGACGTAGTCGAATTCGGCCGACAGGTCGCGTGCAACGGCAGCGAACTCGTCGATGTTTTTCGGAAGGTCGATCGGACCATCGCTCGACCGGTCGCGCTTGAAGTACCAAGGGACTGGCCGCAGATCGCTGTCGAGCATGTCGTGGTGTGGCTCTGAATATCGACCCGATATGACCTGGAGGATCCATTCGAAGGTTCCATCCGGTCGATTGAAGCAGTGGAACTTGAGATCGCGTGGTACACCGCCGTCTGGGCCGTGCAGCAACTCTTCAGCAAGCACTACGGCATTGAACCTGTTTCCGATGTGGTCGCGCAGCGTGCGTCTGTTCGACTCGATCTTCTGTAGGAGGACTGGCAGGTCGGCCGAATCACGATCTCTGACGATTCGGGTTGAACCGCTCCCGTGGCTCAACTTCAAGACGAACTCCTTTGGGAGTGCTTCAAGATCCGCGACTGTTGGATGGCGCCAGTACCCGTACAATTGGGCAATCTCGAGCGGTCGGTCCGTCTTCGACCGCGCGTACCACGGTGCCGTGATCTTGTTCTCGATGAGCTCGTAGTAGGGTACGGGGCGGTCTTGGAGCACGCGGAGCATCAATTTCTCGGTGAAGTTCTCAGCTCCGACCGGATCGATGCGAGCACCCTTGATGCTCTCGAACGATTTCCGCTTCAAATAGCGCCGCTTGGAACGGACGAGCGGCTCACGGATGAACGTCGGAAGCCGCGCGAAATCGCGGCCCAAGGCACGCCGCGAAAGTTCCGCGAAGTCAGAGTTCATCGCACGCGCCGATCGGCCATGGCCCGACAGACGGGCGAGCAGGGACCCGACACCTCTCAGCGCCTGAGCTTCATGAGGAGCTTCCGACTTCGCCCTGCCAGATGCCGGACAACGCGCCGATCCGGTGGATACCCCCAGCGTGGGAAGGTCTTCCAGACGTCGCGCCTCAGCAAGACCTGGAGCAGGTCTCCAGCTCTGTCGAACGTCACCTCTTCGGCAAAATTCTCGTCGTAGACCTGCTTCGCCACTTGACCCATCGCCCCCGCCTCCGATTCATGCTCCTCCAGAAAGTCTATAAGGCCGTCGGTGCTGCTCTCGGGCCAGCGCAGCGCAAACGCATCGAGGTCGATGCCGTACGGTGCTTCCCAGTCATCGGCGATCACGACGGGCACCCGTCCCAACGCCATGGCCTCATAAAAGCGGAGCGATGAAGTCGCTCGACCTCTCGGGCACAGGACGAACTTCGACCGAAGGGTAGTCCGGGTGAAGTCGACACGCCTATCGTGGAACCCGGGCCGATCCGGCTCCCAGTTGATATGGCCATCGACGCGCTTCACGATCGCACGCGGGTGATCGAGTTCGAGAAGGGCCTTTCGACATGGGTGCGACCGCGCCGTGCCAATGAAGCTGAACAGGAGATCGGGCTCGAGCGCAGCGTCGCCCGGATCCAGGTACGCTCGAGGGTCGTCCATGTACTCATAGCCCCACGCGAGTTGGTACTTCGGTCGCATGACCGACGCCGGCACGCTCGCGTAGATGCCGGGCAAACTGCAATACGCGCGTGGTCGTTGGTCATAGACGAAGCACTTCGACCGGAAATGCCTGAATGTCCCGGTCCTCCAGATTCGGTAGAGCGAGATGGGATCTTCCAGATTGTGGCAGTCGACGAAGAGGCAAGCATCCGCCTCTTCGGCCGAGCCGACGAGCTGATGGCGGCGTTCGTGGCTCTTTTCGGCGAGTGAGCGAAACACCGGGGTCGAGGCGTAGGATTCGGGAACACCCATGGGCGCGACGAAGATCTTCACGGCCCGCACCTGTCGCTGCGGTGCCCGTCATGATCGGACCGTTTCTCTGATCGCGTCGTCATGGATGTCCTTTCCGTCCGGGGTTCGCTAATCGGTGGTGACCGGGATACGGCGGCTCAATGCGTCGAGCTTGGATCGCACGAGTTGTCGACCGCGCCTCAGCGCGGACCGCAGAAGGAGTGCCCGAGGCACCGCTCGCGGATGCCGACTCTGTATCTGGATCTGCAGCAACAGCGAACGCACAGCAGATGCCGCAGCGAGATCACCCCGTGAGCGGCGGGCGCTGTGACGGCGATAACCGAGTACGGCGTCTGGGGCCGGTGTGCCCACGATTCCTTTCTCGAGGAGTGCCAGCACGAAGTCCCAGTCCTCCAGCCCCTTCAGCTTCGTGTCGAACCGGACTCCGCCGACGGCCCTCAGGTCGAAGAGGCTCGCGACGAAGACGTAGTTCTGCGAGGCGAGCTGCGGTGCGTCCCAGGCCGGCGCAGTTCGGATGGTACGACTCGCTCCGAATTCACGGGCGGTCGGATAGGCGTATCCGGCTCCATCTGCTGCGTCGAGCGCAGCACGCAGGGCATCGACGAATCCTGCATGGAGGTAGTCGTCGCCGTCGAGAAAGATGATGTAGTCCCCTCGTGCCTCTTCGATGGCGAGGTTTCGGGCTGCGGCAACTCCCCGGTTTTCGATCGAGAGCATGCGGACTGGAT
>CAZMXV010000138.1:3386-5514 GCA_964570295.1 uncultured Rhodanobacteraceae bacterium
CTCCGAAGCGGCGGATGACTTCCGGTGACGAGTCCGTGGAACCGTCGTCGATGACGAGTACCTCGCCAATCTCGGTCTGGGCCAGCGCCGACTCGATCGCCGTGCCGATCCAGGCTTCCTGATCGTGGCAGGTGATGGCGACCGTCACTCTCGACGGGTCGATCAAGCGTGTCATCGTCGCAACGCGAGACCGCGTCGACAACATGCTGCCGACAACTCGTCGCGGATCACTTCGAGGTATTCGGTACCGAAGCGCCGGTCTGGTTCGAGGTGGTTGCCCTCGGCCCATTCGTTCCACGACTTGATGAACACGAGCCGCTCATCGTCCGGAAAATCGTGTACGGCTCCGATCGCGTGGCGGACATGATGACGGAAACGTTCGGGCGTGGAACCGTGGAGGATCACCGCCCGTCGACCACTGCGGGGCGAGTTGTCCCAGCCCGGATAAATGGCCGAGTAGGCGCGTCCGAGGCGTTCGTCCGCAGGAGGGCCGATCGGTGTCGCTGAATACCGGAACACTTCGCCGATTCCCAATTTTCTGGCGGCGCGCATCGTGAAGTTTCCGACCGCCGACTGCTCTGTTGGCAGTCGGATGTACTGCGATGCGTCGAAACCGTCGGCGGCAGTCCGCACGTAACTTGGACCCTGCCCGAGCAGATCAGACACTTCGGCGACCAGGTACAGTCCCGGCAGGCCGGCCTCGACCGCCATGCCTTGCCAACGCTCGACGAACGCGGCCGCGTTGGGAAGCTGTTCCGGACGGAAGACGTAGAAGAGCGGTCTGCCATCGACGGTGACATAACGCGAATCGGTGAAGCTGGGCAAGAGGTACTCGAAATGGGCCCGTTCGTCGTCTCGGCCGGGGTACAGCTGTTCCATGAGGACCCGATCTTCGGCCCCGTGCCAGATGCCCGACCAGGTCTGGTTCGCCCAGCCGATCGCGAAGGGAAAGTCCGGTTCACCTGAGGAGACGATCTCGTCGACTGGGCGCTCGAGGAGCTTACGGCCGTTTCCGAACCAGTAGTGCCAGTAGATGAAACCGTGCACACCGTGGTCTCGAGCCAGTTCGGCCTGTGCGGCTCGTGCTTCGGGGAGACGGAGATCGTAGAAGCCGAGGTCGGCAGGTATGTGGGGCTGATAGTGCCCAGGAAAGCGCGGTCGTGCCTTGGCCGTGTTGGTCCACTCAGTGAAGCCCTTGCCCCACCACTCGTCATTTTCGGGAATCGGATGGAACTGAGGAAGATGGAAGGCGAGAACTCGGACCGCCCGGTTCGGTGAGCCGTCCGAGGCATGGACAGGTGTCATCGTGTTTGTGCGGCGCCTCGAAAATCACCGATATAGACCTGATGGGTGTTGCGTCGCTGTCTTGGGGCCGACGTCATCCCTGCCCACCGCGAAACATAGCCGGTCATCCCTTTCGTAGGCTGGCGGACCCTCATGGAACTCGTCCCGTCATCAACCAGCCTTCTCCAACAGTTGCAGCGACCCGAGTTCGACGAGATGGGCGAACTCGGCGTTGGAGTCGCGCACCTCTTCGAATGTGCCGATTGATTCGACTTTTCCCTCTGTCATGAAGATGAGCTGGTCGCATCGGCGCACCGTCGAAAGGCGGTGTGCAACGACGATCATCGTGAGCTCGCCATGTAGCGAATCGATCGTATCGGTGATGCGTCGCTCAGTCTCGTTGTCGAGCGCGGACGTCGCCTCGTCCAAGACCAGAAGTTCTGGACGCAGGTACAGCGCTCTGGCGATTCCGATGCGTTGGCGTTGACCTCCCGACAGGCGTACCCCCCGCTCGCCGATCATCGTGCCGAGGCCTTCGGGCAGATCGGAGACGAGATCATCGAGCTGCGCTCGCTTGACGGCCTCTTCGAGTCTCTCGGATGAGAAGTCAGCCGCCGGCTCACCGAACGTGATGTTCGCCGTGATCGTGTCATCGAGCAAGTACACCTCTTGCGGTACCAGACCGATCGACCGCTGCCAGGCTGCGAGGTTCGATTGGATGTTCGTGCCGTCGGCCGCGATCTCTCCAGCGGTCGGTTCGTACAGCCCGAGGATCAGATCTACCAGTGTCGTCTTCCCCGCGCCACTCGCTCCCGATCGACGAGCGCGCCAGACAATTGACAAG
>CAZMXV010000139.1:0-5363 GCA_964570295.1 uncultured Rhodanobacteraceae bacterium
GGCGACGAGTTCGCGGTGCTGCTGGAATCGGTTCCTTCCGAAGCTGCCGCCCAGCACGTGGCCGAACGCATCATCGAAACCCTCCACGAGCCTTTCCGGATCGGGGTCAAGGAGCTGTTCACCTCGGCCTCGATCGGCATCAGCATGGCCACGCCGACCTATCGCCGCGCGGACGAACTGCTGCGCGATGCCGATTCGGCCATGTACAGCGCCAAAGCCGGCGGACGGCACCGGGCCGAAACCTTCGACAACCGCCTGCGCCACCAGGCCATGCACCTGCTGGAAATCGAGAACGACCTGCGCCGCGGCCTCACGCGCGCGGAATTCATTCCCTACTACCAGCCCATCGTGCGCATGGCCGACGGCTTCGTCGCCGGCTACGAGGCCCTGCTGCGCTGGCGCCATCCCAAGCATGGCATCCTGCTGCCCGGCGATTTCCTGCGCGTGGCCGAGGATTCGGGCTGCAGCGAGGACATCGACTGGCAGATCTTCGAGCAGGTGTGCCGGCATGCGGCCGCCCTCGGCGGCAAGTGCCGCTTCATCAGCATCAATCTTTCCGCACGCCACTTCATGTCGCCGGACCTCGAGGACCGGCTGCTCGCGCTGCTGGACCACCACCGGGTACGTCCCCAGTGCCTCCGCCTGGAGGTGACCGAGGGAACCCTGCTCAAGAACCCGGGGCACATCAAGCGCACCCTCGAGGCCTTCCGCGAGCGCGGCATCAGCATCGCGCTGGACGACTTCGGCACCGGCTATTCTTCGCTCAGCTACATGCACCAGTACCCCATCGAGGTACTGAAAATCGACCAGTCCTTCATGGTCAACCTGGACGGTTCGGACGCCAACCAGAGCAAGATGGTGGTGAGGGCCATCCTGGCCCTGGCCACGTCGCTGGACATCCAGGTCATCGCCGAAGGCATCGAGACGCCGATCCAGAAGGAAGTACTGCAGCGCATGGGCTGCCGGTACGGACAGGGGTTCCTGTTCGCACGCGCCCAGCCCGCCGAGGCCTGGCCCAAGGGACCGGGCTTCCATCTTCCCACGCACGACCGCATCGGGCTGCCACGTTGACGCGGCGCCGGAAAAAACGCCCGGTCCGCACGCGCCTGCACCGTATCCTCCGGGCCCTGGCCTGGACCGTGCTGGGCTGGGTCGCCGTGACCTGGCTGGTGGTGCTGATCCTGCGCTTCGTCCCTCCGGCCACCAGCGCCTTCATGCTGGAACGTCAGGTCAGTGCCTGGGTGCATGGCGAAAAACACTACCGCCGCCACTATCGGTGGGTGCCGTGGGCGGAGATGAGCAAGTGGGCGCCGCTGGCCATGGTCGCCGGCGAGGACCAGCGCTTCCCCTTGCACCACGGCTTCGACCTCGACGCCATCCAGACCGCCATCGAAAGCGCGGAACAAGGGCGGCGGCTGCGCGGAGCCAGCACCATCAGCCAGCAAACCGCCAAGAACCTGTTCCTGTGGGGAGGCCGCAGCTGGGTCCGCAAGGGCCTGGAGGCCTACTTCACCGTACTGCTGGAGATCACCTGGCCCAAGCAGCGCATCCTGGAGGTTTACGCCAATATCGCCGAACTGGGGGACGGCGTGTACGGGGTCGGCGCGGCCAGCCGTCTATACTTCCATACCGATGCCGCCCGCCTGAACGCCCGCCAGGCCGCTCTGCTGGCCGCGGTGCTGCCCAACCCCCGTGAACGCCATGCCGACCGCCCTTCGGCCTATGTCAACCGACGCGCCGCATGGATCCAGCAGCAGATGCGGCAGCTTGGCGGCCCGGGGTACGTGGAGGGACGCTAGCATCCCGCGCGGACACGGGCGGCATCCCGGCACCCGTTCCCGCCTCCGCACCATTTCCGGTACCCTCCCAGCCATTCCCGCTCCGGCCGCGCCACGCCATGCAACGACTCACCGTCATCGTCCCCGCCTACAACGAAGCCGCCGGGCTGGAAGCCTTCCACCGGCGCCTGCGGACCGTGCTGGACGGGCTGGACCTGGACGACCGCGTGCTCTACGTGGACGACGGCAGCCGTGACGAAACATGGACGGTCATCGAATCCCTGGCTGCCCGCGACTCCGGCGTGGATGCCTTGCGCCTTTCCCGCAACTTCGGCAAGGAGGCGGCCATGACGGCCGGTCTGGACCACTGCGACGCCGACGCCGTGGTGGTCATCGATGCCGACCTGCAGGATCCGCCGGAGTTGATCCCCGAACTGGTGGCCGCATGGCGCGACGGCTACGACGTGGTCTACGCCACCCGTGCCACGCGCGAGGGCGAAAGCGGCCTCAAGCGTCTCACCGCCGCGGCCTTCTACCGTGCCATGGAGCACCTCTCCGACACCCCCATTCCCCGCGACACGGGCGACTTCCGCCTGCTCTCGCGCCGTGCCGTGGACGCCCTGCGCCAGCTGCGCGAAAGCCAGCGTTTCATGAAAGGCCTGTTCGCCTGGATCGGCTACCGCCAGCGCGCCGTGCACTACCACCGCGACCCGCGCGCCCACGGCCACAGCAAATGGAACTACTGGCGGCTGTGGAACCTGGCCATGGACGGCATCACGTCGTTCTCGGCCGCGCCCCTGAAACTGGCCACCTGGATCGGACTGGGCAGCGCCTGCCTGGCCTTCGTGTACGGCATCTACGTGTTCGTCAAGGCCCTCGTGTGGGGCGACCCGGTGCAGGGCTATCCCTCGCTGATGCTGGTCATCCTGCTGCTGGGCGGCATCCAGCTGCTGGCGCTGGGCGTGATCGGCGAATACCTGGGCCGGCTGTACGCCGAATCCAAGCAGCGTCCCCTGTATTTCATCGAACGCCGGCATCCGGACCGCCCCGCCGGCACCTTTCCTCCGGATTCACCTTCACCGCCGCCCACGCGCTAGACTGGCCGTACCGGCCATTTCGGGCCGGGCACGGGAGGGCAGCATGCAACAGGTCAGACATCTACTCGGGACCAAGGGCAGTGCGGTGTTTTCCATTGCCCCGGAAGCGCCGGTTCTCGATGCCATCAAGCGCATGGCGGAAAAGCGCGTGGGCGCCCTGCTGGTCATGCGGGACGACACCCTGGTCGGCATCGTTTCCGAACGCGACTACGCACGCAAGGTCATCCTGCAGGGCCATTCCTCGTCGAACACGGCGGTGGAAAGCATCATGGCCGACAGGCCGCTCACGGTCACGCCCGGCACCAGCGTGGCCGAGTGCATGCGCCTGTGCACCGACAGCCGCGTGCGCCACCTGCCGGTCATCGAAGGGCGCAAGGTGGTCGGCGTGATCTCCATCGGCGATCTGGTCAAGGCCGTGATCGACGAGCAGGCGCAGGAAATCGAACACCTGCAAAACTACATCGCGGGATGACGGCAACCGCGGAGGTGCCGCTGTCCATCCGCGGCGCCTCCGCGTGGCTGCCTGTCGGTTGTCTGAACCGCCTGCAGCGGGCCCCTTCCGGGAGCCACCATCCTTGCTACGATTTCAGCTTTCAACAACCAAAGGAAAGGCCATGCGCATTGCAGCGATCGTGATCGGCATCATCCTGCTGATAGGGGGCATCTGGGTCGTGGCCGGCAACGGCAGCTACCAGGACACCGATACCATCATGAAGATCGGCTCGGCCTCCCTCAAGGCCACGCACGACAAGGCCATCCCGCAGTGGGCCGGCATCGCCGGCATCGTGGTCGGCGCGATACTGGCGCTCGGGGGCTTCTTCAGCGGCCGCAAGTCCTGAAGACCTGAGCATGCGCCCGCCGTCCATCGGGTCGCTACAATGACCCGATGGACGTTTCCCACCTGCTCGATTCCCTCAATGCCGCCCAGCGCGAGGCGGTCAGCGCCCCGCCCGGCCATTACCTGATCCTGGCCGGCGCCGGTTCCGGCAAGACCCGCGTGCTGACCCAGCGCATCACATGGCTGGCCGAGGTGGAACACGTACCGCCGTGGGGCATCCTGGCCGTCACCTTCACCAACAAGGCCGCCGGCGAGATGCGCGCGCGTCTGGCCGCCCAGATGCCGCAGGGCACGCGCGGCCTCACCGTCGGCACCTTTCACGGCATCGCGCACCGCCTGCTGCGCCAGCACTGGCGCGAGGCCGGATTGCCGGAAACCTTCCAGATACTCGATGCCGACGACCAGCAGCGTCTGGTCCGGCGCGTCATCACCGGGCTGGGCCTGGACGAAGCGCGCTTTCCGCACCGCAAGGCGGCCTGGACCATCAATGGCTGGAAGGACGAGGGCAAGCGGCCCGCCGCCATCGAGCACCACGGCCATCCGGTCACCCGTACCTATGCCGATATCTACCAGGCCTACGAGGACGCCTGCCGCCGCGCCGGGCTGGTCGACTTTGCCGAACTGCTGCTGCGCGCGCATGAGCTGTGGTTGCACAACCCCGCCATCCTCGCGCATTACCAGCAGCGCTGGCGGCACCTGCTGATCGACGAATTCCAGGACACGAATGCGTTGCAGTATGCGTGGATCCGGGTGCTTGCCGGTGCGGGGGCAATGCCCCCGGCGGGACCGGGGACCGGGGACCGGGGACCGGAGGTGGATGTTCACAGCAATCTGGTGGCTACAGGTACGGGAACTTCCGGTGAGGCAAAGACAAGCACAACACACGAAAAGTCGCCAAATACCTCCCGGTCCCCGGTCCCCGGTCCCCGGTCCCCCGCCCAAGTCTTCGCCGTCGGCGACGACGACCAGTCCATCTACGGATGGCGCGGCGCGAAAGTGGAAAACATGCAGCAGTTCCTGCGCGATTTTCCGGACGTGAAAACCATCCGCCTGGAGCAGAACTACCGCTCCACGGCCACCATCCTCAAGGCCGCCAACGCCATCATCGCGCGCAACGGCGACCGCCTCGGCAAGCACCTGTGGACCGACGGCGAGGACGGCGAGGCGATCGCGCTCTACGCCGCCTACAACGAACAGGACGAGGCACGCCACGTCGTCGAATGCATCGACGGCCACCTCCGTGGCGGCGGCAACCCGCGCGACTGCGCCATCCTGTACCGCTCCAACGCGCAGTCGCGCAATTTCGAGGAACAACTGATCCGGCGCGACCTGCCCTACCGCGTCTACGGCGGCCAGCGCTTCTTCGAGCGCGCCGAAATCAAGGACGCCCTGGCCTACCTGCGCCTGACCGCCAACCGCCATGACGACGCGGCCTTCGAGCGCGCCGTCAATACGCCGCCACGCGGCATCGGCGCACGCACCCTGGACACCCTGCGTCGACGTGCGCGCAACGATCGTTCATCGATGTGGGAAGCCTCCCTCACCGAATTGACCGGCAACGAGCTGGCGGGGCGGGCGAAGAATGCGGTGAAGGGATTTTTGGGGTTGATCGACGAGTTGGCGCGCACGTTCTCGGGACCGGGGACCGGG
>CAZMXV010000140.1:0-5348 GCA_964570295.1 uncultured Rhodanobacteraceae bacterium
GGCCGGCGCGCAGCATGGTGTCGCCGATGTCGTGCATGTCCAGGAAGCGGCTGACATGGGCGCCGGTGTCGCTGCCGGCCCAGGCCGAGCGCAGCTCGCGCAGCGTGTCCGGACCGAAGGTGGAATAGACCAGGAAGCCGCCCGGCTTCAGCACGCGCACGCATTCGGCGAACAGCGCGTCCAGGTCTTCGACCCACTGGAAGCACAGGTTGGAGTGCAGCACGTCCACGCTGTGGCTGGCCAGCGGCAGGCGCGTGGCGTCGCCGGCCACGCAGGCGAACGGACGCATCAGCTTGCGGTGGCGACGGCTCTGGCGCAGCATCGCGACGGAGAGGTCCAGGGCGATGACCTCGGCCTTGCCGTAGCGCTTTTTCAGCAGCGCGCTGCCGCGTCCCGTGCCGGCGCCAACGTCGAGCACGCGCGCGGGAGACTCCAGATAGAAGTCCAGGCGCGACAGCAGTTCCTGCTGCACTTCGCGCTGCAGCACGTCGTGGCTTTCGTAGCTGGCGGCGGCACGGCCGAAGGCGTGACGCACCTGGCGCCGGTCCAGGCGGAAATCGTCGCTCATGCCTGTTTTCTCCGTGTGCCGGGGGTGACGGCGGCGATGGCCGCGGCGACCTCGTCCACGAATCCGATGAAGGGCGCATGGCCGGCGTGGTCGATGCGGGTGAAGGTGCCGCCGACCTGTTCGGCGGACCACTGCATGGCGCGCCACGGGATCAGGCGGTCGCGGGCACCGGCGATCCAGGCGCCGGGTCGCGTCAGTTCGGGCAGGCGCGCGCGCAGGTCGGTGCCTTCGAGCACCGCGAGGCCTTCCTTCAGCACGCGCTTGTCCGGCTCGCCGCGCGCGAACACGTCTTCGCGCAGGCGGCGCATCTCGTGGCGGGCATGTTCGCTGCCCATGGCCTCGAGGGCCAGGAAACGGTCCAGCGTGGCGTGGTAATCGCCATCCAGCTCGCGACCAAAGGTGGCGAACACTTCCGGGGCCATGCCGCATGACCAGCCGGGCTTGCGCACGAAGCAGGGCGAGGCGCAGGTCATCACCAGTGCCTCGACCTGCTGCGGGTGCTCCAGCGCGCCGGCAAGCGCCACCAGCCCGCCCAGCGACCAGCCCAGCCAGGTGGCCGGCGGCGTGGCGGCGGCCACGGCGGCAGCGCAGGCGGCGGGCTCCAGCGGCAGCGTGCTGTCGCGCGAATGGCCGTGGCCAGGCAGGTCCACCACGTGCACGGTGGCGTGCCGGGCCAGGGCGGCGGTAAGCGGCGCGAAGATGCCGCCGTGCATGGCCCAGCCGTGCAGCAGCACGAAATGGCGCGGACCGTGGCCGCGGGTTTCGATGAAAAGCTCGGACATAAGGCGCTTATTGTAACCGGCATGGCAGGGACGACAGCGCGTCCAGCAGCCGGTCGACGTCGGCCTCGGCATGTGCCGCGCACAGCGTGACGCGCAGCCGCGCCTGTCCCCGCGGCACGGTGGGAGGGCGGATGGCGGTGACCATGAAGCCGTGTTCGTGCAGGTGGCGCGAGACGCGCAGCGCTTCGCCGCTGTCGCCCACCGGCAACGGCTGGATGGGGGTGGTCGAGGGCGCCAGGGGCAGGCCGAGCCGGCGCGCACCGCGGCGGAAGCGGGCGATCAGGGCATGCAGGTGTTCGCGACGCCAGGCTTCCTCGCGCGCCACGCGCACGGCCGTCCGCGCCGCCTGTGCCAGGGCCGGCGGCAGCGCGGTGGTGTAGATGTAGCTGCGCGCGAACTGCACCAGGCCCTCGACGAGGGCGGCAGGGCCGGCGACGAAGGCGCCCGCGCCGCCGAGAGCCTTGCCCAGGGTGGCCATCAGGACCGGCACTTCGTCCTGGCCCAGCCCGGCGGCGGCCACGCTGCCGGCACCGTCGCCGCCCAGCACGCCCAGGCCGTGCGCGTCGTCGACCATCAGCGTGGCGCCTTCGCGCCGGCACAGGTCGGCAAGCTCGTGCAGCGGTGCGATGTCGCCATCCATGCTGAACACGCCGTCGGTGGCCAGCAGCGAGGCGGTGCCGGCATCCAGGGCCAGCTGGCGTGCCGCCGAGGCGGTGTCGCGGTGGCGGTAGCGGCGCAGCACGGCGCCGCTGGCACGCGCGCCGTCGATCAGGCTGGCATGGTTGAGGCAGTCCTGCACGCAGGTGTCGCCGCGTGCCAGCAGGGCCTGCATCACGCCCAGGTTGGCCATCATGCCGCTGGAGAACACCAGCGCGCGTTCACGTCCCGTCCAGGCGGCCAGGGCTTCTTCCAGCGCCGCGTGCGGGCGGCGGTGGCCCGACACCAGATGCGAGCCGGTGCTGCCGATGCCCCATGCCATGGCGCCCCGGCGCAGGGCGCGGATGACGGCGGGGTGGCGGGAAAGGCCGAGGTAATCGTTGCTGCAGAAGCAGGTGGTGTCGTGGCCGGCCACGCGGCCGTGCACGCCGTCGAAGTCGTCCACGGCCTGCAGGTGGCGGTACAGCTGCCGTTCCTGGCGTTGCAGTGTGGCGTGCTGCAAGCGGTGGAGCAGGTCGGGACGGTGCATCTCGGGTTCTCCCGCAGGCGTTGTCGGGCTGGCGTCTAGGCGGGCTGGAGGATATCGGCGTGGACGGTGGCGGTCTCGTGCGCGACCTCCAGGGGCCTGAGGTCGAGGCGTTCCAGCAGTTGCCGGTCGTGCTCGAGGTCCGGGTTGCCGGTGGTGAGCAGCTTGTCGCCCATGAAAATGGAGTTGGCGCCGGCGAAGAAGCACAGGGCCTGCACGGCGTCGTCCATGTCGCGGCGTCCGGCCGACAGGCGCACCATGGAGCGCGGCATCAGGATGCGCGCCACGGCGATGGTGCGCACGAATTCGAACGGGTCCAGCCGCGTGGTGCCGTCCAGCGGCGTGCCGGGTACTTGCACCAGCTGGTTGATGGGTACCGATTCGGGCGGCTCGGGCAGGTTGGCCAGGGTTTCCAGCAGACCGGCGCGCTGTTCCCGGGTCTCGCCCATGCCGACGATGCCGCCGCAGCAGGTCTTCAGGCCGGCGCCGCGCACGCGCTCCAGGGTGTCCAGGCGGTCCTGGTAGTCGCGGGTGTGGATGATCCGGCCGTAGTACTCGGGGGCGGTGTCGAGGTTGTGGTTGTAGTAGTCCAGACCGGCCTCGCCCAGCGCCTCGGCCTGGCCGTCTTCCAGCATGCCCAGGGTGGCGCAGGTTTCGAGCCCCAGGTCCTTCACCGCGCGCACGATGGCCGCCACCTTCGGTATGTCGCGCGGTTTCGGGCCGCGCCAGGCCGCGCCCATGCAGAAGCGGCTGGCACCGGCCGCCTTCGCGGCACGCGCCTGCTCCAGCACCGTGTCCACTTCCATCAGCTTTTGCGCCTGCACGCCGGTGTGGTAGCGCTGCGCCTGCGGGCAGTAGGCGCAGTCCTCGGGGCAGCCGCCGGTCTTGATCGACAGCAGCGTGGACATCTGCACCGCGTTGGGATCGTGGTGTTCGGCGTGCACGGCGTGGGCACGCGCCAGCAGGTCGTTGAACGGCAGGTCGAACAGCGCGAGCACTTGCGCGCGTGTCCAGCGGGACGGCTCGGATGGGGTCATGGAAGGGATCCACGGGAAACGGTCGCCAGTGTGGGCACGGCCGGGGCGACTGTCAACCATGAAAAATATTCGTGGTTTACCTCGGCATGCCGACACGCCGACGCGGCCTGCGCCGACAGCCGGGGCATCGCAAAGAGCGGATACTGCCGCCATGGATCGGAACCGGCCATGGATGCACGGGCGCTGGGCGTCGCGCTGCCTGCTGTGCGGCAGTCGCGGCGAGCCGGGCCTGGATTTGTGTCCGGGCTGCCGGGCCGACCTGCCGCGCAATGACTGCTGCTGCGCGCGCTGCGCCCTGCCCCTGCCACAGCCCTTGGCGGCGTGCGGGCAGTGCCAGCGCCGCGAACCGCCGTGGCGGACGGCGTGGGTGCCGTTCCGCTATGCATGGCCGTTGAACCGGCTGGAAACCCGCTACAAGTTCGCCGCGCAACTGGCCGCCGGGCGCGTGCTGGCGGCCCTGTGGCGGGAACATCCGCCGCCGGAGCGCCCGCAGGCAGTGGTTCCGGTGCCGCTGCATCCTGCGCGGTTGCGCCGGCGCGGCTACGACCAGGCACTGGAGCTGGCGCGCGCGGTGGCGCGACCGCTGCACCTGCCGTTGCTGGACGGGGCCCTGCGCCGCGTGCGCGTGACCCGCGCCCAAAGCGAGCTGGATGCCGCGGCGCGCCGCCGCAATGTGCGACACGCCTTCCAGGTGCGCGAGGGGGTGGCGCTGCCGGCGCACGTGGCGCTGTTCGATGACGTCATGACCACGGGCGCCACGCTGGCCGAGTGCGCGCGCATGCTGCGCCGTGCCGGCGTGGCCCGGGTGGATGCGTGGGCGGTGGCACGCGTGGCCGGCCCCGGTCGCGGGGCCTGATGCGGCAGCGGTCAGTCGCGCGGGGCGAGGAAGGCCGCCGCACCCTGGTCCAGCAGGCGCTGCGCCACCTCGTGGCCCAGCGCCTCGGGATCATCGTCGGCCCCCTGGGCATGGGCGCGCAGCAGGCGGCCGCTGGCCACGTCACCGACCAGTCCGCGCAGGTCCAGGCGGTCGTCCTCGTGCACGCACCAGGCGCCCACCGGCACCGTGCAGCTGCCGCCCAGGGCCTGGTTCATGGCGCGCTCGGCGCGCACGGTGAGATGCGTGCCGGCATCATCCAGGGCCGCCAGGTGCGCCGCGGTGGCGTCGTCACCGGCGCGCATTTCCACGGCGATGGCGGCCTGGCCCGGTGCCGGCAGCCAGTGCGGGGCGGCCAGGCGCGAGCGGATGTGCGCGCCCAGGCCCAGCCGCTCCAGGCCGGCGCAGGCCAGGATGATGGCGTCGTAGTCGCCGCGCTCCAGCTTGGCCAGGCGCGTGTTGACGTTGCCGCGCAGGTCGGCGATCTCCAGGTCCGGACGCAGCCCGCGCAGCTGGGCCTGGCGACGCAGTGAAGAGGTGCCCACGCGCGCGCCCTGCGGCAGGTCGGCCAGTTGCGCGTGGCGGGGACTGACGAAGGCGTCGGCGGCGTCGGCGCGCGGCAGCACCGCACCCAGCGCGAACGGCGGCTCCAGTTCCACCGGAACGTCCTTCAGCGAGTGCACCGCGATGTCGGCGCGCCCCTCCAGCATAGCCACCTCCAGCTCCTTCAGGAACAGTCCCTTGCCGCCGATCGTGGCCAGCGGCTTGTCCAGGATCTCGTCGCCGCGGGTCGACAGCGGCACCAATGCGACGTCGAGGCCGGGATGGGCGCGGACGAGCCGTTCGGCCACGTGCTCGGCCTGCCACATGGCCAGGGCGCTCTTGCGGGTGGCGATGCGCAGGG
>CAZMXV010000141.1:0-5323 GCA_964570295.1 uncultured Rhodanobacteraceae bacterium
AGCGCCTCGGGGCTCTTGTCGGTGACGATTTCCAGGCCGGCGTCGTGGTCGATGACATGGCTGGCATCCACCAGCTTGCCGTCGACCTTGCCGGCCAGCGTGGCCTTGGCCAGCCCGGCACCGATGGAAGCGGCCACGTCCTGGACGCTGACCGGATGCTCGAAAGGTTTCTTGCTGCCGTCGGGGAGTGTGATTTCGATCATGGTGTGTGTCGGTTGATTTGAAAGTGTGCCGGACAGGTCGGACGGGACGTTGCCGTCGATCAGGAGCGCCCTGGTACCACCCATAAAAAAAGGACGCCGAGCGTCCCGTAGGCGGATCAGCGCAGTGGATTCAGGAGGGAAAGCACGTCGTTGACATGTCGCACACTCGACCGGCGGGTTTCCGCGGGCCACCTTGGGTTCACTGGGAATGCAAGAGGTCGGCCTTGAAAGCTAGCTTCCGCGGCGTCAACTGTCAATGATCGCCGCGCCACCGGGCCGCGCGGCATCCCATTGCCATCGCGCGCTCACCGCCCGGCCGAGCCCCTGGCCCCTGATCCCCGGCCCCTCAAAAATAAAACCCGAAATTGATGTTGAGCCGGTGCTCCACCTTGCCGTCACCGGCCATGCTGCCGCCGATGAAGGGCTGGTTGCGGGCCGTGACGAAATCGAAATAGGTGTACAGGTCGCCCGCGGAGACACCCACGCCGAGGATGTTCATGAACGTGCCGGGCAGATTGCCGGACTTGTGCGTGACCAGGGAGTAGTCGTTGTAGAAGTCCAGCCCCTGGATCGGCCCCCATGCCACCGGCAGATGGTAGGCCGCGTTCAGGGTGTAGCTGTCGGCCCTGGCGGCGATGGAATCGTAGAAGGCGTAGGCCCCCACCGCGAGCCGCCGGGCGTTGCGGTCGGTCTCGTAGCCGTAGTGCAGCACCTGGGCCTGGAAATTCCAGCGCCCGTAGTCGATGTTGGTGTGCAGCGCATAGGCGCTGTAATGGCCGATGCGCGAGGTCGGCCCGTCCAGCCCGCCATGCAGGGCCGACGCCCCCACCTCCACCGAAACATCTTCGGACGGCGTCCAGGTCCGCGCCACGCGCGCGGCCAGGGTATCCACGGCACCGGCCGGATGCAGCGGCTCGTCGTAGTTGCCCTCGTCCGGCCCGCGCACGCCGAGCACGTTGTAGGAATAGCTGTCGATGCGGCTGCCGCCGCCGTCCACGCCGCCGGTGCTGTCGTTCTTGAAGAACGCCAGTTGCACGTTCCATCGCTTGCCGGCATGCACGTATTCGGCCCCCATGGCCTGGGTGTCCTCCAGTCCGATGTAGTAGTTGGAGCTGAAGAAATAGTTGTGCGAGTTGTAGGGCTGGTTGCCGAACGGGATGCGTGTCAGTCCGATCTGCAACTGGTTTTCGTCATCGAAGTCGTAGCCCACCCAGGCATGCTGGATGGCACTCATGTACTGGAACCAGCGCCACTGCGCGTCGAGGATGATGCCGTGCACCTTGCCGTGCAGGTCCAGGCGGAAGATGTCGAAGTCCTGGTCGCCGACCCGGCGCACGTTGTCCTCGTCGTAATCCTCGTAGCTGTACTGGAAGCGCATGGCGCCACCCAGGGTGATGCCGGTATCCCCGGTGTGCGTGCTGGAAGTGTCGGCGGCGGCGACCTCGACTTCCGTGGTGCCGGCATCGGCATTCGCCGGCGCCTGCTCCGCGCCATCCGCCACGCGGGTGGCGTCATCCGCCGCCTGCCGGGCTTGTGCCTGCTGCTTTTTCAAGCGGTCCAGCTGTGCCTGCAGGGCGTCGATCTGGGTTTGCATGGCACGGATCCGCGCATCGACATCCCGCGTATCCACGGTATCGGCCTGCGTCTGCCCGGTGGCCGCAGCCCGGGCGGCGACGGGCAAGGCCAGGCAGGCCGCGCACACGGCCGCTGCAAGTGGTTTCATCGCCATGAGTGGCTCCTTGTTTTCCCGCGACCGCCCCTGCCGGAACGACCGCGCAATCCCCTTCCCCCGATGACCATCACCGGCTCGGATCAGGACCCGTCGGCCAGCCATGCGGACACTTCGTCCGGATGCTCCTCGACCCACTGGCGGGCATCGGCCATGGGGTCGGCGCCATCCTCACGATCGGCGGCCATGACCTCGCCACGCGCGTCGCTGTCCATACGGAATTTGCCGAGAATGGCATAGGCCTTCGGCATGTCCTGCTTCAATCCCTTGCGGGCGACGGTATAGACGTCGTCGGGCTTGCCGTAGACATCATCGGGATCGTCCAGGAACTTGAGGTCCCATGTGGTCCACATCCAGTGCGGCTTCCAGCTGGTCACCACCACCGGTGCCTTCTTGCGGATGGCGTCGGCAAGCACCGCGGTCATGGTGGCGTCGCTGCCCGAAACCAGCTTTTCCGGCAGCTTGTAGGCATCGATGACCTTGTGGGTCAGGCGCATGATGCCGGCTCCGGGGTCGATGCCCACGATACGGTTGTCGAGCTCCCTGGCGACCGCATCGTCGGCCAGGTCCGTAATGGAGTCGATGTCCATGTAGGCGGGAACCGCCAGTCCGAGGCGCGCCTCCCGCATGTTGATGCCCAGCTTCTCGACACGGTCCCTGGTCCGCGCGTAGTAGTCGGAGTGAGTCGTCGGCAGCCACGCGCAGACCACGGCATCGGCATCGCCGTTGGCCAGGCCCTCGAACATCAGCGCGCCGCTGACGGAGATGGTTTCAACGTCGTAGCCGGCCTTCTCGAGCGCCGCGGCGGCCACGTTGGTCGCGGCCACGCAGCTGTCCCATTCCACATAGGCGAGCTTGATGGTGCCCCGGGATTCGGATGTCGAACCGGAACCCGCCGATGCCGTGTCGCTGCCGGCACCACCTCCTTCACCGCCGGACGAGCAGCCTGCCAGGGCTACCGACAATGCCACGGCACAGGCGGCGAGGATCTTGAATGGAGTGCGATGGTTCATGGATGTCCTCCTTGGTTCGTCGTCACTCGCGCTGATGCTTGCGACGACCGATGTTCTGGGTCATGCGGTCCAGGATCATGGCCAGGATCACGATGGCGATGCCGGCTTCGAACCCCTTGCCGGCCTGCAGGCGCTGGATGGCACGCCATACTTCCTCGCCCAGGCCGCCGGCGCCGATCATGGCGGCGATCACCACCATCGACAGGGCCAGCATGATGGTCTGGTTGACGCCCGCCATGATGGTCGGCACCGCCATCGGCAACTGCACCTTGAGCAGCTTCTGGCGCTTGGTGGAGCCGAAGGAATCGGCCGCCTCGATAAGGTCCGCGGGTACCTGGGTGATGCCGAGGATGGTCAGGCGGATGGCCGGCGGGGTGGCGAAGATCACGGTGGCCACGCTGGCCGACACGGCACCCATGCCGAAGAACGGAATGGCCGGAATCAGGTACACGAACGCCGGCATGGTCTGCATGAAGTCCAGGATCGGCATGACGACCTTGCGCGTGCGCGGGCTGATGGCCGCGGCAATGCCGATGGGCAGGCCGATGGCCACGGCGATCAGTGTGGAGATGAGTACCAGCGTGAACGTGGCGATGGTCGGTTCCCACAGCCGCAGGTTCCACAGGAACAGCAGGCCGACCACGCTCCATATGGCCACGCGCCGGCCGGCCACGCGCCAACCGACCAGGCCGATGGCAAGGATCAGCAGCCAGGGCGGCAGCCACATCAGGGCCGTGTCGATGCCGCGGATGACGGCACCGACGATTACGCTGAGCCCGCGTGTCAGCGCGGAAATGTTCACCGTCAGCCAGCCGAGCACGACGTCGATCAGATGTGCCAACGGAAACTTGGGTACGGTCGGCAGCAGCATCATGCGTTGGCCCTCCTGTCGGCCCCGGTGTCTCCGGCCATCGCCGGGGCGGACGCGGACGCTCCGCCCTCGCCGGATTCGGCGCCGTTGCTTTGCGCCAGCACGGAAATCACGCTGGTGCGCGTCACCACGCCAAGCAGCTCGGCGCTGCCCGGCTCCACCACCGGCAACGAAAACGGCCAGTCGGCCAACTGGTTGATGACCTCGGTGAGCGGCGTGTCCGGCGTGATCGAGGGGGTCGCCTCGATCAGGTGCCTGATCGACGCGGTGCGCTCCTTCAGGGCGCGCTCGGCGGCGTCCAGCCCGATCGTGCCGAGGAAAGTGTAGTCGCGCCTGACCACCACCAGGCTGGTGTAGTTTTCCTCGTTCATCCGATGCAGTACGGTGCGCGGCCCGTCATCCTCGTAGGCCACCACGCGCGCCCGGGTCATGGCCGAGCGCGCGGTCAGCATCTGCGACTTGTCGACGTTTTCGACGAAACGCTCCACGTAGGCGTTGGCGGGATTGTTGAGGATGTCTTCCGGCGTGCCGAACTGCACCACGCGCCCGTCCTTCATCAGCACGATGCGGTCGCCCAGTTGCAGCGCCTCGTCCAGGTCATGGGTGATGAAGACGATGGTTTTGCGCATGCGCCGCTGCAACTGCACCAGCTCATGCTGCATGTCGCGACGAATCAGCGGGTCGAGCGCGCTGAATGCCTCGTCCATCAGCAGGATGTCGGACTTGACCGCCAGTGCCCGGGCCAGCCCCACACGCTGCTGCATGCCGCCACTGAGCTGACCCGGGTAGGCATCCTCCCAGCCCTTCAGGCCCACCAGCTGCAGGGCTTCGCGGCCGCGCTTGCGGCGCTCTTCCTTGCCCATGCCCTGGATCTCCAGGCCGTAGGCCGCGTTGTCGGTGACGGTGCGGTACGGGAACAACGCGAAATGCTGGAACACCATCGAGATCTTGCGGCGACGGAATGCCAGCAGTTGCTGCCGGTCGTAGCGGGTGATGTCCTCGCCGTCGACATGGATATGTCCGCGGGTGACGCTGTTGAGCAGATTGAGGCAACGGATCAACGTGGACTTGCCGCTGCCCGACAGCCCCATCACCACCAGCAGCTCGCCCTCCTCCACCTCGAAGGAGACGTCGGCGCATCCCACGGCAAGGCCGGCATCACGGATCTCCTTGTTGCTCTTTCCCGCATCGAGCATCCGCAAGCCCTGTCGCGGATGCGCCCCGAAAATCTTGGTGAGTTTCTCGACCTTGATTTTGGGCATGTGTCCTGCCTCCCCTCATGACCCCTTGGGGCATCCCGGACATCGGTGCAAACCATGCCGACGTGCGAACACGACAACCTGCCGCGGTCAGGGATGCCCTTTCACCCTAACCACCTGCCGCGCATATCTCAAATCAGGACCTCGCGGCCCATGGGCCGGGAACACGGCTTTGCATCAATGGCACAGGCGATCGGCAAGCCCGCTGAAACGATGCGTGCTGTGTTCGATGGCGTGGCGCAGGACGG
>CAZMXV010000142.1:0-5218 GCA_964570295.1 uncultured Rhodanobacteraceae bacterium
GCGCCGAGGAAGGCTCGGGCATCATTTCGGTCAACGGCAGCGCCGCGCGCAGCGCGCAGGTGGGCGACATCGTCATCATCGCCGCCTTCGCGCAGCTGGCCGAGGCCGAGCTGGAGGCGTTCCAGCCGACCTGCGTCTACGTGGATGCCGACAACCGCGTGCACCACACCAACCGCTCCATCCCCAAGCAGATGGCGGCCGCCTGAGGCCCCCGTGCTTCCGCAGCGCCATCGGTGACGGAAAGCATCGCGGCATGCACGAGTCGTTCCGCGGCACCCGGTCCGCGGGAAGAAACACGGGCGGCCCCGCTCAGGGTTTCCCGTAGCTCTTCAGCAGCAGGGTGATGTCGCCACCCGATTCCTGGCTCAGCTTTACCGGCGCGGTACCGAAGCGCTGCGGCGCGAACCAGACCTGGAAGCCCTTGTCGTCGTGGGTGCGCTTCACGTGCACCGCCTCGATCCGGCCCAGGGGCACCTCGACGGTTTCTTTTCCGGTCACCGCGTAGGTTTGGGTCTTGACGCGCTTCTTGCCGCCCACCGGGAGGGTGATGTCGGTCTTGCCGTTGGCCACGGCGCGACCCAGCGCCTGCACCACCAGGTGACGCTCGACCAGCCCCGGCTGTGTCGGGTAGGTGTGGCTTTTCTTGCCGTCGTCAACGCTCACGGTGCCGTCCTTCCAGTCCACGCGCATGTGGCGCTCGCGTGATTTCAGCGAGGTGTGCATGCGGTAGTCGTAGTCCAGCGCTTCGATGCGCTCGTTCCGGATGCGGAAGCGCGAGGTTTCCGAAAGCCCGCCGCCAAGGAGGGCGGCCAGGCCGGATTTGGCCTCCAGTGCCGAGGTGTAGACCCAGCGGTCGCCGTCGTGGCGCAGCTCGAGGGTGCTGGTGCCCAGGGGCGAGTCCTTGCGCAGTACCTGGTAGGTGGCGGTGAACGGTGCCGGCTCCGGGGTACCGGCCGCGCCGGCGGCCAGCGGCAACGTGCAGGCGAGGGCCAGCAGGGGGGCGAGGCGTTTCGTGAAGCGTTTCGTCATGCGGGCAGTGTCCCCGATGCCGGCTGAATGGTCCATCACGCGAGCTGCAGCCGCCCGTCGCGCAGGCGCAGGGGGGCCGCAAGCGGCTTGCCCTCGAAGCGGATGCCGTCCGCGCCCAGCATGATCCGGCCTTGCGCGATCATCGCCAGAACGGCCGGCAGAAGCTGGTGCTCGAAGGCCAGCAGGCGTGCCGCCAGGGTGTCCTCGTCGTCGTCCCGGCGGATGTCGATCACGGCCTGGGCGATGACCGGGCCGCCGTCCAGTTCGGCGGTGACGAAATGCACGCTGGCGCCGTGCTCGCGGTCGCCGGCCTGCAGCGCCTTGCGGTGGGTGTGCAAGCCACGGTACCGGGGCAGGAGCGAGGGATGGATATTGATCATGCGGCCCTGCCAGGAGGCCACGGCGTCGGCGTCGATGATGCGCATGAAACCGGCCAGTACCACCATGCGGGCGCCGCTGTCGGCCACGCGCCGGAACAGCTCCAGGTCGTAGGCGCGGCGGTCGGGAAAACCGCGCGGGTCCAGCGCCAGGGTGGCGATGTCGTGGCTTTCGGCCAGGCGCAGGGCCGGTGCGTCGGCCCGGTCACTGGCCACCAGCGTGAACTCGACGGGCAGGGTGCCGGCCTCGCGTGCGCGGATCAGCGCCTCGAGATTGCTGCCGCGGCCGGAGGCCAGCACGGCGACGGGCAGGGGAGCCGTCACGGGAGCCGCTGCCATCAACGGATGCGGACCCGCGCGTCGGCATCGGCTTCGACCACCACCTCACCGATGCGCCAGGCCTCGAGCTGGTGCCGCCGGAGCCTGTCCACGGCGGCATCGACGTGGTCGGCGGGAAGGATCAGCGTGAAACCGATTCCGCAATTGAAGGTACGCCACATTTCCTGGCGGGCGACCTTGCCTTCACGCTGCAGCCAATCGAACACGGCCGGCAGGCGCCATTGGCTGCTGTCGAGCCGGATGCCGAGCCCCGCGGGCACCACGCGGATGATGTTTTCGAGCAGGCCGCCGCCGGTGACGTGGGCCATGCCGTGGATGTCCGGGGCCGCATCGGCGCGCAACAGGTCGAGCACCGGTTTGACGTAGATGGTGGTGGGCGCCATCAGGGCGTCGCCCAGCGTGGTGCCGTCCAGGTCGAGGTCCAGCGGGTTGCCGGCACGCTCCAGGATGCGCCGGACCAGGGAATAGCCGTTGGAATGCGGACCGCTGGAGGCGATGCCGACGATGGCGTCGCCGGCGCGGATGCGGGCGCCGTCCAGCAGGTCGGCTTTTTCCACCGCGCCCACGGTGAAGCCGGCCAGATCGTATTCGCCGGGCGGGTACATGTCCGGCATTTCCGCCGTTTCGCCGCCGATCAGTGCGCATCCGGCCAGTTCGCAGCCGCGCGCGATGCCTTCGACCACGCTGGCCGCGGTATCCACCACCAGCTTGCCGGTGGCGAAATAGTCCAGGAAGAACAGCGGCTCGGCCCCCTGCACCAGAACGTCGTTGACGCACATCCCCACCAGGTCGATGCCGATGCTGCCGTGGCGGTCGAGCTGCTGGGCCAGCTTCAACTTGGTGCCGACCCCGTCGGTGCCGGATACCAGCACCGGTTCGCGGTACCGGCCGGCCATGTCGAACAGCGCCCCGAAACCGCCCAGGCTGCCCATGACCTCGGGCCGAAAGGTCCGCCTGACGGCGGGTTTGATGCGTTCGACGAGGGTGTTGCCGGCGTCGATGTCGACTCCGGCGGCGCGATAGGTGAGGGCGTCGTGGTCAGGCGTGGACATGCGTCGGTCCGGCGTGTGTGCAAGCTGCCCATGATAGACGTTTGCGCATGGATTGGGCAGACTTCGCACAGGGAGCCCGGATCCGGCCGGCCTCCTCCGGGCCGCCCCGCACTGCCTGTAAACTTGTCCGGACCGAACTTGCAGGGTACGTCTGTGATGACAAACACGCCGACACGCATGCGCGGAGCCATGGCCTGGTGGTTGCCGGGGTTGCTGATGCTGGCCCTGGCCCTTCCGGTGCTGGCCGCGGATGCTTCCGATTCCACCTATCAGGCCACGGTGCCGGTATCCGACACGTCCACGGAGCAGCGTGGCGAAGCGTTTGCCGAGGCGTTGCAGCATGTGCTGGCGCGCGTGGCCGGGCATGCCCTGGCCTCCACGCCGGGTCCCGACAAGGCGGCGACCTACGTGCAGCAGTACCAGTACCGGCGTGCACCGGAGGGCACCGGAAAGCCGTTCGTGCTGAGTGTCCGTTTCGCACCCGGCCCGGTGCGCCACCTGGCGCAGCAACTCGGGGCCGTGGTCGCGGACGAGGATGTCGCCGAGGGAAGCGACGCGGAGGTGGACATGCAGCGCCCCGCGGTCGACCGCGTGCTGTGGATTTCGGGGATCCGCTCCGGACGTGATTTTGCCGCCGTGATGCAGGCCCTTGGCGCGACGCCGGGCGTGGCGGACGCGGGTGTCACCCGGGCCGAGGGCGAGGGCATGCTGGTACGGGTGCATACCGTGCTGCCGCTGGAGCAGTTGCTGGCCATGCTGGGCGACGGAGGCCGACTGGTCGCTTCCTCACAGCCGCATGACGGCGCGGCCGCCAGCCTGCACTGGCAGAAGTGAGCGCGCATGGCGCCCGCCGCGCACCCGCCAAGCCCGCCGGCCGCCTCGCGGTGGCGGCATCTGCCCAATGCCATTTCGGTGCTGCGCATTCTGCTGGTGGCGCCGGTGGCGGTGGCCATCGAGGCCCGCAGTTTTCGCCTGGCGTTGGGGCTGGCCGTGGTGGCCGGGTTGTCGGATGCGCTGGACGGCTGGCTGGCACGTCATTTCGGCTGGCACAGCCGGCTGGGCAGCGTCCTGGATCCGTTGGCCGACAAACTGCTGCTGGCGACCTGTTTCGTGGTCCTGGCAACAATCGGCAAGGCGCCGCTGGCGCTGATGCTCCTGGTGCTGGGTCGCGATGCGGTGATCGCCGTCGGCGCGCTGGCTTGGCAGCGCGTGATCGGACATTTCCGTTCGCATCCGAGCTGGATCTCCAAATGCTGCACCACGGTGCAGATCCTGTATGTTCTTGCCGTGCTGCTGGTCGAAGCCGGCTGGCTGGACATGCGTCTGTGGCCCTGGGAATGGCTGGTGGCGGCCTTCACCCTGGCCAGTGGTCTGGACTATGTCGTGCGCTGGGGTTTCATGGCGCGCGGCGAACTGGCGCGCAAGCGGCGAGAGGGTAGTGATGATGCGTCCTGAAATGTCGCGGCGATGGCAATGGCTGGCCATCATCGTTGTGCTGGGGTTCCTGGTATGGCTGCTGTCGCCGGTGCTGATGCCGTTCGCGCTGGCCGCCATGCTGGCCTATCTGGGCGATCCGCTGGCCGACTGGCTGGAACGCTACAAGCTCAATCGCACCCTGGCGGTCAGCATCGTGTTCACGCTGATGCTGCTGGTGGTAGCTGGCGCGCTGCTGCTGCTGGTGCCGCTGGTGGAGCGCCAGGTGGTCAGGTTGATCCGCAGCCTGCCGCACTACGTCGAGTGGGGCAAGGATGTCGCACTGCCGTGGCTGCAGGCGCACCTGCACCTGGATCCGGGCAGTTTCGACGCCGACCGCGTCATCAAGGCGCTGCAGTCGCATATCGGCTCGGTCAGCGGCGTCGTCGCCGCCACGCTGGCCAAGGTTTCCAAGTCCGGCTTCGGCATCGTGATGTGGCTGACCAACCTGGTGCTGATCCCGGTGGTCACCTTCTACCTGCTGCGTGACTGGGACGTGATGATCGCGCGCATCGACCGCATGCTGCCGCGTCGCCAGCGTCCGACCATCGTGCGCCTGGCGCGCGAATCCGACCAGGTGCTGGGCGCTTTCGTGCGCGGCCAATTGCTGGTGATGGTGGCGCTGGGCATCATTTACGGCGTGGGCCTGACCCTGATCGGCCTGTCCGTGGGGCCGTTGATCGGCATGATCGCGGGCCTGCTCAGCTTCGTGCCCTACCTGGGCTTCATCATCGGCCTGGGCGCGGCCCTGATCGCCGTGCTGGTGCAGTACGGCGACTGGCTGCACCTGGGCCTCCTGGCCATCGTGTTCGCCATCGGCCAGATGATGGAGGGCTACGTGCTGGTGCCGCGCCTGGTGGGCGGCAAGATCGGCCTGCATCCGGTGGCGGTGATGTTTGCGGTGCTGGCCGGCGGCTACCTGTTCGGTTTCCTCGGCATCCTGCTGGC
>CAZMXV010000143.1:0-5199 GCA_964570295.1 uncultured Rhodanobacteraceae bacterium
TGGCCTCGTCGGCCATGCCCACGTGCTTGAGGTTGCGGTCGATGGTGGAATGCACCGCCACGGTCTTGATGCCCAGCGCATGGCAGGCCCGCAGCACGCGCAGCGCGATCTCACCACGGTTCGCGAT
The DNA here is from genome assembly GCA_964570295.1 of uncultured Rhodanobacteraceae bacterium. Lineage (GTDB taxonomy): Bacteria > Pseudomonadota > Gammaproteobacteria > Xanthomonadales > Rhodanobacteraceae > Oleiagrimonas. The sequence continues at coordinate 128 of CAZMXV010000143.1, forward strand.
AACGATTTTTTCTAGCATGGAGGTTCCGGAACTCTGTATACGGTGCCACAACCCGGTTCGAGGACCTGCCACCCGTTCCGGACCGCATGGCGGCACCGGGCGGGTTCCGGGTCCCGGGTCCCGGGTCCCGAAAAATCAGGCGATCACGAACATCGGCTCGTCGAACTCCACGGCCTGGCCGTTCTCGACCAGGATCGCGACCACCTTGCCGGAAACCTCGGCCTCGATCTGGTTGAACATCTTCATGGCTTCGATGATGCCCAGTGTTTCGCCCTGCTTGACCTGCTGGCCGACCTTCACGAACGGCGCGGAGCCCGGCGTGGAGGAGGCGTAGAAGGTGCCCACCATGGGCGATTTCACCTGGTGGCCCTCGGGGAGGGCGTCGGCGGCGGGAGCTTCCGCGGCGGCGTCGGCAGCCGGTGCCGGGGCGGCCGCCGCGGGTGCGGGAGCCGCCGGAGCCATGGCCTGCGGCATCGGCATCGCCTGCATGGCGGGCGTATGCGTGGCGCGGGACAGGCGCACGGTTTCCTCGCCCTCCTTGATTTCCAGTTCGGCGAGGTCGGAGGCCTCGAGCAGGTCGATCAGTTTCTTGATTTTGCGAAGGTCCATGGACAAACCCTGGTGTCTGCGTGGTGGTGGCGGCCGGGCGCGGGGCGACCGGCCGCGGAAATGGCATCAGGCTGGCTGGGCCTCGAAATCCGGTGGCGGCAGGCGTGTCAGTGCCGCTTCCAGCGCCAGGCGGTAGCTGTCGCTTCCCAGCCCGGCGATGGTGCCCACGGCCAGGTCGGAAAAATAGGAATGATGGCGGAACGGCTCGCGCGCCATCGGGTTGGACAGGTGCACCTCGATGAACGGGATGGCCACCGCCGCCAGCGCATCGCGCAGGGCCACGCTGGTGTGCGTGAAGGCGGCCGGGTTGATCAGCACGAAGGCGGTGCCGTCGTGCCGGGCCTGGTGCAGGCGTGCGACCAGTTCGTGCTCGGCGTTGGACTGGAACCAGGCCAGCTCATGCCCCGCCGCCTCGGCACGGGCGGCCAGCGTGGCGTTGATGTCCGCCAGCGTCTCGTGCCCGTAGATGTCCGGTTCGCGGGTGCCCAGCAGGTTGAGGTTGGGCCCGTGCAGGGCGAGGAGCTTGGCCAAGGCGGATATTCCCGTCAGTCATGCGATGCTAGGGACGCAAGTGTGCGCGCATGGCGGCGACTTGTCCAGATCGGCGCAGTTCGCGGCTGTTCGTCGATGTTTGAGGGGGTGATCCGGGAGCTTTGCCGCGCCCGGCGTATCGGCCCCGGTGTCGTCAGTGCGTTTCCTGTCCGAGCCATGCCTGCAGGCGCCCGGCGTCCAGCTTGCCCAGGTGGGTGTCGGCGATGCGCCCGTCGGGGGCCACCAGCACGCTGTAGGGCAGCAGACCCTGCGCGTCGCCGAACAGTACGGCAGGGTCCAGGTGCCGGTCGGCCAGGCCCTGCCAGATCGGGTAGGGCACCGGCGTATGCTCCAGCCAGGCGCGGATGGCATCGGGCTGGTCCAGCGCGATGCCGATGATGCGCGTGTCCGGATGCCGGCGTTGCGCCTCGGCCAGGGCCGGCATTTCCTCGCGGCACGGACCGCACCAGGTGGCCCAGAAATTGATCAGGACGCGTCGGCCCCGGTACTGCGCCAGGGTCTGGGGATGGCCCGCGAGGTCCGGCAGGCCGAAATCCTCCGGTACCGTGTCGCCGACTTGCAGCACATGCACGCCGGGCCGCTTGCGTGGCGGCGCGCTGCGCAGGCGGGCACGGATGTCCGCGGCATCCGGCGTGGCGTCGTGCCACCGCGCCATCAGTCCGGGCGGCAGCCCGGCCACGCCGAAATAGCTGCCCAGTGCCAGCATCAACACGCCACCAAGCAGGGCGGCGGCGAACCAGGTGAGCAGTTGCCGGCCCATGTCAGCCCTGCCGCGCCTTGTCCAGGCGCTCGCGGAACGCGGCGGCCTTCTCGAAGCCGATCAGGCGCAGCGACTTGATTTCCTTGCCGTCGCCCGCGTCGTAAAAGATGGTGGCCGGCGGCCCGAACAGGCCGAAGTGTTTCAGCAGGGCCTTGTCGTCGGCATCGTTGGCGGTGACGTCGGCCTTCAGCAGCACGAACGAGGCCATGGCCTGCTGCACCTCGGGCCGGCTGTAGGTGAACTGCTCCATTTCCTTGCAGCTCACGCACCAGTCGGCATAGAAGTCCAGCATCACCGGCTTGCCGTCGGCCTGCGCGGCGGCCACGGCCTGTTCGAGGTCGGCCACGCTCTTGACGGTGTCGAAGGCGGGCGCCTCGTGGCTGGCGGCCACGCCGCCGCCCAGGCCCGCCAGGGGGGCCAGCAGGTTGCGCGAGCCGGCCGCCGTGCCGACCAGCTCGGCCGCGCCAAAGATCAGCAGCACCAGGCCCAGGGCCTTCCACAACCGGCGCCATCCGGTGCCGTCCGGCGGCAGGCGGTCCAGCGCGCCCATGTAGACGCCGCTGGCGACCAGCAGTACGCCGGTCATCAGCATCACCCACAGCGCGCCGACGAAGCGCGACAGCATCCAGATTGCCAGGCCCAGGAACAGCACGCCGAACACGGCCTGCACCGTTTTCATCCAGTGTCCGGCGCGCGGCAGCCAGCGCCCGGCGGCGGTACCGAACACGATCAGCGGTATGCCCATGCCCAGGCTCAGCAGGAACAGCGCCAGGCCGCCGAACACGGGATCGCGGCTTTGCGCGATGTAGAGCACCGCGCCGGCCAGTGGCGGCGCCACGCAGGGACCGACGATCAGCGCCGAGAGTACGCCCATCACCGCCACGCCGGCCAGCGAGCCGCCCCGCTGGCGGTTGCTGGCCGCGGCAAGACGGTTCTGCAGGGCTGTCGGCAGGCGCAGTTCGAAAAAGCCGAACATCGACAGTGCCAGCAGCACGAACAGTGCCGCGAACGCGCCCAGCAGCCAGGGGGACTGGAATGCGGCCTGCACGCTGGCGCCGACCAGCCCGGCGACGATGCCGGCGATCACGAATACCACGCTGGACGCCAGCACGTAAACCAGGCTGAGCACGAAGGCGCGGCCGGTGGACAGCGATTCGCCGGCCCCGGCGATCAGTCCCGAAAGAATCGGGATCATCGGCAGCACGCACGGCGTGAAGGCCAGGGCCAGGCCGGCGGCGAAGAAGCCCAGCAGGGCCAGCCAGCGGCCATTGCCGGCCAGGCCGCCGGCCAGCACTTCCACGGCGGAGCGGTCGTCGACGTTGGCATCCGCGGGGGTGCCTGCGGACGGATCCGAGGGTGCCGCGGCAGCCGTGCCGGTGCCTGCCGGCACGTCGATGGTCACTTTGCGCGTCATCATCGGGTAGCAGATGCCGTGGTCCATGCAGCCCTGGAAACTCGCCTCCAGCACGAGTTTGCGGGCTTCGGTCGTGTCGCGCTGCAGCGGTACCGGCACCTCGACCTGGTGGTAATACACGATGGTGCTGCCGAAATAGGCGTCCTGATGGGCCACGCCGGTGGGCCAGCGGGGGCTGCCCAGGCGGATGCCGTCGGCATCCGGCAGGACGAGGCGGGTGTTGTCGCGGTACAGGTAGTAGCCGTCGGGCAGCTCCCAGCGCAGCAGCAACTGGTCGGGACCGGTGGCGATGGCGGAGAAGCGGAAGGCCTGTTCCGGCGGCAGGGGCGTGTTCTGCTCCGTCGGGGAGCGGAACGCGGGCAGCAGGCTGGCCGGCGGAGTGAAGCCGCTGCCGTTGCCGGAAGGACCGGAAGCGGCGTCACCCGCCGCGGACGTGTCCGCGGCGGCGGGCAGGGGCAGGGTCAGTTTTTCGGTATGCGGCGGGTAGCAGATCTTGGGGTCGACCTCGTGGCAGCCCTGGTAGGTGACTTCCAGCTGCATGGGGCCGGCATCCGGGTCGCGCACCCGGTAGGGCAGCGTGGCACTGGCCTGATGGTGGTAGATCTCCACGTCACCCAGATACGGGTCGTGCTCCTTCTCGCCGGGCGGCAGCACCAGTTCCCCGGGCGCGATGGCGTCTCCGGCCACCGTGACGCGGATGCGTCCGCGGTACAGGTAGTAGTTGTCGGCAATGTCCCATGTCAGCCGTATCTTGCCCGGCGTGGTGGCGTCGGCGCCGAGGCGGAAGGCGTCGGTGACCTTGAGCAGCCCTTCGGGGGCCTGGGCCAGCGCGCCGCTGCCGCCGAGCATCAGCAGCAGGGCGGGAAGAAGAAGGGCGAGGCGCTTCAGCAGTCGGGGGGTCGGGAGCATGGTCGGGTTCGGGCCGTGGGCGGAGACACGCATGGCGACAGGATGACCATTATGACCAGCCGCCCCGCTTTTTGTTGCCGGTTGCGACCAAACGACCCGGTTCGTCCGTACCGCAGGCACACGGGCCGCGGGTCAGGCCACCGACTGGCGCACCCATTCCAGATAGGCCGGCAGGCCGCCGACGACCGGCAGGGCGACCAGTTCCGGAACGTCGTAGGGGTGCAGCGCCGGCAGCCGCTCGCGCAGTACCGGCAGGCGGTCGGCGGTGGTCTTCACCAGCAGCACTACCTCGGTGTCTTCCATGACCCGGCCCTCCCAGCGGTAGGTGGACGTGGCGCCGGGCAGGCGGGTGACGCAGGCGGCCAGCCGCTCGTCCACCAGTGCACGCGCAAGATCCGCGGCGCCGGCTTCGTCGGGGCAGGTGGTGAGGGCGAGCAGGCAGTCGTTCGACATGGGCGACTCCGGGCAGGGCGTGGGCATGGGTCGACGCTAGCACGCGGGAGCGGAGGATGGACGCTGGCACGGTGTGTCCGCCTTCACCGCTCCGCACGCGGAAGGGGGCGAATTTGTGTCCGCTGTCCGTCCGACGGGCACCGTTTGCGGCTCCAACCTGTCTGAAATGCCATCAAAACGCGTTCGGCCCCTTGAAAGCGGCCCAACCATCCCTAAAATTGGCACTCACTACCGTCGAGTGCTAACAAGACGGCCAACACTTTCCATCAACCTGCCTTCAGAAGGTAACAGCCATGAGCAAACTGCGTCCGTTGCACGACCGCGTCATCGTCAAGCGTCTGGAAGAAGAGAAGGTCTCCGCCGGCGGCATCGTCA
>CAZMXV010000144.1:0-5056 GCA_964570295.1 uncultured Rhodanobacteraceae bacterium
CGATGGTGCCGAGCATGCGCAGCAGGCCGAAGTTGAGCGTGGCGCCGAAGTCGGGCCGCAGCACGATGGCGGCCGTCATCGGCAGCCAATAGCCGTGGCCGATACCGATGTACTGCGCCGCGAGGCCGGCCACCAGCAGCAGGGCCGCCATGCGGATGGCGTGGCGGAAAGCCACCGAGGAAAAGTCGAGGTTGGCGCGCAGTGCCTCCAGGGGGGCCGTGCTGCGCAAGGCGCGCGGCAGCGTGGTGTCGGCCTTGACCGCCCGGATTTCACCCTGGCTGCCGGCCCAGTTGGCGTTGCGCACGGCGGCGGCGATCTGGCCGGTGAGCGCATGGGCGTGCACCAGGGTATTGTCGTGATGGGGGTGCTCGGCGAACTTCGCGTCCACCATCTTCAGGGTTTCCAGCGCGCTTTCCGCGCGCGCCGGCGGTTCGGCGCGTTCCAGGGCCTGCGCGATGTGGTCCAGGGTCTCGCCTGCCGCTTTGCGGAAAGCGTCGTGGCGGGTCTGTTCGGTGACGCTCTCGTTCAGCGCCATCAGCTCCAGGCGCATGCGCTCGCCCAGTTCCAGCAGCGTGTGAAAGGCCTCCATGGCACGGCTGCGTGAAGGCGGCCGACCCAGCAGGGTCTGCTGCAAAAAGGTCAGCGTGTCGGATACCGGCGGCGCCTCGTCTGGCGGCAACTGCTGGCGGGCCTGACGGGCCAGGTCACGGTACACCGAAGCCAGGGCGAAGCGTTCCGGCCGGTAGCGCCGCAGCGGCCAGGCGGCGATGGAAAACAGCGCCTGCAAGGCGCCGCCGGCCAGAATCAGGCCGCTGGCACCGATGGCCTGCGGCCAAGGCAGGTCGGCGGTGGTGGACACGATCAACAGGATCATGCTGGTCATGCCCACGCGCGTCATGCGCGGTCCGAACAGCACCAGCATGCCGCCCACGAAGCCCCACAGCGCCAACGCGGGCAGCAGCAGGTGCGGATGACCGCCGGTGAGAAAGCCGACCAGCGCCGACAGGGCACCGGCCACGGTGACGGCGGCGATCAGCTTCAGGCGTTGCAGGTAGGGGCCGGGCTGGTCGGCGAACATCACGTTGAGCGCGCCGGCACCCACGCCCAGGCCGGCCAGTGCATGGCCCGTGGCGAAGCCCGCTGCCAACGGCAGCACCACCGCCGCGGTATTGCGCAACGCCACCATGACCGGCACGTCCGGGCGCCGGAAGCGGGTCAGGGAAGCGACGAGTGAGGCACGCAGCGAATAGGCGCTGGCGGACATGGCGGCTCAGGGTAACCGGAAGCCGGTCCATTGTGGAGCATGCCGCGCGGTGGCGCGACCTGTCGTGCGGGAGCGGGCGGCGCTCGCTCCGGTGGCCGGAACGGGGTCTGTCCCGGGAGCCCGGGCAGTGGAAATACAAGCGGCTGCGACTTCGCGATGTTGGCCGGTTTTTCCGCCCATTATCGTTAAACAGCCACGGCTATTTGCCTCACATGATCGAAAAATCCGACTCAAAACCGCTTTGCCTCGCTCGCATGGTGTCTACCGCCCAGGCTCCTGGGCACGGCCGGCGAACGTGCCGGTGAGCGTGTTGACGGTGACCTTTTCACCGGTGGAGATGTATTCGGGCACCTGGATCTCGATGCCGGTTTCCAGGCGCGCGGGCTTGGTGCGCTTGGTGGCACTGGCGCCCTTGAGCTCGGGTGCGGTGTCGGCCACGGCCAGGGTGACCGTGGCCGGGACCTGCAGCCCCACGGGCGCGTCGTCGATCAGCTGCACGTAATAGCCTTCGATACCCTCGACGATGTAGCCAACGTTGTCACCGATGGCCTCGGGCGGCAGCGTGTATTGCGAAAAATCCTCGCTGTCCATGAAGACGTAGTTGTCGCCGTCCATGTACGAGAGCGTGGCCTGGCGGCGGGTCAGCTCCACTTCCGCGAGGTTGTCGTCGGCCCGCACGCTGAGGTCGAGCTTGCGGTTGCCCGGAATGGAGTACAGCGTGAACCGGAAGGTGACGTTGCCGCCGCGCGCGGTGGGCGCGCTGCGCTCCACGTCGCGCACCTGGTAGACGGTGCCTTCGTGTTCGATGACATGGCCTTTCTTGGTGTCGGAAGCTTTCATTTTTTTAGGGGCGAGGGGCGAGGGGTGAGGGCGAGGGACGAGGCTCCTGCGGGCGGGGCTTATTTGGGAGCGAGGCGCACGGCGCCGTCGAGGCGGATGGTTTCGCCGTTGATGTAGCGGTTGCCGAGGATGAAGGCCACGGTATCGGCGTACTCCTCCGGCTTGCCCAGGCGCGACGGGAACGGGATCGAGGCCGACAACGACTCCTGCACCTCCGGCGGCATGCCGTCGACCATCGGGGTCCAGAAGATGCCCGGCGCGATGGTGGCCACGCGGATGCCGAAGCGTGCCAGCTCGCGTGCCATCGGCAGCGTCATGCCGACCACGCCGCCCTTGGAGGCGGAATACGCGGCCTGGCCGATCTGGCCCTCGTAGGCGGCCACGCTGGCGGTATTGACGATGACGCCACGCTCGCCGTCTTCGCCCGCGTCGTTGTCCTGCATCAGCACGGCACCGGCCTTGGCCACGTTGAAGCTGCCCACCAGGTTCACCATCACGGTGGCCTTGAACGTGTCCAACGGCATCGGCCCCTTGCGGCCCAGCACGCGCCCGGCGCCGAGAATGCCGGCGCAGTTGATGACCACGTTGAGGCCGCCCATGGCTTCGTGCGCCGTCTTGGCGTTGGCTGTCACTTCGTCCTCGCTGGTGACGTCGGTACGCAGGAAGCGCGCCGAGCCGCCCAGCGCCGAGGCGGCCGCCTGGCCCTTTTCCTCGTTCACGTCGAACAGCGTCACCCGGCCGCCGTGGGCGGTAAAATGATGCGCCACCGCCTGGCCCAGGCCGGACGCGCCGCCGGTGATGATGGCTTTCACTTGATCGAGCTGCATGGGGGTCTCCTTCTTGCAAGGCGGCCATTCTAACCAACTCGAGGCGTGAGGGCTTGAGGGGGGGAGGGCCATCGCGGCCCATGGCCGCGATGGCGGCAGAACTGCCCGCCGGTCAGAAAGCCGGCAGTGATTCGCGTGGCAGGTGTCGGATGTCGAAATGCGCCAGGGCGTGGGCCAGCAGCCGTTCGGGTGGCGTGGCGTCCAGCGCCCGTCGTTCCAGACCGAGGCGGCCCAGGGCGGCGCGCAGCAGGGGCGCCGGCTCGCGGGTGGCCAGCGGCCGGTCGGCCGCGGACTTGGACAATTTGCGGCCGCTCGTGTCGGTGACCAGGGGCAGGTGCAGGTAGCGTGGGGTGGGCAGGCCGAGCAGGTGTTGCAGGTGGATCTGGCGCGGGGTGGAATCGAGCAGGTCGATGCCGCGGACCACGTCGGTGATGCCCTGAGCCGCATCGTCGACCACGCAGGCCAGCTGGTAGGCCCACACGCCGTCGGCGCGATACAGCACGAAATCCCCGATGGCCTGACGCAGGTTCTGGTGCTGCATGCCCTGCAGCGCGTCCTCGAAGGTGATGATCCGGTCGGGCACGCGCAGGCGCCAGGCCGGTGCACGGTGCGGATCGGGCGGCGCGACGCAGCAGCCGTCGCGGTGCAGGCCGCCGGCCTGCTCCAGGTCGCGCCGGCTGCACCAGCACGGGAAGGCGTGGCCGGCCTCGCGCAGGGCCTGCAGGGCCTCCCGGTAGGCGGCGTGGCGCGTGGACTGATAGCAGGGCGGCTCATCCGGCGTCATGCCGAGGCGGGCCAGTTCAGCGATGATGGCGGTGGCCGAGCCGGGCACCTCGCGGGGCGGGTCGATGTCCTCCACCCGCAGCAGCCATGTCCCGCCAGCCTGGCGCACCTGCAGCCAGCCTGCCAGGGCCGCGACCAGCGACCCGGCGTGGAGGTCGCCGGTAGGGGAAGGGGCAAAGCGTCCGCGCAAGGGAGACAGGTCCCGTGTGGATGTCCGGGGGCACATGATACGCGAGGGGAGGACGTCGTCGTGGCGCGGCGGCCTTGAAATGGCTGCCGCCCGCCCCGAAAAAAGTTGGCCTGTACATTGTCCTGTTCCCGGAGCCACGACAGATGAGCGACACCACCGCCGCCGAAACCCGCCCGTTTGAAGCCGAGGTCGCCCAGGTTCTGCGCCTGGTCACGCACTCGTTGTACTCGCACAAGGAAATTTTCCTGCGCGAATTGATCTCCAACGCCTCCGATGCCTGCGACAAGCTGCGTTTCGAGGCCATCAGCCAGCCCGACCTCCTGGCCGACGCCCCCGATTTCCGCATCGACGTCAGCTACGACGCCGAGGCGCGCACCATCACCGTCAGCGACAATGGCATCGGCATGAGCCGCGATGACGTCGTGGCCAACATCGGCACCATCGCCAGCTCCGGCACGCGTCGCTTCCTGGAAGCCATGAGCGGCGAGCAGAAGGCCGACGCGCGTCTGATCGGGCAGTTCGGCGTGGGCTTCTATTCGGCCTTCGTGGTGGCCGACAAGGTTACGGTGGAGAGCCGCCGCGCCGGCGCCGACGCGGCCACGGGCGTGCGCTGGGAAAGCGACGGGCAGGGCGAATACAAGCTCGAAACCGTGGCCCGCGAAGCACGCGGCACCACCGTCACGCTGCACTTGAAGGCCGACGAGGACGAGTTCCTCAAGGGCTGGCAGTTGCGTCAGCTGATCGGCAAGTACTCCGACCACGTGGCCTTCCCCATCCGCATGCCGGAGGAAAAGGACGGCAAACCCACCGACGAGTGGGAGGTGGTCAACGACGCCTCGGCGCTGTGGATCAAGCCCAAGAGCGAGATCAGCGACGACGAATACAAGGCCTTCTACAAGTCCATGGGCCACGATTTCAACGACCCGCTGGCCTGGGCGCACAACCGCGTCGAGGGCAACCAGAGTTTTACCACCTTGCTGTACCTGCCCGCGCAGCCGCCGTTCGACCTGATGATGGGCGCACGCGACGAGCGCAAGGGCCTCAAGCTTTACATCAAGCGCGTGTTCGTGATGGATGCGGCCGAGGAGCTGCTGCCCAACTACCTGCGCTTCGTGCGCGGCGTGGTCGATGCCGACGACCTGCCGCTCAACG
>CAZMXV010000145.1:0-5049 GCA_964570295.1 uncultured Rhodanobacteraceae bacterium
GCCTTCTTCGGCCAACAGGCGGGTGACGAAGGCCAGGTCCGATTCCTGGTATTGCAAGGTCAGGCTGCGTTTGGGATAGCGCTCGCGGTCGGCCAGCTCCCAGCGCCAGGCCGGGCGCACCACGCCGCTGGCGTAATGGCTCAAGACCTGCTTGCCAACGTCGATTCAGCCCCTCTGCTCTTCTTGCTCTCAAGCCGTCGGCACATTTTCTCCGTCGCAAAAATGGCACGAAGCCACCGCAAGGCCGAATACGCTATCCAAGCAAAGAGAAGAACCGCGATTATTGCTGCACTACGCTGCTCCATGACATTTTTCGTGACAAACCGCATCCGCGCCGGATCTGATAGCCACTCACATGCTATATGCACCTCTTTCAAAGGCAAACCGGAAACTTTTGCGATATATCCTGGATTTTTACAATCTCCAGAAATAAAAGACGTTGCAATCCCATGCAGAAGTGAAAAGTGGTCAGGGTATAGTACAAGCCAAATACCGCTACCATGCTTCACACTGACTATCGCGCCGGAAATAGTGGCAAAAACGGCTGCCAGACAGACCAAAAAACATGCCACAAAAAAACATATGATCAAACCGCTTCGAAGAGGCCAGTCAGGAAGTATCAACAAGCCTTTCTTCTTGACTTCACAATGGCATTCGAAAGATCCTGCCACACGCAAACCAGGTCTTCCTGGATCAAAGTATTGGCCACATGCATGCACATCGGCAATCTCCTCGTCATATGCGCGGCACCAATCCACCAACGCTTTGGCTTCACGCAACGTACGGGCTCGAATATTCGTGTTCCAGCGAAAATGCATGAGGGCAGTGCGTTTCTGGTAAAACGCAGCCATACGACGTGTTTCTGACCGTCGGCTACCATGTAGCAGCCGCCATACAAGCTCCAGTGCCACATGCAATGATCCAGAACGGACACACAACCACAGAAGCAATGCGATGCCGATGGTCCATACCGCCAGCTTGATCCAAGTCAAATCATTCAAATCTGTGACCAGTGACATCATGGTCTGTTGCCTCCTGCAAAATATTCATCTCACCAACACCCCTGAAACGCTCATCGCTCCTGAACGAATATTGGATAACTGCGCGTCCGTGGCCATCAGTGGCGGGCGAGCCAACCGGAACAATCGGTTTAGGTTGCTCCGGGTGGACGGGTTTGACGCATACGCTCACGACTTCGCTTGGCAACGCCTGGCACTGTGACACCGAACTGATTGGTATGCGCGGGAATGGGCCAAATATTGGGGTCGTCCGGTGCCACAGTCGATTCGGCTTCTACCTCGGGTGGAAAAACAGGCTCCTTGCAGGTCTTGAAAATCAGCCAGCGCGTAGCGGCAAACCAGTATATGAAAGGTGCGCGCCAGATTCGTTGTGCCGTCGTTTGGACGGCACAATTGATACCGCCCCATATGAAGCAGTTGTCCCAACTTGAGCTGACCGACAGTTCGACATACTTGTCCAGCGGATCACTGGCGACGGCTTCGGGGCCTTCGTCCATGTAGCGCTTGATGAACTCCCAGCGGTCATACAATTCTTGCATGCGCTCGGCATCATGGCCAAGGGAAAAAGTGTCGATGACGGTATCACCATCCAGAATATGACCACGGATGTTATGCAGGTACTTCTCATAGATCTGCCCGCCATTGTCGCCCACATGGAAGAACACGTCGCCCCACCCCACGGTCAGCAGCCCACCCTTGCGCGGGTGGCGGAAGACGTGGATCTTGCGTGTCTTGCGATTGAAGCGGATGGGGTAGTGCGTGTAGGTGTAGAACTCGTAACGGAGGGCTACGTAGTAAAAGGTAATGAGGCCCGCAATGACCACAATTTCCGGAATAAGGAAAATGGCGCCCCCCCAGACCAATGCAAAAATAAGGATAACAAAAAAACCAAGTGCAAATAAAACAAATCCAAATAATGCAATAGCAGAATTAAACATCCCCCGATCTGCGTACGCCGGATCAGTCCAGTCAATATAAGTTGAATTGATACGGATAAGCCCCATACGCTGACTAGGTATCACTTCGGATTGTTTTTCTCGCGATAAGGCCGTATCCCGCTCCTTTTTTGTCAAAGGGCGTTCGACAGGGTACTTGGTCCACCATCCAAAGTTCATCTCACCCCCCCCGCCAGCAAATCTTGCAGAGCCTCACGCTGCACCAACGGAGTCTTGTATTCCTCGTAATCCTCCGGACCACTGAACCAGCCTTCGTCCTTGTGGTCACCAAAAAAGTACGATTTGTTCAGCCATATTTGCATGGCATCATCCTCAAGCCACGTTACGATAGCTTGCACAATGGCCACCACCAACAGAATGGCCAGACCTATCAATGTCGTCGCCGGGAAAGCAAGCAAAATCGCCCCCAATGCCGTTGCTGTACCAAGCGTCATATGCACCACCGCCAGCGACGCATTATCGTCCGCAAATTCCTGCGACATGTCGTAAAACATAACCCCCGCCGCAATCAATCCACCGATCACGCCAAAGGCCCTGCCGCCATATTCCAGCCAACCAGCCATGCGAGCCATGCCCGAGACACCTTGAGCCATCTCCCCCGCTAACCTCGGCGCTCGCTCCGCCACATTGCGCACCAGCTTCCCGCTGGTCTCACCGATACCGCCAATCAACTGGCTGACGCCTCCGCCCAAGCTCCATGCCGCCTTGCCGGTTTGACCGGGCTCGGCCTTCAGCAAAGCGTGATAGCTGCTGCCCACGGACACCGCCGCAAAGACAGCGCCCACGATACCGGCCTTGACATCCAGATTGGCCAGTTTGCCCACGCTGTGCTCCAGCATCTGTTCAAACTGCTTTGGTTTGACTTCACTGAAGACGCCGCTGATGATGGCCTTGCGCTCGGCCTTGGACAGCGAGGACAGGTTTTCGATCTCGTTCTTGTCCACCAGCAACACGCCACGAAACGCGGTGCGCTTGCCGCCCGCCTTGTCCAACTTGTCGAATGCCTTGCGCGCGCCGCTGCGATACATCAACTCGTCCCCACCCGCCTGGCTGGCCAGGGTGCGCGCCAAGGCGCGTGCCGCCTGTTTGCGAGTCCATGAGCCGTGCAAATCAACCATGACCAGATCGGGATTGCCGCGTTTTCCGATAGCCCCCATTATGGCGATTTGCATGCGCGCGGGAAGCCATTTGCCGGGGGTGCTCAGCGCCTTGTCGAAGGCCTGGTTGACGTGGTTGACCAGTGGGCCGGATACGGCATAAACCCACCTGGACACCACACCCGTTGCCTGATCCAATTTGCCAGCATTGCCGGCCACGACCGAAGCCAGCAGGAAGGCGCTGGCCTTGTCGACCAGTGCGTCCCACGAGGCGGGCTTGTCAGCGGCCTTCTCCTTGAGGTGGGCAATCAAGGGATCGTGATTGAGCAGCGAGGCCCGTGCCACCCACTGGTCGGGGTCGGTCGGATCCTTTCCCAGGCCTTCGCTCAGGAAATGCGCCACGGCGGTACGCCCGCTGGCTTCGCTGATCACCAGACTCGCCAAGGCGGTATAGGCCTCGCCGCTGTCTACCTGTTGGCGGTCGTAGTTGTGGGTGAAGTAGCGAGTCAGCATCTTGCTGCGTAGCCAGGCCACGTAAACCGTGTCCAGATTGCCCACCAGTGGCATAGTCACCTTGGCCAGGTTGTCCTGAACGTTGGCCAGATAGGTTTCCACACCCTTCTCGTCGTAGCGGGCCGCGTAGTCCAGCCAGGCGTCATGGCGAACTTGCGCCTCTTCCTGGTCGCTCAGGTCGCCCGCCGCTTTCACCATGCTCTCAAGCTTTTGCCGACTTTCCTCCGACAGGGACGGGTTGGCGAGGGGCCCATGGTCTTGGGTCAAAAGGTGTCGTCGTTGCCGGATACGCGATTTACTTTCTTCCGTTACGGCCGACTGACATACCACGCCACGCAGCATAACGATGGAGCTTGCCGTTTCGTACTTCCAGCGATACTCGGGCTCGGCCGTGATCTCCGCAATACGTTGCAGTACCAGGCCATTGAGCTCCATGGCGATGCCCGCCGGGTCGTCCAGCGCCACCATGACGGGCTGGTGGGGTGCGGCGTGCTCATTCCCCCATATTTGCAGGCCCGCCGCCTGCTCGGATTCAGGCACGAAAAGTTGTGTCGAAAAAGCCCAGGCGGCCGTTTCCACATGCGGGGTGCCGATGCTGTTGCTGGCCAGCGCCCCTGGCAGCAAGTCCCGGACCAGCGCAGGCAGTTGGGCAATTGCCTCTTTCTCTTGCTCCTGAAGAAATGCCATGGCGCTATGCGCCGTATACGGTTTGGGCAGATATTTGCTCACATAATGGGCCGTTTCGGTGAGCAACGTCTTGCTGTCGGTGGCGTACTCGGCCACCGTCGTGGTCAGTTTGGCAAAACTCGCGGCGTGCGGGGCCTTGGCGGCGTCGCGCCATGCCGCCACATCCAGACAGCGCATGTGGGCTTTGCGGTAGTCTTCCTCGGCATGCCTTTGCAGGGTGTCCTGGGTCCACAAGGTGTCGGAAAAAGCCAGCCACACCTTGGTTGCCTTGTCGACATGTTCGATGGTGATGCAGCGGGCGATCATGGCATCGCCTTCACGCTTGCAGGAAAACGTCGGCGTGCTCCAGCCACCGGGCGGCGGCTTGACGTTGGGATCGAACGGGTACAGGTAGGCGCCTTGGGTGACGACATAGGCGCTCCACTCATCGGCATGTTGATCGTAGACGTAAAGATAGCCGGATCGTAGCAGGCGCGTGGTGTAATGCGCGTCCTTGCCATTGAGCTGGAGCTTGTCCGCTTTGCCGCCGTAGTCCATTTCGCTGGTTGTGACGTCAAACGGGGCTTGCAGTCTGGGGGCGTTGCCCAAGTCGCTGCGCGCGACGGCATAACGCAGAGGCAGGATGGGCAGGCCAATCTTGTTGCAAAACGGGCACACCGGTTTGGGTGTCCCAACGGTGACAGTCGGGCTCATGGACGTTCCTTGTGGATGTGGATTTCGTGTGCCATGCGTTGCATGGTGGCGGCATCAAAACCGGCGCACGCACCAGTGTAAGTG
>CAZMXV010000146.1:0-5034 GCA_964570295.1 uncultured Rhodanobacteraceae bacterium
TTCATGACCGAGATGGCGCTGCTGCGCGCGCCGGGCGAATTCGCCGCCGGCGCGGCATTGCGCGCGCCCGCGGACTGGGCCACCTACAACGGGCCCTACACCTCCGACATCCTCAATACCCCGCAGATCGACCCCGAGGCCTACAAGGTGTCCTCGCCGATCGAGTACGCGGAAAACCTGCAGGATCCGCTGCTGATCGAGCACGGCCTGATCGACAACAACGTGCTGCCCAGCGACTCGATCCGCCTGTACCAGCGCTTCATCGAGTTGCGCAAGAAGAATTTCTGGATTTCGCTGTATCCGATGGAGCGCCACGGTTTCGAGCATCCCAGTTCGTGGTACGACGAGTACCGCCGCATCCACGAGTTGTTCACGCGCTTCGTGAAGCACCGGCAGTGACCTGTCGCCGCGTCCGCCGGTGTCGCGCCGGCGGACGCGCGGCGCGCCGGCCGGATGCCGTCATGCGGATTCACGACTTCAGGTCGAGGTAGCGCCCCGGCGAGCGTCCCAGGCGGCGCCGGAACATGGCCACGAACGCGCTGACGCTGGCGTAGCCCAGCGCGTCGGCCACGAGGGCCACCGCGGTACCCTGTCCCAGTTGTTCCAGCGCGTGTGCCAGACGCGCCTGCTGGCGCCATTGCGCGAAGGTGAGCCCGGTTTCGTCACGGAACAGGCGGCTCATGCTGCGCGTGGACAGGCCCGCCCACGAGGCCCAGGAGGCCAGGGTGCGGGTGTCGTCGGGATGGGCCAGCAGTTGCTGGGTCACGCGCGACAGGCGGTGGTCGTTCGGCATCGGCAGCGTGAACGGGTCCTCGGGAATGTGCGCATGCCGCATTTCGTCCAGCAGCACCGCCATCAGCCGTTCCTGGGCCTCGTCCAGCCGGCCCTGGTGGGCCCAGCCCGCCGCGCGGTGCACCAGCTCGCGCATCAACGGATTGCCTTGCAGCATGGCCGGCTCGCACGGCAACCCGGCGGCCGCGCGTGGCGCCACGAACACGCCCCAGCCCGTGGAAGGGCCGACGATGCGCACGGTGTGCTCGACGCCCGGAGGCATCCAGTGCACGCAGTGCGGCGTGAGGGCGTGCATGCCCTGGCGCGTGCGCACGCAGATCATGCCGGTTTCCAGGTACATGAACTGTCCGCGGGCGTGATGGTGCCAGCGGGTTTCGGCCAGCGTGGCCTTGCCCTCGAACACGTGCGCGATCAGCCCCGGGCCGTCCTCGCGATCGACGTGGGCATAATGCGTTTCCTGGACATCGGCGACGACACTCTCGGGCATCCGGGGGCTCCTGGCATGGATCCCTGATCATCCATGGATCGCGGTGCTCCGGACAGGGGAAAACGGGGAGCGGACGCCATTTGGCGCGTTTGCGACACAACGTGACCCATTCGCGTTATCGCGCCGATGATGCCACAGCGTAAGCTGCATGTCCCCTGTCCGAATGCGGCCGGCCACGACCGGCGCGCGCAAAGGAGGTTGGCATGCTGTTTCCCCACGCACTTCCCGCCGGGCCAGCCGGGCAATCGACGGCCGCCGCCGCACTGATGACCTTCGTGGCCTGTGCCCAGTTGATGCTGGATGCGGCCACACCCGAGCCGTTGCGCTGTCGCGCCGAGACCCGTCTCCTGGCCGCCCTGCCGACCGTGCGGGCACTGGGACTTTTCGACCTGTTCGCGGTGCGCCACCCGGCCCTGGCCGCCATGCTGGAAGACGAACTGGCCCAGGTGGACGCTCCCGGCCCCCATGGGGCGGACCGGGCCTGAACGAATGCTTGCCGGGAAAGTAAATGCGGAGGACATAATTGCCTTGACAATTATATGTGTGGCAATAAAATGCACCGATCATGTGTCCTCCCGCCCACGACACCCATGCGCCGCCGGACAGCCTCGGCCTCCTGGTCGGCCAGGTGAAGACCGAACTGACCCGCGCCATCGACAAGGAGCTGCAGGCGCAGGGGCTGGATCTGCGCCTCAGCCAGGTGCAGGCGTTGCGGCGCCTGTATGCGCTGGGACCCCTGAGCCCGGGCGAGCTGGCGCGTTCGTTGTGCCACGACGGCGGCGCCATGACACGGCTGCTGGACCAGCTCGAAGAACGCGGCTACCTGCACCGGCGCCCGGACCCCGATGACCGCCGCGCCCTGCGCATCGAGCTGTCGGCCGCGGGCCGCGCCCTGTCACGCCGGCTGGTGGCATGCAGCGAGCAGGTCCTGGACCACGCCCTGCGCCACCTGGATGCCACCGAGCGCGGGCAACTGACCGAATATCTGCAGCGTGTCCTGGCCACGTTGCGCCAAGACTCCTGACCGCAAACCGGAACCGAAACCCATGCGATTGCGACTGCCCCCGTTCGTCGCCGCCTGTTCCATGGCGTTGTTGCTGGGCGCCTGCGCCAGCAGCCACGGCCTGAAACCCGACGGCCACCTGACCGACGTCGACACCCTGCACGCCGCGCGCAGCCTGGCCGGCGCCCCGTTGAGCGATGCCGCCTGGCCGCGCCGCGACTGGTGGACGACGCTGGGCGACGCGCAGCTGGACGCGCTGGTCGAGGAAGCGCTCAGGGACAACCCGGACCTGGCCATGGCCCGCGCCCGCGCGCGCCAGGCCGAAGCGCGCGCGGGGCTGGCGCGTTCCGAGCAGCTGCCCGCCATCAATGCTTCCGGCAGCGTGTCCGGCGCCCACCTGCCGGGCACGTTGATTCCGGATCCGCTGGGCGGCCATTTCGGCTGGGTCAAGTACGCCTATGCCAACTTCAAGTGGGACCTGGACCTCTGGGGTGGCAAGCGTGCCGCCTGGGAAGCGGCTGTTGACCAGGCGCATGCCGCCGCGGTGGATGCGCATGCCGCGCGGCTGGCCGTCTCCACCAGCGTGGCCCGGGCCTATGCCCGGCTGGGTTACGCCTTTCGCCAGCAGTCCATCGCCGGGGACGAACTGGAGCGGGCCACGCACGCGCACCAGCTCACCGCGCAGCGGGTTGCCGCCGGCATCGACAGCCAGTTCCAGCTCAAGCGTGGCGATGCCGAGGTGGCCCAGGCCCGGCGCCGGCTGGCCGCGGCACGCCATGAAGTGGATGCCGCGCGCATCGCGCTGGCCGTGCTGCTGGGCAAGGGGCCGGACCGTGGCCTGGACATCGCCCGGCCGGAGCCGTTGCAGCCGGCCGGGATGGCGCTGCCGCCGGCGCTGCCGGCCGACCTGCTGGGACGGCGTCCGGACCTGGTCGCGGCGCGCTGGCGGGTCGAAGCGGCCGGCCGCCACATCGCTTCGGCCAAGGCGGCCTTCCTGCCCGACATCAGCCTCGGTGCCATGGCCGGTTTCGCCGCCGGTGGCTCGGAGGCGTTGTTCCAGTTGCCGGCGCGCTTCTTCCAGGTCGCACCCGCCGTCAGCCTGCCGATCTTCAACGGCGGCAAGCTGCGCGCCAACCTGGCCGGCCGCGATGCCGACTACGACCTGGCCGTGGCCAGTTACAACAAGACCCTGATCGGCGCCCTGAACCAGGTCGCGGACGACGTCAAGGCGCTGGCCTCCCTCAAGGTGCAGAGCGAGGCCCAGCAGCAGGCCCTGGAGGCGGCGCGGCAGGCATGGAAGTTGTCCGAGCAGCGTTACAAGGCGGGCGTGGGCAGCTATCTGGAAGCGCTCGATGTGCGTCAGCAGCTGCTCGAGGCCGAGCAGGCCGTGGCCGCGCTGCATGCGCGCCAGGTGGACCAGTCGATCCAGCTGATCCAGGCCCTCGGCGGCGGCTATCGCGCCGATGACGGCGCGCCCGGCGTCGCCAGCGCTGACACGGCGGCCGCGGCGCAGGACACCCCCTCGCATCCATCTTCGACAAGCATCGACGAGACGACCCATGACTGACGAAATCAACGCCGCCGACACCGAAGCGACGCCGGCACCCCAGCGCAGCGGCAAGCGCAGGTTCTTCCTGCGCCTGCTGCTGGTCGTGGTGGTGGTCGCCGTCGCGGGCTGGGCCCTGTGGTATTTCCTGGAAGGGCGCTGGTACGTGGATACCGACAACGCCTACGTCAACGGCAACGTCGTGCAGATCACCCCCAAGGTGCCCGGCACCGTGGTCAGCATCGGCGCCGACGACGGCGACCGGGTGCGGGCCGGCCAGGTGCTGGTGAAGCTCGACCCCAGCGACACCGAGGTGGCCCTGCAGGCCGCCAAGGCGGAGCTTGCGCAGGCCGTGCGCAAGGTGCGCGGGCTGTACAACAACGTCGAGGCCGCGCAGGCCGAGGTGACCGCGCGCAAGACGGCGCTCAAGAAAGCCCGGTCCGACTACGACCGTCGCAAGGGCCTGGCCGAGTCCGGCGCCATTTCCGCGGAAATGCTGGCACACGCGCGTGATGCGCTGGATGCCGCCCGCAGCGCCCTGGTTTCCGCCGAACAGCAATACCAGAATACCGAGGCCCTGGTGGGCGGCACCGAGGTTGCTTCCAACCCCGCCGTCAAGGCGGCCGAGGCCAGGCTGCGCAAGGCCTACCTGGACAACGTGCGCACCACCATGATCGCCCCGGTGGACGGCTATGTGGCCAAACGTACGGTACAGGTTGGCGAGCAGGTGGCGCCCGGGCGTGCGCTGATGGCGGTGATTCCGCTGCACCAGGTATGGGTCGAGGCCAACTTCAAGGAAACCCAGCTCGACCACGTGCGCATCGGTCAGCCGGTGGAGCTCACCTCCGACCTGTATGGCGGTTCGGTGACCTACCACGGCCGGGTGGAGAGCCTGGGCGTGGGCACCGGCAGCGCGTTCTCGCTGCTGCCGGCGCAGAATGCCACCGGCAATTGGATCAAGATCGTGCAGCGCGTGCCGGTGCGCGTCTCGCTCAAGGAGGACGAGCTGGAGAAGCATCCGCTGCGCATCGGCCTGTCCATGACCGCCAACGTCGACCTGCATGACCAGGACGGCCCGATCCTGCCGCGCACGGCGCCCGAAAAGCCGGTGTTCACCACCGATGTCTACCAGCAGCAGCTGGCCGATGCCGACGCCCTGATCAAGCGCATCGTCAAGGCCAACCTCGGCAAGAACGCCAGGTAGGC
>CAZMXV010000147.1:0-5032 GCA_964570295.1 uncultured Rhodanobacteraceae bacterium
GGCAACGTGCGCGAGCTGGAAAACATCCTCGAACGCGCCATGGCCATGTGCGACGACAATCTCATCGGCGTCGAGGACCTGATGCTGCCGGGCAGCGGCGGCCGTCCCGCTCCCGGCATGTCGCACGACAGCGACGCCCCGGTACCCGATCCGCGCGGCAGTGGCCAGCCCCTGGACGACTACATGTCCAACATCGAGCGCGAAACCATCATGCTGGCCCTGGAGAAGGCGCGCTACAACAAGACCGCCGCCGCCCGCCAGCTGGGCATCACCTTTCGCGCGCTGCGCTACAAGCTGAAAAAGCTGGGCATCGACTGACCACGTTTCCGGCGCGCGGCCCACGCCCGCGACCTGCCGGAAGCCGTCGGCTGGCGCCGTGCCGGGCCGCGGTATCGGCCCTTGGCTTCCGGCTCCCCCGGAGTGTCGCGTTTCAGCCGCAACGGCTCACGCTCACGCCAGAGCTTCATGCACGGCATGCAGCAGCGCGGCGGCGTTGACGGGCTTGTCCAGCGTGGAAAGACGCTCGACCGGCGGCAGGTCGTCCAGATCCGGCGGGGCATCGGGCCGGGTCAGCAGCAGCACGGCACCGTGGTAATCGCGCTCGAGCAGGGCCGCCAGGGTGCGCACGCCGGTGAACAGGCTCATGTCGGCATCCATCACCACCAGGTCGGGAAGGCCGTCGGCACCGAGGGTCTGCAGGGCCGCGGTGCCGCTCTGGCTGGCGTCCACGGTGTATCCCGAGCCGTCCAGGATACTGGTCAGCAACGACAGTTGCGCGGCCTCCTCTTCCACCACCAGGATGCGTTCGCCCTGGCCCAGCGGCGCCTGCGTCACCGGTCCCGCATCGCGGATCGACGCCCCTTCGGGCAGATACAGGCGGAAACACGAACCCTGGCCGGGGGCGCTTTCCACACGCACCACGCCGCCGTGGCCGCTCACGATGCGACGACAGGAAAGCAGGCCCAGGCCGGTGCCGGTTTCCTTGGTGGTGAAGAACGGCTGGAACAGGTGTGACAGGGTTTCCCCGGACATGCCGAGGCCGGTGTCGATGACACTGAGGCAAACGAAGCTGCCCGGCACGGCCTCTTCGCCGTCGAGGAAAAAGCCCGCATCCAGATGTCGCGGTTCCGCCGCCACCACGAGCCTGCCGCCGTCGGGCATGGCCTGGATGGCGTTGAGGCACAGATTGAGCAGGCACTGCTGCAGCTCGGTGTGGTTGCCCACGAAAACCAGCTCCCCGCCGGCCTCGCGGATATCCATGGCGATGTCGCGCGGCACGCTGCCCTTGAGCAGGAGGTTCAGGGCCTGGAACAGGTCGGCCACGCGCACTTTCTCGTCGCGGCGCGCTCCGCGGGCGAAGGTCAGCATGGACGAGACCATGTCCAGGCCGCGCTGGCCGCAGTCGCGGATCAGGTGGCCCAGGCGCGCCAGGCGCTCGTCGTCGGGGTAGTCGTCGAGGGTATCGGCGGCCAGCAGCAGCGGCTGCAGCAGGTTGCGCAGGTCGTGGCTGAGCCCGCCGGCCAGGAGGGCCAGCGACTCGAAGCGCTGGGCGCGGATCAGTTCTTCCTCGGCATGCTTGCGCGCGCGCTGCTCGCCGGCCTCGTGCAACGCGCGGCGCACGGCCGCCGCCAGACGCATGGTGTTGTGCTTGAGGATGTAATCGGTGGCGCCGCGGCGCAAGGCCTCGACGGCAACCTCCTCGCCAATGGTGCCGGAAACGAAGATGAACGGCAGCAGCCGGTCGCTGGCGCGCAGGAGGTCCAGCGCCCGCTGGCCGTCGAACGTCGGCAGGTTGAGGTCGGAGAGCACGATGTCGGGCCGGAACGATGCCAGTGCCTCGAGATAGGCCGGCTCGGTGTCCACGCACAGGTAGTCGCACGCGATGCCGTCGTCGCGCAGTTCGTCGATGACCAGCTCGGCATCGGCCGGTTCGTCCTCGACCAGCAGGATGCGCATCGGTGGCGGGGTGTCCGCATTCATGGGGATCAGTCTTCCGGCGCCTCGTTGAGCACGGCCCAGAAACGCCCCAGCGTCTGCACCGCATTGAAGAACTGCTGCACGTCCACGGGCTTGACCACGTAGGCATTGACGCCCAGGTCCCAACTGCGCGCCAGATCCCGCTCCTCGCGCGAGGAAGACAGGATCACCACCGGCACATGGCGCAGGTTGTCGTTGCCGCGCATGCGCTTGAGCACTTCCAGGCCGTCCATGCGCGGCATCTTGATGTCCAGCAGCACCAGTGCCGGGTTGCCATCGTCGCGGCCGCTGAATTCACCGCTCGCCTGCAGCCACTCCATGGCCTCCACGCCGTCCTCGACGTGCACGATGGGGTTGGCGAGCTTGGCCTCGCGCAGGGCGTCGATGGCCATTTCGGCGTCGGCGGCGCTGTCTTCGGCAATGAGGATGGTCAACAATTTTTTCTGCATGTTTCGTTTCTGCTGGATGAGACGCGTGGAAGGAATGTTCCCGCTCAGGCCAGTGCATCCTTCGGCATGGGCAGGGTGAAGTGGAAACTGGCGCCCTTGTCGGGTTCGGCCTCGGCCCAGATGCGCCCGCCGTGGCGCATGATGATGCGCCTGACATTGGCCAGCCCGATGCCGCTGCCGGGAAATTCCGACGCCTTGTGCATGCGCTGGAACACGCCGAACAGCTTGTCGGCATAGGCCATGTCGAAACCGGCACCGTTGTCGCTGACGGTGAACCGGTATTCGCCGTCGTCGTTTCGTTCGGCGCTGACACGGATCACCGCCCGTTCCCGCCGCGCGGTGTACTTCACCGCGTTGCCGAGCAGATTCTGCCACACCGTCCGCAGCATGTTGATGTCGCCATCCACGGCCGGGAGGGTGGCCACGTGCCACTCGATGTCGCGTCCGTCGGCATCGGCCATCACGGTTTCGCGGGCCTCCTCGGCCAGGACCTGCATGTCCACCGGCCGCATGCGCAGCGCGCCGCGGCCGAGGCGCGAATACACCAGCAGGCCGTCGATGAGGCCGGCCATGCGCTGGG
Source organism: uncultured Rhodanobacteraceae bacterium (assembly GCA_964570295.1). Classification (GTDB taxonomy): domain Bacteria; phylum Pseudomonadota; class Gammaproteobacteria; order Xanthomonadales; family Rhodanobacteraceae; genus Oleiagrimonas. The sequence goes on from CAZMXV010000147.1 coordinate 3,007, forward strand.
CCGCGCCACGGATGACTTCCAGGTAATGACTGCTCTTTTCGTCGATGCCGTCGCCCAGGCGCTGTTCCAGCTTGACGGAAAAACCGGCGATATGGCGCAACGGCGCGCGCAGGTCGTGCGACACCGAATAGCTGAAGGCCTCCAGTTCGCGGTTGACCTCGGAAAGCTGCGCGAGCTTGCCTTCGAGCTGGCCGTTGAGTTCGTTGACCCTGTTTTCGGCCAGCGTGCGCGCGGTCACGTCGCTGACACTCAGCAGCAGGGCATCCTCGCCGTCATCGGGCAGGGTCATGCGCCGGGCGTTGATCAGCATGTGCCGGTCCACGCCGTCCCGGGTGGTCTGCTCAAGCTCGTAGTCCCACAGTTCACGATCCCGTGCGAGAACATCCACCAGGCGCTGCAGCAGGGCCTCGTCGGTCCAGGCGCCCTCCCCGACTTCGGCCAGTAGCCGGCCGTCGGCGCCGGTGTCCGCGCCATACAGTTCGTCGAAGGCCGGATTGACCATGAGCACGTGCAGGTCGCCGTCGAGAACGGCCATCGGTTCGCGCACGGTCTGCACGATGCGCTCGGCACGCGCCACGGCGCGCCGGCTGATGCGCTCGGCACGGATCCGGTGGGCGATGGCGCGTTCGGAAATCAGTACCACCAGTCCCAGCAGCAGCAGCTGCACGGCGGTCATCACCGCCTGCACGACATGCGCCATGCGGGTCTTGCGGTTCGAGGCATCCATGCGCCGCTGCATCAGGCGTGTCTCGGCCGCCACGATGTCATCGGCCAGGTCGCTGTAGCCGAACAGCGTGGCCGCCTGGCCAAGCGCGCGGTAGGCTCCGCCGGGATCGCCGTCGGCATAACGCTCCAGGGCCACGTGCATCAGCTTGACGCGATGCTCGACCACCGAGCTCAGCGCGCCCAGGCGGGTCTGCTGGTCGGCATTGTCGGTGGTCAGGCTGCGCAGGGTGGCGAGAAACGGCTTGACCTGCGCATCGGCCTTGTCGATGCGCCGCTTCATTTCGGCGCGGTTCACGCCCTGCAGTACCGAATAGGTGGCCGCCTCCATGTCGCGCAGGCTGTACAACAGCTTGTACACGGAGGCACGCACCTGCGCGCTGTGCGCCACCCACTGGCGCGCCTCCAGCGCACTGTTGGTGGTGCTGCGCGTGATCAAGTAGGGAAGCCCCACGCTGATCAGCACGGCCACCAGCAGCAAAGCCATGCGCCAACGCATCACGATTTTCAGGTGCCACCTGTTTTTCACGCTGCCACGCACCCCGCTTTTCCCCACCCGTCATTCTGGCATGAAAGACATCATTCCGGGCAAGTCACGGGCGACCCCCCGCCGCCGATCGCGTACTCATGGAGTACGGCCTGGCCACCTCCGAGGTGGCGCGGTTCCGTGCGGGAGCGGCCTGCATCACGAAGCGCAATTCGCCTCCGGCCATGATCTCGTCGTGCGACAGCCAATTGCGCTGCAGCGGCCTGCCGTTCAAGGTCACCGCGCCGACATACGGATGACCCGCGTCCAGGTCCTCGGCGACCACGGTGAAATCCTTGCCGTTGGGCAGGTGCATCACCGCGCGGCGTACGAACGGGCGGCCGATCACGTACTGGTTGCTGGCCGGCGCCACCGGATAAAAGCCGAGCGCGGTAAAGACGTACCAGGCCGACATCTGGCCCAGGTCGTCGTTGCCCGGCAGCCCGTCCGGCGCCGGCTTGTACTGCGTGCGCATGATCTGCGCGAGACGCTCCTGGGTTTTCCAGGGCGCGCCGGCGTAATCGTAGAGGTAGGCAATGTGCTGGCTGGGTTCGTTGCCCTGCGCGTAGTAGCCGATGAGTCCGGAAATGTCCTCGACGTGGGCGAAGTCCCCGGGATCGACCTTGCTGTCGAAAACCTGGTCGATCTTGCGGATGAAGGCCGCATCGCCGCCCAGCGCCCGGATCAGGCCGGCGGTATCCTGCGGCACGTACCACGAATACTCCCAGGCGTTGCCTTCGGTGTAGTCGCTGCCGTAGCCGACCGCGGCCGGGTCGA
>CAZMXV010000148.1:0-4973 GCA_964570295.1 uncultured Rhodanobacteraceae bacterium
CTGGCAGAAGCCCAAGCGGTCCTATACCGCGCTGGAACTCCAGCTCGATCGCGCCTGGGACGACAAGTGGTCGTTCAACGCCACCTACGTGCTGTCCTGGTCGCGCGGCAACGCCGAGGGTCCGGTGAACTCCGACACCAACTTCAGCGACACCGGGCGCACCGAGAACTTCGACGATCCGTGGGTCAACAGCGCCTCGGGCTACCTGCCCAACGACATGCGCCACCAGCTCAAGCTGCGCGGCACCTACGCGCTGTCCCCGCACTGGCAGGTGGGTGCCAGCTTCAACGCCCATTCCGGCATACCGGTCACGGCCTACGGCGTGGGCAATCCGTACGACGCCCGCAACTACCACAGCTACTTCATCTGCGTGGAGAACTGCAGCTCGCCGATCTCGGAAGAGCGGGTCTACGAGCCGTCGCCGGGCGGTCGTGGCGGCTATGACCGCCTGCACTGGATCTACGACCTCAATGCCAGCATCACCTACCTGCGTGAATGGGAGAACGGAGGCCAGCTGAAGGCCAAGCTCGCCTTCTACAACCTGCTCAACCAGCAGCGCACCACGTGGGTCAACCAGAACATGCAGACGACCATCTCCGACAGCACCAATCCCGACTTCCTGCGCGCGCGCGGCTTCCAGTCGGCGCGGTATGCGGCGCTGACGGTGTCGTTGAGTTTCTGAGCGACCGGCTTCACCGGGACCTTCCGACCCGACGGTCCTCCCCTGTTGGCGGTCTGCACGGTGCAGGCAGACCGCCACTTTTTTTGCATGCACATCCATCCGTTGCGAGGCAGCATCCATGATCAAGCGCCTGATGACGGCCCTGATGACCGCGGCCTTCTGCATGACGGCGCTGGCCGCCGAGACACCCGCCGCCGACCGCGCCGACTACGACCGCCTGGTCGAAGCCGTGGTGGCCCGCTACCACCTGCCGGGCATCGCCGTCGGCGTCATCGAGAACGGCAGGGTGGTCTACCGGCACGTCGAGGGCCGGTTGCCCTCGGGGCAGCCCATGGACACGGACACCCTGTTCAAGATCGCTTCCAACAGCAAGGCCATGACCGCCACCCTGCTGGCGCGCCTGGTCCAGCAGGGCAAGCTGGCCTGGGACGATCCGGTCACCACCTACCTGCCCGATTTCCGCATGCATGATCCGTGGGTCACGGAGAACATGCAGGTGGGCGACCTGCTGGTGCACCACAGCGGCCTGCCCGAAGGCGGCGGCGACCTGATGCTGTGGCCGCAGCCCAACCATTTCACGCGTCAGGACATCATCCACGGCCTGCGCTACATCAAGCCGGCCTACAGCTTCCGCGCCGGCTATGCCTACGACAACCTGCTCTACGTCGTGGCCGGCGAGGTGGCCGCGGCGGCCGGCGGAACCTCCTGGGACCGGCTGATGCGCCGCGAGGTGTTCGAGCCCCTGGGCATGGACCGTTGCCAGGTCGGGCGCTGGAACCGGGACCAGGTCGGCAACGTGGCCCAGCCGCATGCCTGGCGCGACGGCCGCAGCGTGGTGGTGCATGCCGACGGCGAGATCATCGAGCCGACCACCATGGATGCCGCCGGCGGCGTGCGCTGCAGCCTCGACGACATGCTGACCTGGGCGATGAACTGGCTGGCCCCCACGCCGACGCAACTGCGATGGCTGACTCCCGCGCAGCGTCGCGCCGAATGGACGCCGTACACGCCGATGCCCATCTCCGCGCGCCGCCAGGCCTGGGACGGCACCCGCTTCTACGGCTACGGCTACGGCTGGCGCATCGCCGACGTCGACGGCGAGATGACCGTCTCGCACACCGGCACCCTGTCCGGCATGTATTCGGCGCTGACCCTGCTGCCGTTCCGCAAGAGCGGGTTCGTGTTCCTCATCAACGCCAATGCCGGCGACGCCCGCATCGTGCTCAACGAAGTACTGACCAAGCATTTCACCGATCCGGATGGCGACCGCGGGGTGGCCGGCTACGCCGACGAGCTGGACCGCGCCGAACGGCGCCGCCATGCCGAACGGGTACCGGACACCTCGTCGCGGCGTCCGGCCACGCCGGATGAACTGCAGGGCATGCTGGGCACCTGGCGGGACCCGTGGTTTGGCCAGGTGCGCCTGTGCCGCCGCGGCGACACGGTGCGCTTCGCGTCACTGAAGTCGCCAACCCTGGAAGGGCCGGTGATGCGCGTGGGCCGGCGCTATCTGGTGCAGTGGGAACACGGCGCCGCCGAAGCGTGGCTGCGCTTCCCCGCCGCGACCGGCGGTACCCTGCACATGGCCAAGGTCGACCCGGATGCGGATTTCAGCTTCGACTACGAGGACCTGGCCTTTGCCCGCGAAGGAGATTGTCCGTGACCCCGCCCTTCCTGAAACCGCTTTTTGCCTGTGCCCTGCTGGTGGCGGCCGCCGTTGTGCCCGCCGCGGCCCGCGCCGGGGAAATGGATGCCGCGCAGCGCCGGGCAGCTGTCGACCAGTTGATGAGCCGCTACGCGGGCGAGGTGCCCGGTGCCTCGCTGCTGGTGCTGCGCGACGGCAAGCCGGTCGTGCGCCGCGGCTACGGCGAGGCCGATCTGGCGCAGGGTACCCGGGCCACGCCGGCCACGAACTATCGCCTGGCCTCGGTCAGCAAGCAGTTCACGGCGGCCAGCATTCTGCTGCTGAAACAGGACGGCAAGCTGAAGCTGTCCGACCCGGTGCGCAAGTGGCTGCCCGAATTGCCGGCCAGCGACGATGCCATCACCCTGCGCCATCTGCTCACGCACACCAGCGGCCTGGTCGACTACGAAGATCTCATTCCCGACGACCGCGAGAAGCAGCTCGACGACGCCGACGTGCTCGACATGATCGCCTCGCAGCAGCGCCTGTATTTCGCACCGGGCAGCGACTACCGCTACAGCAACGGCGGCTACGTGCTGCTGGGGCTGGTCGTGGAGCGGGCTTCCGGCAAGGATCTGGCCGCGTTCATGCGGGAACGCATCTTCCAGCCGCTGGGCATGGACCACACCCTGATGTACGAACATCGCCCCGACCAGCACATCGCGCACCGGGCATGGGGGCACAGCGTCCTGGACGGACAATGGAAACGCACCGACCAGAGCTTGACCAGCGCCACGCGCGGCGACGGCGGCATCTATTCGTCCATCGACGATCTTGCCAGGTGGGATGCCGCCTGGTACGACGACCGCCTGCTCGATGCCGAATCGCGCCGCGAGGCCATGCGCGTGCATACGCCCACCGACGATCCCGATGTGGGCTACGGATACGGCTGGCGCGTCACCGGCGCCAGCGTGTGGCATTCGGGCGAGAGCCGGGGCTTTCGCAATGTCATCGTGCGTTGGCCGAAGCATCACCTGACCGTGGTCATCCTCACCAACCGCAACGACCCGAAGCCGTATCCGCTGGCCCTGGCCATCGGCGAGCTGTTCGGGGCCTTTGCGGATGAACGCCGCTGACGCCCGGACCGCGCGGGAGCAATCCGGCACGCCGGCAACCCGGAGCCATCGCGGCCCATGGCCGTGATGGCCTGTTCCGGATGATGCACATTCTCATATGCCGATGCGCGCCGGACTTGGTAGGGTGGCGGGCGGGATCTTCACGGGAAAGGGGAATGAGCATGTCGCTGTATTCATGCCTGTTGCGGGCCGCCGGCCTGCTTGTTGTCGCCATCCTGCTCGGTGCCTGCGGCACCACGGGAACCTCGCGCCCGGATTCGCCATATTGCATTGTCGCCTACGACACGGCCGAGGCCGGTGCCCCCGTGCCGGATGCGGACAAGCTGGACGTGCTGAATTTCGCCTTCGCGGTGGTGCGTGACGGGCGCGTGGTGTTGCCGGCCGATGCCGCGTCGCGGCTGGACCGGCGCGTCGCGTTGAAGCGCCGCCATCCGCACCTCAAGATCGTGGTCTCGGTGGGCGGCTGGGGAGCGGGCGGCTTCTCCGAGGCCGCCGCCACGCCGGCCGGACGCCAGCAATTCGCCGACAGCGCGGCCCGCCTGCTGGTGGCGCACGATGCCGACGGCCTGGACGTGGACTGGGAGTATCCCGGCAGCGACCTGGCCAAGATTGGCGCCCGTTCCGACGACCGCGCCAACTTCACGGCGCTGTTGCGCACCGTGCGCGAGACGCTGCAGCGTACCGCCGCCACCCAGGGGCGCACCGAGCCGTACCTGCTGACCATCGCCTCGGCCGACAGCAAATACGTGGACGGCATCGACCTGGCCGCCGTGGCGCCGCTGCTGGACTGGTTCAACGTGATGACCTACGACTTCAACAACTCGTTGACGCGTCTTGCCGGCCATCACAGCGGCCTGTACCCGGCCGCCGTCGCGCCGTCCGACGCCCGCACCACGTCGCGCGCCGTGCGCCAGTACCTCGCGGCCGGCGTGCCCGCCGACAAGATCGTCATCGGCGCGGCGTTCTACGCCTTGCGTTTCGATGGCGTGAAGCCCGAACACGATGGCCTGTACCAGCCTTACGACAAGTTCGGGGGTGCCATCGCCTGGCGCGACCTGAAACGGGACTTCATCAACCGCCAGGGATACCGGCGGCATTGGGACGATCGCGCCGACGCCCCGTACCTCTGGAACCCGACCACCCGCAGCCTCATCGTGTACGACGATCCGGCGTCGCTGGCGGCCAAGGCCGACTACGTGGAATTGCACCACCTCGGCGGCATCATGTTCTGGCAGGCCGGCCAGGACGACGATGGCGAGTTGTTGACCGCCATCTGGGAGGGGTTGCGCTGACCCCGCTCCCACAGGGCTTGCCGGGAACATCCTGAGGCCTTGTGGGAGCGGCCCATGGCCGCGATGGCCGAGCCACCCCGCAACCCCACAAAAAAACCGCCAGCCCGAAAGCTGGCGGTTTTTCACTGGATGCCGGGCCGGTTACGCCGACTTGGCGGCCAGGTCGCGCAACGTGTACTGCAGAATGCCGCCGTGGCGGTAGAAGTCGCGCTCCTTCGGCGTCAGCAGCATGACGCGGG
>CAZMXV010000149.1:0-3002 GCA_964570295.1 uncultured Rhodanobacteraceae bacterium
CATCCGCAAGGGCGCGGCGCTCAATGCCGTGCAAGTGGCCGAACTGCTGGTGGAGAACTATCTGTGATGCGACGAACCGTTTCCGTGTTGACGGCATGCCTGCTTCTTGCGGGAGCCTCCGTGGCCCTGGCCGCCCCGTCCCCGCAGGCTTCGGGCCAGGACAAGCCCCTGGCCGACCAGGTCTCGGAAACGCAGCAGAAGATCGACGAGAACAAGCAGCGGAACGAAAAACTGCGCCGGCAGGTCGACGAGCTGCAGCAGCGCAACGACACGGCCAGCGACGAATTGCGCCAGCGCGACGCGACCATCGCGGAGCTGCGCCGGCAACTGCATGACGTGAAAGGCGGGACGGATGCGGGCGGCGATGACGCCGGGGCACCCTGAAACCTGAAATGTGACGCAGTGCATGGAATGTCATGCACGCTTCGCACCGTACCCCGGTTTGTTGGTGTTGAAACCGGTCGTGAATTAGAGTTGCACCCTGGTGACGCGGCCAAGGCATGGTCGTGCGCCGCGTCTGATGTTTGGGGGATGTCCTGATGAATCGTTGCTTGAAACTGTCCGTGCTGTCGGCGCTGGCCCTGGCGAGTGGCCAGGTGCTGGCCATGGACCTGGGCCAGATCCAGGTCAAGTCGGCACTCGACAGGCCCCTGCTGGCCGAAATTCCGCTCGCCGAGGACTACCCGGGCGAGGCGGATTTCGTGAAGGTGTCGCTGGCGCCGGCGGAAGCCTTCGCCAGGGCCGGCATCCGCCGCGAAGACCTCAGGGTTCCCCTGGCCTTCGAGGTGGCCACCAATACCGCGGGGCAGAAGGTGATCCGTGTCACCAGCACCCAGCCGGTGCACGAGCCGTACCTGGACTTCCTCATCCAGGTCAGTTGGCCCAAGGGACGCCTGCTGCGCGAGTACACCGTGCTGCTGGATCCGCTGAGCAGTGCCTCGACACCGCGCACCACCGCCACCACGCCCACGTCCGGCAGCCGGACGACCGGGCAGGCCGACGCGTCGGACCGGCAGGCAGCGCCTCCGGCGCCCGCACCCGCACCCGCGCCGGCATCGGGCGATGACGTTTATGGCCCGGTGCAGCACGGCGACACCCTCTCGCACATCGCCCTCGCCAACCGCGTCGACGGCGTCAGCTATCAGCAGATGCTGGTGGCGTTGAAGGCGGCCAATCCGGACGCGTTCTTCCAGGACAACGTCAACGCCCTCAAGAGTGGCGCGGTGTTGCGCATTCCGACGCGCCAGGAAGCCCTGGAGGTGACCCGCCAGGCAGCCATCGCGGCCGTGCGTGAACAGAACCAGAGCTGGCAGAGCCGGCGCGCGCCGACCATGGTCGCCAGCGCGGGCGGCTCGTCCCGGCCGGTCGGCGGCGAAGAAGCCGGTTCGGGCGGTGGCGACCGCCTCAGCCTGGTGCCGCCGTCCGAAAAGGAGGGCGCGGCGGCGGGTGCGGCGGCCGGCAGCGGCTCGACCTCGGCAAGCGAGTTGCGCCGTGAACTGGCGCGCAGCAAGGAGGCCCTGTCCAGCCAGGAGCAGGCCGCAGCGGATTTGAAGTCGCGCGTCGAGGCACTGGAACAGCTGGAGCAGAAGAACAAGCGCTTGCTGAGCCTCAAGAATGCCGAAATTGCCGAACTGCGTGAAAAGCTGGCCGAGGCTCGCAAGGAAGCCGGTCTTCCCGCGCTGCCCGCGAGCACCGGAGGAGCCGAAGTGGCCACCGCGGGTTCGGCCGGCGAGATCGTGATGGCCGGCACGGGCAGCGTGGCCCTTGCCGATGCGGCGCCCGTGGCGGCCGCATCGGCGGGCGACGTGACGACGGCTGTCACCGAAACATCCGCCGCGGCGCAGTCCGCAGCCGCCAAGGCACGGCCTGAAAACAGGCCGGCCACGACGGCCGCCACCCGCCCCGCGCCGCGTCCGGCGGTGGTCTCCACGCCCTGGTACAAGCGGCTGTGGGTACAGTTGGCCGGCCTGCTGGTCATTGTCGTTCTGCTGGCCTGGGCACTGCTGCGGCGGCGCCACGGCGGGCATGCGCCGACCAAGGCATCGCTGTCCGACCAGTTCGGCCACTCGCCGCTGGGAGACGATGACGGGGACGGGCTCGACTCCGACACCGCTGCCGACATCGATACCGGGGCGGACGCCGATGTCGCGGCGGACGACGGAGAGGGCGAACTGCTGACCCGGCTTGCCGCCGATCCCGAAAACATCGGCCTGCATCTGGAACTGGCCAGCCTGTATTACGCGCGCGGTGATGCCGACCGTTTCGAGGCCATCGCCGAATCCATGCATACCTACCTGGACGACGAGAGTCAGCCCGAGTGGGCCGAGATCCGCCACATGGGACGCGAGATCGCGCCGGACCATCCGTTGTTTGCCGACGAACCGGCATCCGCCGGCGACGAGGCGACCGCGCGGGAGCAGGATCTGCCGGACACGGCCGATGCAGCCGATGACAGCGACAGCGACGCCGGCCAGCCGCTTGACGACATCGCGCCCTTGCCGGAAGACGCGCCACGTCCCAGCAGCGGCTACAGCTTTGATTTCGACCTCATATCCGACAGGAGTGGCACTCCCTCCGACCAGCCGGCCGCCGGCAGCGAAACGGACGCGGAAGTTCCTCCGGCGACCGGTACCGGCGAGGGCATGCCCAGCGAGGACGAGTTCGACAGCCTGCCACCGCTGGACATGCCTGCGGATGCCGCGACGGACACGGCTCCTGCCGAAGAAGAAGACATCAGTTTCGAAAGCGGGCCCGCGGCCACGCCGGAGGGCGAGCCGGATACCGCGTTCACGCCGGACGCCGGGGATGACGCCGCCGACTTTGCGCGCGACGGCTTTTCCGACGACCCGGTTGACACCAAGCTTGATCTGGCGCGGGCCTACATCGACATGGGCGACCCCGAAAGTGCCCGCTCCATGCTGCAGGAGGCCCTCAACGAAGGTTCACAAATGCAGCAGGACGTCGCCCGCAAGCTTCTCGACGACATCGGCTGATCGTGGCGG
>CAZMXV010000149.1:3102-4953 GCA_964570295.1 uncultured Rhodanobacteraceae bacterium
CCCCGTTTTCGTGATCTTTCCCATGCGCCTCGCTCTCGGCATCGAATACGACGGTACGGATTTCCTCGGCTGGCAGCGCTTGAGCCACGGCCCCAGCGTGCAGGCCGCCGTGGAAAAGGCCTTGTCGTTCGTGGCCGACGAGCGCATCGACGTGACCTGTGCCGGGCGTACCGATTCGGGCGTGCACGCGCACTGCCAGGTGGTGCATTTCGATACCCGGGTGGAACGTTCGCCGCGTGCCTGGACGCTCGGCGCGTGCTCCAACCTGCCGCGCGAGGTTGCCGTGCTGTGGGCGCGGCCGGTGGCCGACGACTTCCATGCGCGGTTCGATGCCTGCGCCCGCCGCTACCGCTACACCATCCTCAACCGCCCCATCCGGGCCGCGCTGGAAGCCCGCCATGTCACCTGGGAGCGCCTGCCGCTGGATGTCGACGCCATGCACCGGGCGGCACAGGCCTTGCTCGGGGAACATGACTTTTCCGCCTTCCGCGCCATTTCCTGCCAGGCCCGGCATGCACGCCGCAACGTGCAGTCCATCCGCGTGTGGCGCGAGGGCGAACGCGTGCTGGTGGAGGTGCAGGCCAACGCTTTTCTGCACCACATGGTGCGCAACATCGTCGGTTCGCTGCTGCCCGTCGGCCGCGGCCAGAGACCGGTGGAGTGGATGGCCGAACTGCTGGCCGGCCGCGACCGTGAGGTGGCCGGGCCCACGGCCCCGGCCTCGGGATTGGCCTTCATCGGACCGCGCTATCCGCACGGGTGCGGGTTGCCCGACGTGATGTGCATGTGAACAGCCGCCATTTCCCCGCAGCCGCCGTTTGTGGCATCAAGATCCGATGATTCGAACACGCATCAAATTCTGCGGCATCACGCGTGTCCGCGACGCCCTGCATGCGGCCGATCTGGGCGTGGATGCCATCGGCCTGGTATGCACCCGGCGCAGCCCGCGTTTCGTTGCGCCCGAACAGGCCCGGGCCATCGCCTCCGCGCTGCCGCCGATGCTCGGCGTGGTGGCGCTGTTCATGGACGACACGGCCGGGTGGGTACGCGAGATCGAGGATGCGTTGCGTCCCGCGCTGCTGCAGTTCCACGGCGCGGAAGACGACGGCTTCTGTGCCGGTTTCGCCACGCCATTCCTCAAGGCCGTGGCCATGAACTCGATCGACGACGTGGCGGTGGAACTGGCGGCTTTCCCGCGAGCGTGCGGCTTCGTGCTCGACGGCCACGTGAACGGTGGGCAGGGCGGTACCGGCACCTCCTTCGACTGGTCGCGCATGCCGCCCGTGGTGCCGCGCCCGGTGGTACTGGCAGGTGGCCTGGACGCCGCCAACGTGGCCACCGCCATCCGGCACGTGCGACCATGGGCCGTGGACGTGTCCAGCGGCATCGAGACGTCGCCGGGCATCAAGAGTCCCGAAAAAATGCAGGCTTTCGTGAAAGCCGTCCAATCCGTGCAAGCATCATGACCATCATCGACGATTACCACGCCTGGCCCGATGCCGCGGGTCGTTTCGGCGACTTCGGCGGCACCTACGTGGCCGAAACCCTCATGGCTCCCCTGGCCGAACTGACCGAAGCCTACCTGCGCCTGCGCCAGGATCCGGATTTCGTGGCCGAACTGGACCGCGACCTGGCGCATTACGTGGGCCGGCCGAGCCCGGTCTATTTTGCCGAGCGCCTGTCGCGCGAGGTCGGCGGCGCGCGCATCGTGCTCAAGCGCGAGGATCTGAACCACACCGGCGCGCACAAGATCAACAACACCGTCGGCCAGGCACTGCTGGCGCGGCACATGGGCAAGCCGCGCGTGATCGCCGAAACCGGCGCCGGCCAGCACGGCGTGGCCACGGCCAC
>CAZMXV010000150.1:0-4897 GCA_964570295.1 uncultured Rhodanobacteraceae bacterium
CGATGCCGGTGACCAGTTCGCCGACGCGGTCCTGGAAGGCCTCGACCACCTGCGCACGCTCGGCTTCGCGCACGCGCTGCACGATCACCTGCTTGGCGGCCTGCGCGGCGATGCGCCCGAACTTGGCGTTCTCGACCTGCTCCTCGATGTACTCGCCGACCTGGGCATCTTCGCGCTCGTCGACGGCATCCATCAGGCGGATCTGGCGGTACGGCGATTCCATTTCGACGTCGTCGGCCACGATTTCCCAACGGCGGAAGGTCTCGTATTCGCCGCTGTCGCGGTCGATGGACACGCGCACATCGGCGTCCTCGTCGGGCCAGCGCTTCTTGGCCGCCGACGCCAGCGCCGCTTCCAGTGCCTCGAAGATGGTGTCCAGCGGCACGTCCTTTTCGTTGGCTACCGCATCCGCCACCAGCAACAGTTCTTTGCTCATCGTCATGACTCCGCGAGCGCCGCACGCGCCCAAGTATTCAATGTCAACCCGATTTCTTCCCGCCACGCTTGCCGGCACCGCCCTGTTTGGGGGACGGCGCCAGGCCCAGCGCGACCCAGTCGGGTACCAGGCGCGCGCTTTCCACCGCGGCATGCTCGAAGGCGACGGCCTTGCCGTCATCCAGTTCCATGTGGATGACCTCGCCTTCCACCGCCGTCAGGCGCCCGCGGAAACGGCGACGGCCGTCCATCGGCGCCGACAGCACCACTTTGACTTCCTCGCCGACGAACCGCGCGAACTGTTCGGCAGTGAACAGCGGCCGGTCCAGGCCCGGCGAGGACACTTCCAGCGCGTAGTGTCCCGGAATCGGGTCTTCCACGTCGAGCATCGCCGACAGCTCGCGGCTGGCCGCTTCGCAGTCCTCGATGCCGACCTCGCGCTGCGGGCTCTCGATGTACACGCGCAACGTGCCCTGCCCCTGCGAGGGCAACCACTCCACGCCGGCGCAATCCAGGCCGAGATCGGCCAGGATCGGGCTGAAACGTCGGGCCAGCGCCTGTGTATCCAAGAAGCCTCCAAAACGCCACGCAAACAAAAAAAGGGCAAAACGCCCTGTCCCCGGCATCGCCGTCCCCGGCGACGCCGCCTCCCTGCCAGCCTTGATCGAACCGGCTGCATGCCAGCCGGCTGCTGGCGCGGGGCATCCTGCATCCAACAAAAAAGCCTCCCGAGGAGGCTTTCTTGTCAAAGAAAGTGTTGGTAGCGGGGGTAGGATTTGAACCTACGACCTTCGGGTTATGAGCCCGATGAGCTGCCAGACTGCTCCACCCCGCACCGGGAGAACGCACATTCTAAGAGGTGTTTTCCGGATTGGCAACAAGCCACGGCAAGGTATTTCACTGCAGCCGACATGTCCCGTTCATACTTCACCCCGCAAGCGCCCAGTCAGTCTGCCGGAGTGACGCTGACGCGCACGCGCAGGCGCTCGCCGGGGTCATAGTCCATGCGCGACATGTAGGACTGGCCACGGTACCGGTATTCCACGTTGTAGCCCACGATGCGGCGCTCCGTGCTGACGTTGCGCACCGGTTCACAGCGGGTCACCGTGTCGTGCACCATACCGCCGTTGCCGGACACGCGGTTGCCCACGGCCCCGCCCGCCACCGCGCCGGCCACGGTGGCGGCCCGTCGCCCGTCGCCCTTGCCGATGGTATTGCCCAGCACGCCGCCCACGACCGCACCCAGGATGGTACCCGCCGTGCTGCCGCCGCTCTCACGGCGCACTACCGGTTGCTCGTAGCACTCCTGCCGGGTATCAGCCACTTCCACGTCATGAAAAATCGGATTGACCCTGGTCACGTTGGCCCACGCATAATGCACGGCGTCCGAGTCCACGGACTGGGCCAGACAGGTACCGCTCGCAAGCGTCAGCGCAAGCGCCAGGAAAGCGGGGGTTCGTAACATGGCAACCTCTTGATGGGTTTTCGCGTTCGCGGATATGGAAACGCCGGAAAACGGAATCCGGCGCTTGTATTGCAGCAGAAGCATGATGAACGCCAGCTTAGATGGCAAAAAGACATGCCCGGAAGTGCGACCCATGCCCGCTTCACGCCCCGGAGCCCCCGCCTGGCCGGCCGCCATCGCCGCGAGTTGGTAAGATGCGCTGCTGCCCCGGCGCCCGCACCGACGAAACCCATCATGGCCATCACCCTTCACAACACCCTGACCCGCCGCACCGAGGCGTTTGTCCCGCTGGACCCCCGGCGCGTGACCATGTACCTGTGCGGGCCGACCGTCTACAACTACGTGCATGTCGGCAACGCCCGCGGCCCGGTGGTGTTCGACGTGCTGGTCAAGCTGCTGCGCCGCCACTACCCGCACGTGGTGTTCGCCCGCAACATTACCGACGTGGACGACAAGATCAATGCCGCCGCGCAGGCGGCCGGCGTGCCCATCGGCACCATCAGCGGGCGCTTCGCCGGCGCCTACCACGAGGACATGGCTCGCCTGGGCGTGGCGCCGCCGGACGTGGAGCCCCACGCCACCGCCCACATGGCCGAGATGATCGCCATGATCGAAACCCTCGTCGCCGGCGGTCACGCCTATGTCGCCGCGGACCACGTGCTGTTCGACGTCGCCTCCTGGCCCGACTACGGCCGCCTCTCCGGCCGTTCCATCGAGGACATGCTGGCCGGCGCGCGCGTGGAAGTGGAGGATTACAAGAAGCATCCCGGCGATTTCGTGCTGTGGAAGCCTTCCGACGACACCCAGCCGGGCTGGGAAAGCCCCTGGGGCCGCGGCCGCCCCGGCTGGCATATCGAATGCTCGGCGATGAGCGCCAGGCACCTGGGCGAAACCATCGACATCCATGCCGGCGGCGTCGACCTCACCTTCCCCCACCACGAGAACGAGATCGCGCAGTCGACCTGCGCCCACGGCGGCAAACCCTTCGCGCGCTGGTGGCTGCACAACGGCATGCTGACCTTCGACGGCGCCAAGATGAGCAAGTCGCTGGGCAACGTGCTGGAGTTGCACGCCCTGCTGCAGAAGCATCCGCCCGAAGCCCTGCGCCTGCTGCTGCTGCGTGCGCACTACCGTCAGCCGCTGGACTGGTCCGACGCCGCGGTGCACCAGGCCGTGCGCACCCTGGACGGGTGGTACGGCGCGCTGCGCGACCTGCAACACGTGGCCGCCGACGCGGCCGACGCGCCGGTTCCCGACGGCGTGGAAACGGCCCTGTGCGACGACCTCAACACGCCGCAGGCCCTGGCCGAGCTGTCCACGCTGGCCGACCGCGCACGCCAGGATGGCGATACGGCGGCCAAGACCGCCCTGCTGGCCGGTGGCCGGGCCCTGGGGCTGCTGCAGCAATCTCCCGAGGACTGGTTCCGCCAGGGCGGCGACGACATCGACACGGCAGCCGTCGAGACGTTGATCGCCGAGCGCCGACAGGCCCGCGCCGACAAGGACTGGGCCCGCGCCGACGCCATCCGCGACCAGCTGGCCGGCATGGGCGTTGCCATCGAGGACGGCGCCCAGGGCACGCGCTGGAGCATCAGCCGCGACTGAACGCGGGCCCGGCCCCGCGTGGCGCCAACGCAGGCGTCCGCACCATCGGGCACCGGTTGCCGGACACCAGATGACTCGCGTCATTCGCATGCACCGTGGCCACGCGCGATAATGGGGCCATGAACCAGACCGCCACCACCAGCGCCGCCGACGCGCAGGACGCCATCACCGACGAATTCGCCTTCTTCACCGACTGGACCGAGCGCTACCAGTACCTGATCGACCTGGGTCGCCAGTTGCCCGCGTTTCCCGAGAAGCTGAAGGACGAGAAATACAAGGTGCACGGCTGCCAGTCCCAGGTGTGGCTGGTGCCCGAAGGCGATGCCGGGCGCATGACCTTCCGTGCCACCAGCGACTCGGCCATCGTCTCCGGCCTGATCGCCCTGGTGCTGCGCGTCTACTCGGGCCGCCCGGCACGCGAAATCCTGGAAACCGAGCCCACCTACATCCAGTCCATCGGGTTGGCCAAGCACCTGTCGCCAACGCGCTCGAACGGACTCGCGGCGATGCTGAAGAAGCTGAAGGGGTACGCGGCACAGGCACTGGGGAGAGAGTAGCGGTTGATTGCAGGGGGACGAGTGGCGGGAACACGGGGAACGGACTCCCGTTTTGGCGCCCTCGCCGCCCGCCCCCTGAAAAACGAAAGGCCCCGCCATGTGCGGGGCCTTTCGTTGCGGCGCGTCGCCGGAATCAATCGCCCATCTGCTTTTGCAGATGCTCGCGGCGTTCC
The DNA here is from genome assembly GCA_964570295.1 of uncultured Rhodanobacteraceae bacterium. Classification (GTDB taxonomy): domain Bacteria; phylum Pseudomonadota; class Gammaproteobacteria; order Xanthomonadales; family Rhodanobacteraceae; genus Oleiagrimonas. The sequence goes on from CAZMXV010000150.1 coordinate 4,236, forward strand.
TGGGCATCCAGGGACAGCGTGGCGATGGGACGCGCGTCCAGGCGCTTGAGGCCGATTTCCTCGTCGGTTTCCTCGCAGTAGCCGTAGCTGCCTTCCTCGATGCGGCGCAGGGCCTTCTCGATCTTGGAGATCAGCTTGCGGTAGCGGTCGCGTGTGCGCAGCTCCAGCGAGTTCTCGGTCTCGCGCGTGGCACGCTCGGCTTCGTCGCCGACATCGCGCACTTCGTCACGCAGGTTGTCCATGGTCTGGCGCGATTCCTCCACCAGCTGGTCGCGCCAGTCGCGCAGTTTCTGACGGAAATACGCCAGATGACGCGGGTTCATGTACTCCTCGTTTTCGGCGGGCTGATAGCCCTTGGGCAACTCGATGTTGACGGCGGTGGGCAGCGCGTAGCGCCCATCTTCCTTGGTGATGCCGGGTTCGTTGTGGGGTGCGACTATGGCCATGCGGGATGTGGGAGTCTTCTTCTTGCTGGGGGATGATCGGCGTGCCGGCTTGGTCGCTTCCGGTTTCGCCGCGCCCGGGTTTTTCCGGGAGGCGACGGCTCGGGAAGCCTTGCTGTTGGCACGAGCGGAGGCCTTCTTCGGTACGGAGGCCTTCTTTGCCACGGTTTTCTTTGCGGCGGTTTTCTTTGCGGCGGTTTTCTTTGCGGCGGTTTTCTT
>CAZMXV010000151.1:0-4854 GCA_964570295.1 uncultured Rhodanobacteraceae bacterium
TCGGCATCCTGCTGGCCCTGCCGGCGGCGGCGGTGATCATGGTGCTGCTGCGCTACGGCTACGAGCGCTATCGTCACAGCGACCTGTACGGCGACGACGATGCCGCCCCCGCGGAGGCCGGGCCTGCTCCCGTACTCCCCGACGACGGCCCGAAGGCTGCGGACTGACGTGCCCAGCCAGTTGCCGCTCGCCCTGCGCTGGCCGCGTCGCCAGCGTTTCGAATGCTTCCACCCCGGCGCCAATGCCGCCGCCCTGGCCAGCGTGCGCCGTGCCGCGGAGGAACCGGAAGCACCCTGGCCCTTCGTGGCGGGGGCGCCCGGCAGCGGCAAAACCCACCTGCTGGTGGCCGCCTGCCAGGCCGCGTCCGAAGCCGGCGCGGCGGTACAGTATCTGCCGCTGGCCAGCCTCGGCGGGGCGACGGCCGGCGCCTTGCGCGGCAGCGTCGGCAGCCGGCTGCTGGCGCTGGACGACATCCACGCCGTGGCCGGCGACGACGAAGCCGAGCACGCCCTGTTCGACCTCTACAACCGCGCCCGCGCCGAAGGCGTGACCGTGCTGTTCGCCAGCCGCGAAACGCCCTCCGGGCTGCGGCTGAACCTGCCCGACCTGCGTTCACGCCTGGGTGCCTGCACCCTGGCCATGCTGAAGCCGCTGGAAGAGGAGGAGCGGCGCCAGGTGCTGCGCATGCAGGCGGAAGCGCGCGGCATCCGCCTGGACGGGGCGGTGCTGGACTGGCTGTTTGCCCGCCATGCGCGCGATCTGGGTACACTGCAGGACCTGCTCGAGCGCATCGACAGCGCTTCGCTGGCCGCGCACCGCCGCGTCACGATTCCGTTCCTGCGCGAGTTCCTGCGTGGCGAGCGTTGAGGCACGGCATCCACGAAGAGGAGTCGTACGCATGACCCTGCTTGCCGAAGACCTGCTGCTGCTGGCCCTGGACGACGACAAAGGCACCGTGCCGATGAGCGTGCAGGCCACCCTGGACATGGGGCTGGCCGGCGCGATGATCGCGGACCTGGCGGCCCGGGGAAAGCTGCGCCTGGAGAAGGGTTTCTGGGGCGGAAAACTGTCGGTGACCGATGCGTCGCTGGTCGGCAACCGCCTGCTCGACGAAGCCATCGCCGCGATCGCCGCCAAGCCGGGGAAGAGCGTGGACTCGTGGGTGCGCGGCCTGTCGCGGGCGCTTGGCGGCCTGCGTGTCCGGTTGCTGGAGGCGCTGGTGGCCAACGGAACGCTGCAGCGGCGCGAGGAACGCGTGCTGCTGCTGTTCCACCACGAGGTCTATCCCGAGCGCGATGGCCGCGTCGAGCATGACCTGCGGCGGCGCATGGATGCCGTGCTGCTGCACGGCGAAACGCCCGATGCCCACCTGCTGTGGTTGCTGCAGCTTGCCTTGGCCTGCCACGTCATTGACGCGATCTACCCTGCCGGTGTGCGCGGCAAGGTGAAAAAGCGCATCAAGGCCCTGGTCAAGGCGCATGCAGGCCAGTCCGCCGACGTGGTGACCAAGGTCATCGAGGCCCAGCAGCAGGCGGTCATGGTGGCCATCATGGCTGCCAGCGTGGCTGCGACCAGCTCGGCCTGCAGCGGCGCCTCTTCCTGCTGACCGCCTGCCGCCCGCGGCTCGGCTGGCCGGCCGGGCGCCGACTCAGGCGCGCAGCAGCTCCGGCGGCAGGGTTTCCCCGGCGACCTCCACCATGGCGCGGGCCAGGAGGTGGTTGCCGGCCACCAGATTGCCGGTGCCGGGCAGGCCGTCGCGCCCCGCCAGGTCGGTGAAGCTGCCGCCGGCCTCGCGGACCAGCAGGCAGCCGGCGGCCATGTCCCAGGGCTGCAGGCCGAATTCGAAATAGCCGTCGAAACGGCCGGCCGCGACGTACGCCAGGTCCAGTGCGGCCGAGCCGGTGCGGCGCAGGTCCTCGGCCTGCTCCAGCAGCCGCCCGACCATGGCCAGTTGCGGCTGCAGGTGCTCGCGCTGGCGGAACGGAAAACCCGTGCACAACATCGCGCCGTCCAGGCTTTCGCGGCGACTGACGCGGATGCGGCGGTCGTTGAGGAACGCGCCGTCGCCGCGGCTGGTCGTGAACAGTTCGTCGCGGCGCGGGTCGTAGACCACGCCGTAGACCGGCTCGCCGCGGTCCAGCAGCGCGATCGAGACGCTGAAGTGCGGGATGCCGCGCAGGTAGTTGTGGGTGCCGTCCAGCGGGTCGATCACCCAGGTCAGCGGGTTGTTGCCGCTGGCGCCGGATTCCTCGGCCAGAATGGCATGGCGCGGAAACGCGCGCTTGAGTTCGCGGACGATGGTTTCCTCGGCCATGCGGTCGACTTCCGAAGCGAAGTCGAGGTGGTGCTTCTCCACGACCTGGATGTTGTCCAGGCGGTTCATGTAGCGCAGGATCACGTTGCCTGCGGCGCGCGCGGCACGTACCGCGACGTTGACGGCGGGTCTTGGCATGGCGGGGGCTTCTGAAAGAACGGGGCGGGGAAAACCGCAGGGGCCGATTGTAGCAAAACCGCGTGCATGGACGCCGAACGTGTACCATCGTGCGGTTCCCACCACCGCCCGGACCCATGTCGGACCTCAACCCGCAGCTTCGCTTCGTGCTCGTGCGTACTTCGCACCCCGGCAATATCGGGGGCGCCGCGCGCGCCATCCGCACCATGGGCTTCGATGATCTCCAATTGGTCACACCGGCACGCTACCCGGACCCGGAGGCCATGGCGATGGCGGTGGGCGCACCGGGCGTGCTGGAGCAGGCCGGCGTGCACGACGCACTGGCGCCGGCCCTGGCCGGTTGCCATCTGGTGATGGGCCTGTCGGCCCGTCGCCGCGGCATCCGCCTGCCGGAACTGGACCCGCGCGAGGCCGCGGCGCAGGCCGTGCAGGCCATGGCGCGCGGCGAAAAGGTGGCGTGCATGTTCGGCAACGAGTCCAGCGGCCTGGACAATGCCGAACTGGCGCACTGCCACGCCATGGTGCGCATTCCCAGCGTGGACGACTTCAGCTCGCTGAACCTGGCCCAGGCGGTGCAGGTGATGGCCTACGAACTGCGCATGGCCGGGCGGCACGGCACGTTTCCGGCGCCGCCGTCCGGGGTGCAGGACGCCCCTGCGGACGCGGCCCAGATGGAGCAGTTCTACCTGCATCTGGGCCGGATGCTGGATGCCATCGATTTCCACAAGGGGCGTTCTCCCCGGACCATCATGCTGCGCCTGCGCAAGTTGTTCCAGCGCGCGCATCCCGACGAGCGCGAGTTGCGCATCCTGCATGGCATCCTGGCCGATGCCGAGCGCGCCGCCCGGGCCGGCGGCAGGTAGCCGCGGACAGGCGGCGGCTCCGGACCGTCGCAAACCGAAGCCGCTCCCGCAGAGCGCTCCGGAAACGGGCGCCGACGCTTACCCGAAATACCCCAGCACTTCCTGCACCGCCTCGACGAGCACGTTGCTGAACAGCAGCGACAGCACCAGCAGCACGCCGGAGGCGATCCACAGCACCAGCAGCAGCACGCCGTCGTGTTCGATGAGGGCGAAGGCGAAGGCCAGCAGGACGGCGCCGAATACATAGTTGGTGAAGGGAATGGGCAAGGCCAGCAGGATGCCCAGGATCACCAGGGCCAGCCCCGACAGCAGCGCCCAGGGGCGCACGCTCAGGGGCTCCAGCCGCGGCCTGCACCAGCGTTCCAGCCGGCACGTGACCCTGGCGCTGCGCTTCAGGAACTGTTCCACGCGCGTGCGGTGCATGGTCTTGCGGCGCCAGCGCGCGGGTACCAGCGGATGCTCCAGGCCGCACAGCATCTGCAGGCCGAGCAGCACCACCAGTACGCCCATGATGCCGCCGATGCCGATCGGCACGGGGATGAAGTTGGGAATGGCCAGTACCAGCAGCAACACGCCGAAGGCGCGCGAGCGCAGGGGCACCAGCAGGGTATCCAGCGTGATGTCGTCGCCTTGCTGTGCATCCATGGCGTCGCGGAGAAGCGCGGTGGCGGGACGATGCTTGCCCGGCGGGGCGGAATCATTCATGGGGCGGGGGATCCGTGGGGGTGTCGGACGACGAGGATGTCACCCGGACTTTGACGATACGCGCCCCGTCCAGTTCCGTGACTTCGAAATGGAAGCCCTGCCAGGCGAAGGTCTCACCCGCTTTGGGGATGCGCCCGAAGGCGGTCATGACCATGCCGGCCAGGGTGTGGAACTCGTGGTCGCCCTCGTTGGGGAGATGGTCCAGGTGCAGCAGCTCGCGCAGGTCGTCGATGCCCAGCGCGCCGTCGATGACCCAGCCTCCGTCGGCTTCGCGGCGCCATGGCGCGTCGGGGTCGGCCGCATTGGCGGGACCCTGGCCGATCACGCTCTCAAGAAGGTCGTTGAGCGTGACCAGGCCCTCGATGTCGCCGTATTCGTCGACCACCAGGGCCACCCGGGCCCCGGCGTCGCGGAAGGCGCCCAGAAGGTCCAGGGCACGGAGGGTGGCCGGCACGAACAGGGGCTTGACGATGTTGCCGAACAGGTTCGGCCGGCCGCTCAGCACGCTGTCCACCACGCGCTTGATCTCGATGATGCCGAGCACGTCGCTCTCGTCGCCGCGGTAGACCGGGTAGGAGGAGAAATTCGTGGTGCGCAGCACTTCCAGGTTGTTTTCCAGCGGCGCCTCGGCGTCCAGCCAGGCGATGCGCGTGCGCGGGGTCATCACGCTGCCGACACTGCGGTCGCCCAGGTGCAGTACGCGGTTGACCATGTTGCGCTCGTCGGCATCCAGCACCCCCTGCTCGGTGCTTTCGGCCACCAGCATGCGGATTTCCTCTTCGCTGACCGCCTCCGGACGTACGTTGCGGATGCGCAGCAGGTGCAGCAGGCCGG
>CAZMXV010000152.1:0-4831 GCA_964570295.1 uncultured Rhodanobacteraceae bacterium
CCTCGCGCGTGGACTCGCGCACCATCCTCGACCAGTCCGGCGCCGAAACCCTGCTGGGCCATGGCGACATGCTGTTCCTGCCGCCCGGCACGGCCATGCCCGAGCGCGTGCACGGCGCCTTCGTGGACGACCACGAAGTGCACAACGTGGTCGAGTGGCTGAAGTCGCAGGGCGAGCCCAACTACATCGAAGGCGTGCTCGAGGATGAGCAGACCATGGGCGACGGCCGCATCATCAACGAGTCCGGCATCCCGCAGGATGCCGGCGGCGACGACAACGGCGATGCGGCCCTGTACGACCGGGCCGTCGCCGTGGTCACGCAGACCCGGCGTGCCTCCATTTCCGGCGTGCAGCGGCACTTGCGCATCGGTTACAACCGCGCCGCGCGCCTGATCGAGCAGATGGAGGCCGACGGCGTGGTCAGCGCGCCGCAGCACAACGGCACCCGTGAGGTACTGGCGCCGCCTCCGCCGAAGGACTGAGCCAGCCGGTCGGCGGGTCCGCTGGTTGCGGTTAAGCTTCGCTTGTTACATTCACCTCCACCGAATCGCGGAACCCGCTTCATGAAACGACTGGCTTCCCTTTGTCTGCTGTTGCTGGCGCTAGCCGTGACGCTTCCGGCCATGGCGGCCGGGGACGGCGCACGTGCGCGTCTGGACCAGTTCGCGGCCGGCCTGCATTCGCTGTCCGGGCATTTCCGCCAGGCCATGACCGATGCCAACGGCCGTCGTGGCCAGGTCAGCGAGGGCACCGTGGCCCTGCAGGCGCCGCGCCAGTTTCGCTGGGAAACCACCTCTCCGTACGAGCAGTTGATCGTGGCCGACGGCAGTCACGTATGGATGTACGAACCGGACCTCGACCAGGTCACCGTGCGCCAGCAGAGCACCGCCGAAGCACACAGCCCGCTGACCGTGCTTACCGACGTGTCGCGTCTGGACAGGGATTTCGACAGCCGAGAGATGGGTACCCGCGACGGTCTGGAATGGCTGCGCCTGACCCCGAAACAGAAGGAAGGCGCGCGTTTCGACTATACCGGCCTGGGCTTCGATGCGGAGGGGCTGCGCGCCATGGTGTTCAAGGACCAGCTTGGCAACGTCACCCGCATCCGGTTCTCGGACTGGAAACGCAATACCGGCCTGCCGGCTGCCACCTTCCACTTCACGCCTCCCGAGGGCGTCGACGTGGTCGGTGATGTCGATTCCGTGCCGGAAGTGTCGCCGCTGGGGCATTGAGCCGCACCCGCCCCGGCTTGTCTCCCGCCGGGTTTTCTGGCAATTTCGGCTCACTGCCGCCCCCCAGGAGCTTGCCGATGGCCTCCGACATGATGGCCCGTTATCGGCCCGTCCAACGCCGGTTGCACTGGATCGTCTTCGCGCTGGTGCTGATCGCCTACCTGCTGATCAACATCCACCACATGACGCTGCGCACGGACCCGTTCCATGCCGTCAGCGAACACATGCACATGGTGGCCGGCATCCTGGTCCTGCTGCTGACGCTGCCGCGACTGTGGGCGCGAAAGAAATACGGCACGCCCCCCATCCAGCCGCCGCTGACCCGCCTGGTCGGCACGCTGTCACGGGTCACGCACTGGGCGCTGTACGCCTTCCTGATCGTGCAACCGCTGCTGGGCATCGCCACGCGGCAGGTGGGCGGCAAAAGCGTCAGCCTGTTCGGCGCGACCCTCCTGCCATCGTTCGTGTCGCACCCCGACCGGGAACTGGCCCGCGAAATCTTCCAGTACCATGCCCTGATCGGCACCGCGTTCTACTACGTCATCGCGGCCCATATCCTGGCGGCTTTGTGGCACCACTACCTGCGCCGCGACAACACCATGCAGCGCATGCTGGCGCCCCGGGGCAAGGCGTCCTGACACCCCGGGAACAGGCCCCGGCTCGGCAAGCGGCGTTGCGCCGCGTATCATGTCGGGCATGGCACGACAGACGCTTTCCCCCTCCGGCCGTGGCCTGTTCGACGCGCAGGAACCTTCCGGCCTGAAGCCCCTGGCCGAGCGCATGCGCCCGCGCTCGCTGGACGAAATCGTCGGCCAGCCGCGCGTGGCGGGGGAGGGCAGCGCACTGCGCCGGGCGCTGGAAGCCGGCAGCGTGCATTCCATGGTCCTGTGGGGGCCGCCGGGATGCGGCAAGACCACGCTGGCGCTTCTCGTGGCACGCTACGCCGACGCCGAATTCCACGCCATTTCCGCCGTGCTTTCGGGGCTGGCCGACGTGCGCAAGGCGCTGGCCGAAGCCGAGGTCCACTTCCGGCAGGGCCGGCGCACGGTCCTGTTCGTGGACGAGGTGCACCGTTTCAACAAGGCGCAGCAGGCCGCCTTCCTGCCGCATATCGAGAAGGGCGTCATCATCTTCGTCGGCGCCACCACCGAAAACCCGTCGTTCGAACTCAATTCGGCGCTGCTGTCGCGCTGCCGCGTGCACGTCATGGACGCCGTGGACGGCGACGCCATCCTGGCGGCGCTGCGGCGCGCGCTGGAAGACGCCGAGCGCGGCCTGGGCGGACAGGGGCTGGCCGTCGACGACGAGGCCCTGCGGCTGATCGCGAGGGCCGCCGACGGCGACGTGCGCCGCGCGCTGACCCTGCTGGAGATCGCCGCCGAACTGGCCAGCGACGGGCGCATCGACGAAGCCACCCTGGAGCAGGTGCTGGCCGACCGCACGCGGCGCTTCGACAAGGGCGGCGAGCAGTTCTACGACCAGATTTCGGCCCTGCACAAATCCGTGCGCTCGTCCGATCCGGACGCGGCCCTGTACTGGCTGACGCGCATGCTCGACGGCGGTTGCGACCGGGCCTATCTGGCGCGTCGTCTGCTGCGCATGGCCATCGAGGACATCGGCCTGGCCGATCCACGCGCGTGGCAGATGGCCATCGACGCCTGGGATACCTACGACCGGCTGGGCACCCCGGAAGGCGAACTCGGCCTGGCCCAGGTGGCCATCTACATGGCCGCCGCGCCCAAGAGCAATGCCGCCTATGCCGCCTACAACCAGGTCCGTCGCGTTATCCGCGACACCGGTACCCTGGACGTGCCGATGCACCTGCGCAATGCGCCCACCAAACTGATGAAGGAGTTGGGCTACAGCCAGGGCTATCAATATGACCACGATGCCGAGGGCGGGGTGGCTCTGGATCAGCAATGCCTTCCAGATCAACTGGATGGGAAGATTTTCTACAGCCCTGTCGAACGTGGCCTGGAGATCAGGCTGAAGGAAAAGCTGGACGCCCTGCGCCAGGCCCGGCGCCAGGCCCGTTCCTGACCCCGCGCCCACAGTGAGATGTTTGCGCCACATCGCCACCTGCCACGATAATGGTGGTTTGACCTTTCAGACCAAGGATTGACCATGCTCGATCCGGCATTGTTGCGTTCGCATCTGGCCGATACCGCCGCGCGTCTGGCGACCCGCGGCTACCAGCTCGACATCGCCGCCGTGGAGGCGCTGGAAACCGAGCGCAAGCGCCTGTCCACCGAAACCCAGGATCTGCAGAACCAGCGCAACACGCGCTCCAAGGCCATCGGCAAGGCCAAGGCCCAGGGCGAGGACGTGGCGCCGTTGCTGGCCGAGGTGGCCGGCCTGGGCGACAAACTGAAAGCCAACGAGCAGGCCCTGGCCGAGGTCAAGCAGAAGCTGGCCGACCTGGCGCTGGGCATGCCGAACCTGCCCGACGCTTCCGTGCCCCAAGGCAAGGATGAAAACGACAACGTCGAGGTAGCGCGCTGGGGCACCCCGCGCACCTTCGCATTCCCGGTCAAGGATCATGTCGAGCTGGGCGAGCCGCACGGCTGGCTGGACGGCGAAACCGGCGTGAGGCTCTCCGGGGCACGCTTCACGGTGATGCGCGGCCAGCTGGCGCACCTGCATCGCGCCCTGGCGCAGTTCATGCTGGACCTGCACACCCGCGAGCACGGCTATCTGGAATGCAACGTGCCGCTGCTGGTCAACCCGGAAACCATGCAGGGCACCGGCCAGTTGCCGAAGTTCGAGGACGACCTGTTCGCCACCGAAGTGGGAGAGGCCAAGCGCTACCTCATTCCCACCGCCGAGGTGTCACTGACCAACCTGGTGGCCGACACCATCCTGGAAGCCGACCAGTTGCCGCTGCGCATGACCGCCCATACCCCCTGTTTCCGGGCCGAAGCCGGCAGCTACGGCCGTGATGTGCGCGGCATGATCCGCCAGCATCAGTTCGAGAAAGTCGAGATGGTGCAGGTCGCACGTGCCGAGCATTCCTTCGCACAGCTCGAGGAAATGGTCGGGCATGCCGAAACCGTGCTGCGGAAGCTGGCATTGCCGTATCGCAAAATGCTGCTGTGCAGCGGCGACATGGGCTTTTCCGCCACCAAGACCTACGACCTGGAAGTGTGGCTGCCCAGCCAGGATACCTACCGCGAAATCAGCTCCTGTTCCAACTGCACCGATTTCCAGGCCCGCCGCATGCAAGCGCGCGTCCGCGTGCCGGGCAGCAAAAAACCGGAACTGGTCCACACCCTCAACGGCTCCGGGCTCGCCATTGGCCGCTGCCTGATCGCGGTGATGGAGAACTACCAGAACGCCGACGGCTCCATCACGGTACCCGAAGTGTTGCGCCCGTACATGGGAGGCCTCGAGGCGATTCGGTAAAGCCGCCATGCGGGGAGGGTCTCCGACGACTCCCGCAGGTGGCGGCAAAGCCTTCTCGGGCTGGTTCGGAAGCGGCATGCTGCTACAATCCGCCGGCCGATCACGGGCAAAACGACCGAACGAGTCAAGTAGCAACCCCGTTGGCGCAGGGCAGGAGGCCCGGAGTCAAACTGCCGTGGGGCGTGCGCAGCACGCCT
>CAZMXV010000153.1:0-4806 GCA_964570295.1 uncultured Rhodanobacteraceae bacterium
TCATCTTCCTGTTCTTCTTCCGCGGCTGGGGCACGCTGGCGGCGGTGATTTCGGTGGCCACCATCATCTCCTACCTCACCGGCCCGGTCAGCGCCATGACGTTGCGCCGCGTGGCACCGGAGCTGAAGCGCCCGTTGCGCATCCGCGGTTTGCCGATCCTGGCCTGCGTCGCGTTCGTGTTCGCCACCGAACTGCTGTACTGGGCGCGCTGGCCGCTGACCGGCGAGATCATCCTGCTGATGGTCGTCGCCCTGCCGGTGTATTTCTATTTCCAGACCCTGGACGACGACTTCTTCCCGCCCGCGCAACGTCTGGTCCTGCTGATGGCCGGCATCGCGCCCACCCTGCTGCTGGTGGTCCTGGCGGTGGCGTTCTGGCTGGCGTCCGCATCCGCGGCGTCCCTCGCCGTGCCGTTCCTGCTGGCCGGCCTGATCTACGGCTGGCTGATGTTCTCCATCGTCATCCCCGTCCTGCGCATGCGCGCCGACGCCGAGCGCGCGGCCGCCTTCCGCCACCACCTGCACGGCGCATGGTGGCTGATCGCCTACCTCCCGGTGGTGGCCCTGGTGTCCTGGATGGGCAGCGCCACCTTCGGCGGGCGTGACATCATTCCCTACGGCTGGGACCTCGTCGTGGTCGGCATCATCGGCGCGGCATTCTACTTCTGGGGCCTGAAGTGCGGCTGGCGCACCCCTTCGGTGGAAGCCATCCGCAAGACTGCCGAGGCGCACCCCGACGACCTCATGGTGCCACCGGACGAGGAAGATGCCGAACGCATGACCGGGCATCACTGATTCGAACGAAAACGGCGAGCCGCTGGCTCGCCGTTTTCGTATGGCACGAAGCCTTGTCCGAATCCCGAGTCAGGCCACCGCCAGGATATCCCCCAGCAATGCCTGGGCCGTGACCTCGGCGCCCGCCCCGGGTCCCTGGATGACCAGCGGCCGGGTGTGATAGCGCGTGGTGGTGAGGGCGAACTGGTTGTCGGTGCCACGCAGGGTGGCGGCGGGATGGTCCGCGTCCACCTCGGCCAGTCCGACGTGTGCCTGACCGTGCTTGTCCAGTCGTGCCAGGTAACGCAGCACGCGTCCGCGCGAGCGGGCCCCGGCCAGGCGCTCGGCCAGTGGCGCGTCCAGGGCCTCCGCGGCGGCCATGAACGCCTCCGGCTCCAGGTCGTGCAGGGCCGCAGGCACCAGGTTCTCCACCGTCACGTCGTCACTGCCCAGGCGGAAACCGGCGCTGCGCGCCAGGATCAGCAGTTTGCGCGCCACGTCCTGCCCGGACAGGTCCATGCGCGGGTCGGGCTCGCTGTAGCCCAGCTCGCGGGCACGACGCAGCAGGCGCGAAAACGGCTCGCTGCCGTCGAACGTGCTGAACAACCATCCCAGGGAACCGGAAAACACGCCCTCCAGGGCCAGCAAGGCATCCCCGCAGGCGCGCAGGCGACGTACCGCGGCGATGACCGGCAGGCCAGCCCCCACGGTAGCCGCGTCGCCATAATGCGTACCGCCTTCACGGCAAGCCTGCTCCAGGGCATGCCAGGAGGCCAGCGAACTGCCGTTGGCCGCCTTGTTGGCCGTAACCACGTGGTAGCCGCGTTGCAACCAGGCGGCATGGTGGGTGGACAGTCGCTGCGACGCGGTGGCGTCGACCACGACCCGGACCGGGGCAGGGCTGGCGTCCAGCGCCGCCAGCAGGATCTCGTTGTCGCGGGCATCTCCGCCACGATCGAGGTGCTCGCGGATGCCCGGCCGTGCCAGGGCGCCCGACCGGGTCTGCTGGAAACGTGAATTGGCCACGCCCACCAGCCGCAGCGCCGCTGCCGCCGGCGTATTGAGCAGTTTCAGGAAGGCGCCGCCGACCACGCCGGTGCCCAACAGCACGATGGCCGCCTCGCCGCGGCCAGCCGGACCCGGCAGACCCGACGCACCGTCGATGTCCTTCGCCACCGCACTCATGCGGACACCCGACACGCGGGTTTGTCCGCGGCGGCGGCGCGTTCCAGCGCGGCCTCCAGGTCACGCACGAGGTCATCGCCGTCCTCGATGCCGACGGACAGGCGCAGCAGCCCGTCGGTGATACCGGCCTCCCGCCGCGCCTCCGGAGCCATGGAGGCATGCGTCATCGTCGCCGGATGCGCCACCAGGCTTTCCACGCCACCCAGCGATTCGGCCAGCGAGAAACACGCCAGACCCTCAAGGAATGCACGAATGGCCGCCTCACCGCCGTTCAGCTCGAAACTCAACATGGCGCCGAAGCCGGCCTGCTGGCGTGCCGCCAGGGCATGCTGCGGATGCGACGCCAGGCCCGGGTAATGGACCGCGCCCACGGCGGCATGACCCTCCAGGACCTCGGCAATGCGTGCGGCATTTTCCTGGTGGACGCGCAGGCGCGCCGACAGCGTGCGCAGGCCACGCAGGGTCAGAAAGCTGTCGAACGGCGCGCCGGACAGGCCCACGCAGTTGCTCCAGAACTTCAGCTGTTCAGCCAGCTCCGGCGTACGTGCCACCACCGCACCGCCGACCACGTCGCTGTGGCCGTTGATGTACTTGGTGGTCGAATGCAGGACCAAGTCGGCACCCAGTGCCAGCGGCTTCTGCAGCACCGGCGAAAGGAAGGTGTTGTCGACCAGGCACAGGGCGCCCGCGGCATGCGCCGCCTGGGCCACGTGGCGGATGTCGGTAATGCGCAGCAACGGGTTGGACGGCGTTTCCACCCACACCAGCGACGGCCTGCGGGCCAGCGCGGACGCCAGCGCGGCGGGGTCGGTGAAATCAGCGAACTCCAGTGCGAAACGTCCCTTTTTCGCCCACGCATCCAGCAGGCGCCAGGTCCCGCCGTAGCAGTCGTGCGCGGCCAGTACGCGGCCACCCGCCGGCACCAGCTCCAGGGCCAGCGCCACGGCCGCCATGCCGCTGGCCACCACCGCCGCGCCAGCGCCCTCTTCCAGCTCGGCCAGCGCCTCGGCCAGCAAGTCGCGGGTGGGGTTGCCGCTGCGCGAATAGTCGTAGGCGCGCTTCTGGTTGAACCCGGCGAAGCTGTAGTTGGTGGAAAGATGCAGCGGCGGTACGACAGCACCGTGCTGGGTCTCGGTTTCGATACCGGCGCGGACCGCGCGGGTGGAGGGATTGAAGGTCATGGCTGAACTCGAATACAAGGGGAAGGTGTGAAGCTTTTCGCGAGACGCATGCCGCATGTGGCGGCAGGAATATCCGGCCGCCGCGCGCGGGACGCGCTCCTACATGCGGGTGGCGTCTTCGGCAAGAGCGGCTCGCAGCAAAGGCGACAAGGCGGTGGTTTCCTTGAGGAAGCCGTCGTGGCCGTAGAGCGACTCGAGCACTTCCAGGCTGGCCGGCGCGCCCAGCCCCCGCTGCAATTCGCAGAGGTCGCTCAACGGCACCAGGCGGTCGCTGGCGAAACCGACCAGCGTGGCAGGCGTGCGCACGGCGGCGGGATCGACATGGTGCAGGTCGATGGACTCGGACAACGACAGGTAGCGCTCGGGGTCGAAGTGCTCGACGAACTTGCGTCCGGCATGCTCCAGGTAAGCCTCCACCGGCAGCCGGTAACGCCCGTCGACGAATTCCGGGCTGCCCGAAAACCGCTGCGCGAACTCGTTGCTGCCGCGGTAGGTGGTCATGGCCAGTTGGCGCGCCAGCGAAGTGGCCGCCTCGTGACAGCCGTTCTCCAGGCCCAGGCGCAGGATGCCGCGCTGCACGGCGCGCTGCGCAGTGGCCAGCGGATGGGGGCGGTGCGCTCCCGCCAGCACCACCAGGTGCTCCAGGCGATGGCCGTGGCGCGCGGCAAAGGCCAGCCCGGTCATGGCACCGTAGGACGAACCCACGAAGGTTTTCACGCGGCCGATGCGCAACGCATCCAGCAACGCGGCGATGACATCGGCCTGGTCCTCGGTGGATACCGACGTGGTGCCCAGGTCGGCGGCCGACAGCCAGTCGATGGAAAGCACGCGTACCTGGTCGAGGTCGACCGCCTTGCCGGGGCCGACCAGCCCGTCCCACCAGCCGTCCTCCGGCGCGTCGTCGGTGCGGCACACCTGCCGGCTGGCCGAGATGCCGCCCTGGACCACCACCGTGGGCGCCCCCGGGGTACCGGTCCACAGGTAGCGCACCTCGATCTCGCGCTCTCCCTCGCCATATTTGGGCACGAGACGCAGGCGTCGGCTGGCCCGGATACAGGAAAACGACCCGCGTGCCGGTGCCTCCGCCTTCGGTGCGGGGGTCGCGACGCTGGTCAGGGGAACGGCTTCAAGGGTCATGGGGCTCTCCGAAAACAAGGCCATCGAGCCCGCGGAGAACCGGAAGACAAGGGACGGACAGCCGGACGGCTGGCGACTCATCTTTCGGTGGATGCAGCATCCCCGCAGGAGTTGGCACCATGTCGAGGCTTTCGCCTCGACGGGTTGCCCCGGCATCAAAGGGCCTGTCCCTCCGCCGGTCTCGATGAGAATTCGTGGTTACTTTATCACCATTGACGTCCATGTCAATAGACGTCTAAACGCCCATATGTCTTGGTGACATGACGGGATTCAGGATTCGGAGTCCCGGACCCGGGGCCGGGGGTCCGGGCTCGATCTCCGCCCCTGCCCGCCGGCCCTCGCTCCCCACCCCTTGTCCCCACTACAATAAGCGGCTGACTTACGCACCTGCCCGCCATGCCCAACCACCAGACCGAAACCGCGCGCCGCCGCACCTTTGCCATCATCAGCCATCCCGATGCAGGCAAGACCACGCTGACCGAGAAGCTGCTGCTGTTCGGCGGCGCCATACAGATGGCCGGTTCCGTGAA
>CAZMXV010000154.1:0-4800 GCA_964570295.1 uncultured Rhodanobacteraceae bacterium
CGCGCGAACTGATGCAGGAAAAACTGGAATTTCTCGCCAACCGCACCATCCAGGATTTCGGCGACGGCATCCAGGTGTTGAATGGCCGCTATGGGCCCTACATCACCGACGGCAACAAGAACGCCAAGATCCCCAAGGACCGCGAGCCCAAGTCGCTGACCCATGAGGAGTGCAAGGAACTGATCGCCGCCGCGCCCGAGCGCAAGCGCCGCGGCGCGGCCAAGAAGGCCGCCAAGAAAACCACGGCCAAGAAGGCGACGAAGAAAACCGCCGCCAAGAAAGCGACCAAGAAAGCCACCAAGAAAACGACGGCCAAAAAAGCGGCCGCCAAGAAGGCGGCCAGCCGGAAGACATCCTGAGGATTTTCAGCAAGGTCGGACCGTCGCGGCCGTGGGCCGCTCCCACAAGGTATGCCTGAAGCATCGAGGGTTGTTTGTGGGAGCGGCCCATGGCCGCGATGCTTTCCGGTTCCCGTCCGCCGCCTGTGTTCACTGCTTGCCGGTCAACCCCAGCTCATGCGCGAAGAAGGTCAGTCCGATGGCCGTGTTGCCCACGCGCTGGCTGAAGGAGGCGCCGACGCCGTGGCCGGCGTTCATGCGTGTCAGCAGCAGGATCGGGTACCCCGAGGTGGTCGCGGTCTGCAGCGCGGCGGTGAACTTGCGTGACTGCCATGGCGCCACGCGCGGGTCGTTGACGCCGGTGGTCATCAGCACGGCCGGGTAGGCGGTGTCCGGTTTCACGTTCTGCAGCGGCGAGTAGGCCAGGGTGGCCTTGAACTGGTCGGCGTCCTCGACGGTGCCGTATTCGGGCACGTTGTACTTGCCGTTGGCCCAGTCGGTCTCGTGGCGGATCATGTCGTAGATGCCGACGTTGGCGACCACGGCACGGAAGGCCTCGGGGTGCTGAACCACTTCGGCGCCCATCAGCAGGCCGCCGTTGCTGCCGCCCATGATGCCGAGGTGGTCGCGGTCGGTCCAGCCGGCTTTTTCCAGTGCCTTCGCGGCGGCGTAAAAATCGTCGAACACGTTCTGCTTGTGCAGTTTCTGGCCCTGCTCATGCCAGCCCTGCCCGTTCTCGTTGCCGCCGCGGATGTTGGCGTAGGCGAACACGCCGCCTTTTTCCAGCCAGGCCAGGTTGGCGCCGATGAAGCCGGGGCGGATGGGGATGTCGAAGCCGCCGTAGCTGTACAGGATGGTCGGGCGTTTGCCGTTGGCGTCGATGCTGTCCAGGTGCAGCACGGTGACGGGGATCTTGGTGCCGTCCCGGGAGGTGCCTTCGATGCGCGTGGCGACGACGTGCGAATAGTCGGCGGCCGGCTTGACTTCGAACACGGTGTCGAGCGTGCCCGTGGTGGCGTCGTACTCCACCCAGCGCGAGGGAAGGCTCCAGCCGCCGTAGCTGATGAGGGCATGCGGCTGGCCGGCCTCCGAGGCGATGCCGCCGATGGAAATGCCGTGCTCGGGGAACGGCAGGCGGCGCACCAGGCGGCCGTCGGCGTCGTACTGGTCCACCCACCAGTCCGGCCCGTGGCTGCGCACGGCCAGGAAGCCGGTGCCGACCGGGGCCAGTTTCTGCAGCGCGCCCTCCTTTTCATCCAGCACGACACGGGTCTTGCCGCTGGCCGGGTCCAGCGCCAGCACCTTGCCGTGCGGCGCGTCGCGGAAACTTTCCAGCAGCAGGCGGGAGCCCTGCCAGGCGGCGCCGCGCACGTTGGCCTCGGCGCCCAGCATCTTCCGGTAGGTGCCGTCCTGGCGCAGGTACACGTCCCAGGGGCCGCCGTCGCCGGTCTTGGCCAGCACCGCCATGTGCTTGCCGTCCGGCGAGGCCATCAGGTCGTATTCGGCGATGGAGGAATAGTCCTTGCCGAAGACCACCGCGTCGTCGGTGGCGGGCTGGCCCAGCACGTGGTGCACCACGGCGGCGTGGAACGGCTTGATGTCGCGGTCGGCCAGTGGCAGCGGGAAACGCACGTACACGAAGCCCTTCTCGTCGGCGTCCCAGGCCAGGCTTTGCGGAGCGGTGCCGCCGCCGGCCCAGGGCAGGGTGTCGCCCAGGGTTTTGCCGGTGGCCACGTCCAGCACGTGCAGCGTGGTCATTTCGCTGCCGCCGGTGGCGGTGCCGTAGGCCAGGTAGCGGCCGCTGGGCGAGGGCCAGTAGCCGGTGACGGCGATGTTGCCTTCCAGCTGGTTGATGTCGACCAGTGGCCGGGCCTTGCCGTCGGGCCAGCTCTTGGCCATCAGCACCGGCTGCGGTTGCGGCGGGGTCTCCTCCAGGTAGAACAGCGTGCCGCCGGCCAGCAGCGGCGCCGAGCGCGTGGTCGAGGTGATGGCCAGCTCGCGCACCCGCTTGGCCATGGCCGTGCGGATCGGCATCTTTTCCAGCATGGCTTCGGTGTAGGCGTTCTGGGCCTCGATCCATTGCCTGACCTTGGCGTTGTCGCCGTCTTCCAGCCAGCGCCAGGGGTCGTCCACCTGCACGCCATGCAGGGTGCTGGAGGCCGCGTGTCGGGGCGAGGCCGGGGGCTGCGGCGTGGTGTCGGCGGCGAGAGCCTGGCCGGCGGGGGCCGCCAGCAGCAGGGAAAGGGACAGGGCGAATGCGAGGCGCATGGGGAAACTCCGGCGATTCGTGCGGAAAAGGACAGCCTAATACGAACCATGGCCGGAATATCCCTGACTGATGGCACAGGCAACGGTTTTGGCCGCATCGGCACGTTATGCTGTCGTTTTTTTGCAGAGGGAAACCGCATGCGCCGCCTCGCCCTTGTCGCCGCGCTGGCTGTCACCGCCATGCCCGCCATGGCCGGCCAGCTGACGATGGAAAAGATCATGGCCCATCCGGACTGGATCGGCCATGCCGTCGAGCGTCCGCACTGGAGTGCCGACGGCCGGCACATCTATTACCGGCTCAAGCGCGACGGCAGCGAGATCCGCGACCTTTACCGCGTCGATCCCGCCGGCGGCGAAAATGTCCGGGTGCCCGCCGACCAGCTGGCCGACGTGGACGGCGATCCGGTCTTCGATGCCGGGCACCGTTACGCGGCCTTCGTGCGCCACGGCGACGTGTTCGTGCGCGAACTTGCCGGCGGCCGGCTGATCCAGGTTACACGCACGCCGCAGCGCGAGGACGGCGTGCAATGGAGTGCCGACGGCTCGGCCGTGCAGTACCGCTGCGGCAACCAGTGGTACAGCTACCGGCTGGCGGCCGGGGCCAGCCGGCCGGTGGCCACGTTGAAGACGGGCGACGATCCGGCGGCGGACAAGCCCGATGCCCTGGCGCGCAAGCAGCTGGAACTCTTCGAGACGCTGCGCCACGCGGATGCCGAAAAGAAGGCCCGGCGTGAGCACGACCTCGCTTTGGACAGGGCGGATGCCACGCGTGCGCCGCAGCCGTTCTGGATGGGCAAGGGCACCACCATCGCCGCCACCGCGCTGTCTCCCGATGGCCGCTGGATGCTGGTGGTGACCCAGCCGTCGCATTACGACGACGGCAAGCCCGCCGTGGTCAACCATTACGTCACCCGTTCGGGCTACACCGAAAAGGAAAAGGCGCGTCCCTACGTCGGCCGCAACGCGCCGGTGCCGCAGAGCGTGTGGCTGCTGGACCTGACCGACCACGTCAAGCACGCGCTGTCGCTGGACGACCTGCCGGGCATCCATGACGATCCGCTGGCCGATCTTCGCGCCAAGGCCCAGGCCAACCTGCGCAAGGCCGGCCATGACGACGAGGCCGAGGCGCTGGAGGCCCCGAAGACACGCAGCGTATCGGTGACCGGCTTCGTCATGCATCCCATGGTGTGGAGCGACGACGGCAAGGCCGCCGCCATCCAGCTGCGCGCCAACGACAACAAGGACCGCTGGATCGCCTCGGTCGACCTGGCCTCGCACAGGCTGGTGCTCCAGGACCACCTGCACGACGCGGCCTGGATCAGCTGGGCATTCAACGGCTTCGGGTTCGTGCCGGGGACGCGCACGCTGTGGTACCTGAGCGAAGAGAGCGGCTACTCGCAGCTCTACGTCAAGGCGCCCGGCGGCAAGGCGCGCCAGCTCACCTCGGGCCACTTTGAAGTGAGCGAGCCGGTGTTTTCCGCCGACGGCAAGTGGGCCTACGTCAACGCCAACCGGGAAGCTCCCTATGCCTATGACATCTACCGGGTCCCGCTGGCGGGCGGCAAGCTCGAGCGCGTGACCCGCTTCGGCGCCATCGACGGCTTTCGCCTGTCGCCGGACGGAAGCCGGCTGGCGGTGCTGCATTCCTCGGCGTACATGCTGCCGCAGCTTGCCGTGGTGGATGCCGACGGTGGCCAGGCACGCGAGCTCACGGACACCATGAAGCCGGCGTTCAAGGCCGTCGACTGGGTCGAGCCGCGCATCGTCAAGGTGCCGTCCTCGCACGGCGCGGGCGACATTTATGCCAAGCTGTATCTGCCGCAGGATGCCGACACCGCGCGCACGCGCCCGGCCGTGCTGTTCGTGCACGGCGCCGGCTATCTGCAGGACGTCACCCGGGGCTGGACCTACTACTTCCGCGAGCAGATGTTCCACAACCTGCTGCTGCAGGAAGGCTACGTGGTGCTGGACATGGACTACCGCGCCTCGGCCGGCTACGGTCGCGACTGGCGCGCGGCGATCTACCGCCGGATGGGCCATCCGGAACTGGAGGACCTGCTCGACGGCAAGGCGTGGCTGGTCAGGCACCATCATGTCGACCCGGCGCGCGTGGGCATCTACGGCGGCAGTTACGGCGGTTTCATGACCGAGATGGCGCTGCTGCGCGCGCCGGGCGAATTCGCCGCCGGCGCGG
>CAZMXV010000155.1:0-4781 GCA_964570295.1 uncultured Rhodanobacteraceae bacterium
AACCGCCGGGCTGGATCACTGCCGTCACGCCGGCCGCGGCGGCGGCGTCGATGCCGTCGCGGAAGGGGAAGAAGGCATCCGAGGCCATGGCGCTGCCGGCGACTTCGAGACCGGCCTCGGCGGCTTTCAGGGCGGCGATCTTCGCGCTGACCACGCGGCTCATCTGTCCGGCGCCGATACCGATGGTCTGGCCGCCGCGCGCGTAGACGATGGCGTTGGATTTCACGTACATGGCCACGTGCCAGGCGAACAGCAGGTCGCGCAGCTCGTCGGCGGTGGGCACGCGCCGGCTGACCACTTCCAGGTCGTCCACCAGCAGCGTGTCGCGGTCGGTATCCTGTACCAGCAGGCCGCCGGCGATACGCTTGTAGTTGCGCGTGGCGGGGGCCTGCTCGGGCCATTCGCCGGTGGCCAGCAGGCGCACGTTGGGCTTCCTGGCGAAGGCTTCGCGTGCGGCTTCGTCGACGGCGGGGGCGATCACCACCTCCACGAACTGCTGCCCCAGGATGGTTTCCGTGGTGGCGGCGTCCAGCGTGCGGTTGAAGGCGATGATGCCGCCGAAGGCCGAGGTCGCGTCGCAGGCGAAGGCACGTTGATAGGCATCGACAAGGTTCTCGCCCAGGGCCACGCCGCAGGGGTTGGCATGCTTGACGATGACGCAGGCGGGGACCTTCCGGAAGGCTTTCACGCATTCCAGCGCGGCGTCGGCGTCGGCCAGGTTGTTGTAGCTGAGCGGCTTGCCGGCCAGCACGCGGGCCGTGGCCACGATGCCGCTGCCGGGCGCGTCGGGCTCGACGTAGAGCGCGCCGTTCTGGTGCGGGTTTTCGCCGTAGCGCAGGGAGGCGGTACGGTCCATGCCCAGATGCAGGGTGGGGGCGAACGGTGCCGGCTCCTGGTCGCCCATGTGCGCGCCCAGCCAGTCGGCGATCATGCCGTCGTAGCGGGCGGTATGCGCATAGGCGCGGGCGGCCAGGCGCTGGCGCAGAGCCAGGGTGGTGCCGCCGTGCTGGCGCAGGGTGTCGATCAGTTCGGCATAGTCGGACGGGTCGGTGACCACCAGCACGCGGTCGTGATTTTTGGCCGCGGCGCGCAGCATGGCCGGACCACCGATGTCGATGTTCTCGATGGCGTCGGCCAGGGTGACGTCCGGGCGGGCCACGGTTTGCGCGAACGGATACAGGTTGACCACCAGCAGGTCGATGGGCTGGATGCCGTGCTCGGCCATCACCGCGTCGTCGGTGTGCCGGCGTCCCAGCAGCGCGCCATGGATGGACGGGTGCAGCGTCTTGACACGGCCGTCCATGATTTCGGGAAACCCGGTGACGTCGCTGACGTCGCGCACCGGCACGTGCACCTCGCGCAGCGCGCGCGCGCTGCCGCCGGTGGAAACCAGTTCCACGCCCAGCGCGTCCAGGGCACGGCCGAGGTCGGCCAGGCCGGTCTTGTCCGAAACGCTGACAAGAGCCCGGCGGACGGGAATCAAGGTGGTGTCGAACATGGCGTGGCCCTGGCGTGAAAGCCGCCCATTATATAGCGCCGCGCGTGGAGCGGGCCGCCGCGCCTTATGCGGTTGGGTATGGGCGGGGTCGGCGCCGCATCGGGCACGGGCCGGACGGGGCCGGATCAGAGGAGGCCGTGCGCCGTCAGTTTCTTGCGCAGCGTGGCGCGATTGATGCCGAGGGTGGCGGCGGCACGGCTCTGGTTGCCTTCATGCCAGGCCAGCACTTCCCGCAACAGCGGCGCTTCGACCTCGCGCAGCACCAGGGCGTACAGTCCTTCGTCGTCGATGCAGGCGGCTTCGCCGATGTCGCTCAGGTAGCGGCGCACGGTTTGGCTGACACATTCGCCCAGAACGCTTTGCAGGGGCGTCGTGCTGGCGGATTCTTCGCGCGGCAAGATGACGGCATTCACTCCTTTGTCCCCTGGGCGTGCGGGTCTGGTGCCCGGCATGGAAAACGGATGCGGCGTCGATGCGGCGGTCGACGCGCGGGGCGTACGAGTGTACCCGGGTCGGCTTCGATTTTTAAGTGCGCGGGTGACCGGATGCGGCGACCGGCTACTGGAAGGCGAATTCGAAGGCGATGGCGTTGCGGCCCGGGTCGCGGACCTCGAACATCAGGGCCGTGGTGGCGCCGGGAGCCAGGCCGGCTTCGCGCGCCTGCGCATCGGGAAGGTAGACCGACGGCCGGAAGCGGCGCATGGCGATGCGGTTCTCGTCCAGGTCGGACAGGGTGATCGACACCACCGGGTAGGGCTGCGCGAAGGGGGCGTTGTTGCGCACGGTGGCGCTGATGAGCAGGGCGCCGGGCACCGACGGGTGCGGGCGCACGTCGCGCGAGAGCAGTTCCAGGTCGGGCAGGTCGCGTACGGTCGGCAGGCGGCAGCCGAGCCAGCCGCAGGCCGTGGCCAGCCAGGGGCGCGTGGCCGGGTTGGCGGCCAGGGCCTGGCGTTCGGCCCAGACCAGCTG
Organism: uncultured Rhodanobacteraceae bacterium; assembly: GCA_964570295.1. Classification (GTDB taxonomy): domain Bacteria; phylum Pseudomonadota; class Gammaproteobacteria; order Xanthomonadales; family Rhodanobacteraceae; genus Oleiagrimonas. The sequence continues at coordinate 2,468 of CAZMXV010000155.1, forward strand.
CGCGCCAAGGCACAAGGCCAGCAGCAGGCAGCCGACGGCCCAGCGCCGGCGGTGCAGGGGGCGGACCGTGACGCGGCGCCGGTGGCGTGCGAACGACGGCGTGGCGGTGGGCGTTTCTTCCGCGTCCGCCACCGGGTCGACCGGATCGGACAGGTCGCGGTTGGCGGTGGCTTCTTCGGCTTCGTCGTCCTGCGCCGACGGTGGCATGCCGGGGGCCTCTTCGGCCGTCGTCACGGCTTCCGGTGTGGCGGCCTGCAGGTACTGCATGAAATCGGCCAGGGAGTCGCGCGCGGCTTCCGGCGTGGTCGCTTCCGCCGTCGTGGCAGGCGTTTCGTTCGTGGTGGCGAGCGGTGCGCCTGCGGGGGCATCCCCGGGAGCGGCAGGTACCGGGTCGGCGGGCTGGCCGGTCTCGTCATTTGCCGGGAAGCTGGAGGCGGGCGGCGTGGCCGGCATCATCAGGATCGGCGGGGCCGGACTGGCGGGGTGCACGGGCAGGCTTTCGGCGGGTGTTTCCGGCCATGATTCGGCCAGCGTCGCCAGCGCGTTGAAGGTGGCGCCGCATTGCCCGCAGCCGACCGTGCCGTGCGCCTGGGCCAGGGTGGCGGCATCCAGTTCGTACAGGGACAGGCATTCGGGACATTGCGCGTACATGCCGCGATTGTAGCGGCTTGCCTGCCGCCGACCGAGACGCCGCCGCGGTTTTGGAAAGCCGGCGCCGATCGGGACGCCCGGCATGCCCGTGGCGAAGAAAAAGGCGGTCGGTTCAGGCCTTGCGGATGCCGTCGACGCGGACCCAGTCACCGCGATGGTGTACGGCGAGGCGCTCGAACCAGGGAGCGTAGACGTCCAGCAGCTCCGCGTGCTGGCCGTCCAGGATGCCGGACAGCGCAAAGGGAGCGCCGGGCCGGCACAGGCGCGCGAAGCGCGGCGCCAGTGCCGCCAGCGGACCGGCCAGAATGTTGGCCACGAACACCTCGGCGGGCGCCTCGGGTGCATCGTCGGGAAGGTACAGGTCCAGCTGCGCGCCGACCCCGTTGCGCGCGGCATTGTCGCGCGAGGCGGTGATCGCCTGCGGATCGTTGTCGATGCCGGTGGCGCGGGCCGCCCCCAGTTTCAGGGCCGCCACGGCCAGCACGCCCGAGCCGCAGCCATAGTCGATGACATGCCGCCCGGCGAGGGACAGGCCGTCGAGCCACTCCAGGCACAGCGCGGTGGTGGGGTGGGTGCCGGTGCCGAAGGCCAGGCCCGGGTCCAGGCGTACGACAGCCAGTGCCGGATCGGCCGGCGGCTCGATGTTCCATGGATACACCCACAGCCGACGGCCGAAGCGCATGGGCTGGAAACGGTCCATCCAGACACGCTCCCAGTCCTGGTCTTCGATGACGCGGAAGTCGATGTCGGTGGGCTTGATGCCGGGCAGTTCGCGACCGAGGGTCCGTGCCAGCGCCTGGCGGTCGGCGTCGGCCTCGAACAGGGCCTGCACCTGCGTGCGTACCCACAGCGGCGTCTCGCCCACGCCGGGCTCGAAGATGGCCCGTTCGTCCGGCGTGTCGACGTCGGCATCGGCCAGGGTGACCGACAGGGCGCCGAGTTTGTCCAGGGTGCTTTCGACGGTCGGCTGCTGCGCGGCGTCGACGGTAAGGGAGAGTTCAAGCCAGGGCATGGGGTGTTTTTGCGTGGGTGTCGGGATGGGACGGGTGGATCCCGTGCGCGGATTCAGGCCCGGGGCCGGGAACCCGGGATCGGGATCCGGTGCTTGGTGAGCGTGCAGGGCGGGCCGTGCCCACCCTGCCGGGGTGACGCTTTTCCGGTCCCCGCCCTACTGCGCCTTCACCCGTCCCTGCCGCTCGGCGATGCGCTTTTCCAGGTAGTGGATGTTCTGCTGGCCCTTCTGGAAGCCGATGTCTTCCATGATGCGCTGCTGCAGCGGGATGTTGGTCTTGATGCCCTCGATGACGGTTTCGGCCAGGGCGATGCGCATGCGTGCCAGGGCCGTGTCGCGGTCCATGCCGTGGGTGATCAGCTTGCCGATCATGGAGTCGTAGGTGGGCGGAATGCGGTAGCCGTCGTAGATGTGGGTGTCCACGCGCACGCCGGGGCCGCCGGCGGCCTCGAAACGCCGGATGGTGCCGGGGCAGGGCAGGAACTTGTCCGGGTCCTCGGCGTTGATGCGGCACTCGATGGCATGGCCGGTGATGGTGATGTCTTCCTGCCGGATCGAGAGTTTCTCGCCGCCGGCGATCAGCAACTGCTCGCGCACCAGGTCCACGCCGGTGATCAGTTCGGTGATCGGGTGCTCGACCTGGATGCGGGT
>CAZMXV010000156.1:0-4761 GCA_964570295.1 uncultured Rhodanobacteraceae bacterium
AGGAGCCTGCCTGCAGGCGATGACACGGTGTCTCGAAAAACCGCGTGGGCAGGCGCGGATGCAGGCTTGCTCTCTTGCCAACAATGCGGGCATGGGTAACGCTGTCGGCGTTGATCACACGGAGATACGGCATGGCGCGTGCGGCGCTGTTTTTTCTGGCACTTGCTCTGACCATCCCGGCACACGCGGCCGACTTGCCGACGAATGCCCCGGTACCGGGCGGCATTGCCGTGGTGGCATTGCCGCCGCCGATCACCGTGGCACGTTTCGATGGGCATCGAGTCATGGTGGTGGAGAAAGGCGGACTGCATTACGCCCTCGTCGGCATTCCGCTGGACACGACGCCCGGAAAACATGCGCTGGAGGTGTCCCTGGACGGCCATCCGCAGGCGATCGCGTTCACGGTGAAAAACAAGCGCTATCCGGAGCAACACCTGACCATCCGCGACAAGGGCCAGGTGACGCTCGCGGACGCGACACTGGCGCGGGTAAAGCGCGAGCGCAAGATTATCGACGCCGTGTATGACGGCTGGACTCCGACGTTGCACGCCAGGCTGCCCTTCGCGCTGCCGGTGCAAGGCAGGGAATCCAGCCGTTTCGGCCTCAAGCGCGTGCTGAACGGCAAGCCGCGCGCACCGCATTCGGGCATCGACATCGCGGCGCCGGCCGGCACACCGGTAAAGGCACCGGCTGCCGGCACGGTGGCCGTGGTCGGTGATTTCTTCTTCAACGGTCGCACCGTCATTCTCGACCACGGCCAGGGCCTGACCAGCGTCTACGTGCACCTCAGCCAGATCGACGTGGCCGAGGGCGAGCATGTCGAACGCGGCCAGACGATTGCCAAGGTCGGCGCCACCGGCCGCACCACCGGCGCCGACCTGCACTGGACGGTGACGTTGAATGGCACCCGGGTCGATCCCGAGCTTCTGCTGTCGCCGCAAGCCTTGAAAGCCATACAGTAAGCGGCATCACACCAGGCACGACGCGACATGTGTCATGGCTGGGGCGTCGGCTGCGACAAGGCAGTCGTCAACGTGTCCAATGCGCCACTGTGATACAGGTCGATGCATTTCATCGTATTGAATTGGGCAGGTATCGAACCGCCGATCTGGCGATGCACATAATCGTCAACCAAAGTGGCAATCTGCGTATAGGCGGACATCGGTTGCTTGCCGAACTCAAGGTAGGCGCTGGCCGTGGCATTGGCGTCCTTTTGCACGGATTCGTTTCCGTACACCTGCCCCAGGCAACGTGCCAGGGCCCAGTTCTTGAGCAGGACTTTTTGTGAATACGTGCCAGTTCTGCCCTGGGCGCAGGCAACCGATGCCACGGCCACAAAAGCAACCGATGCCGCAACCATTGCGATTTTCATGAAAGTACCCACGTGCGACGCCGTTTTCGGCACAAAATTTCCGTTGTCCGGATCGTGTACGAGCCTGCCACGGCCCAGGGACTGGAATCAGTTGCTTCACAACCTTGAACACGCCGAACCGATTCACGAGGATATCGCGGTGGCTCTTGACGACTTGTCACGCCACATGAACCACTGCGGCACGCCAAGCACCCGGCCGGTGCCGATCACGCGAAATCCGAAGTGCCGGTACAGGCGCACGTTGCGCGGGGTATCGGTTTCCAGGTAAGCCGGCTCCATGGCGATGTGTGGATGCGCCATGCAGGCCTGCGCCAGTGCGGGGCCGACGCGTCCGCGGTGGCGCGGGTCCACCGCGTACGGGCCCATGTGCCAATGTGGTGTGCGCGGATGCGCGTGCTCCCACGCCTGTCGCCACCGCCACAGGCGCCATGCGACCGGCGGTGGCAGCCCGGGCAGCGCGGCAGCCGCCAGGCGCAGCGATGCCAGCGGGCCGAGTCGGCAGCCGCCCGGACGCGTCGCCCCGAGCACCCCGACCAGGTCGTCGCCCCTCCACGCGCCAAACACGACGCCTTGCGCCATGCCACGGCGCAGCAACGCGGTGAACAGGCGCCGTACCTGCGGACGCGATCCGGATGCGGCCCCGAACACCGCGACATGGGTGGGGTTGGCGTCCATGGATCGCGCCAGCAACACGGCAGCCGATGCCCTGTCGGCGGCTTGCAGCGGACCTACCGTCACGGGCCGCGCGCGAGCGGATTCGGACATGCTGGCAACATCCTCCCGGCGCAACGGCCGCAGGTGACATGCGATGATGGTCATTTCACCACAGGCCCCGCCGTTTGACATGCGTACCGCGCCGACCGAACACGTCATCCACCTGCATGGTGAACACGTGCACGCCATGCGTTGGCCGGCGCCGGATGACGCGCGCGCCCCGTTCGTGCTGCTGCATGATTCACTGGGCTCGGTGGCGCAATGGAAGGATTTTCCCGCGGCCCTGGCGCGCGCCAGCGGCCGCGGCGTGATCGCCTACGACCGTCCCGGCTATGGCCGCTCCAGCGCGCGTGACGAATTGCTCGACGAACGGGTGCTGGACGAGGAAGCCGCGACCACGTTCCCGGCGCTGCTGGCCGCATTCGACATGACGCGCTGCATCCCACTCGGGCACAGCATCGGCGGGCCGATGGCGATGACTGTCGCGGCGGCGCTGGGAGAACGCTGCGTTGCCGCCATCAGCCTGTCCGGCCAGGCCTTTGTGGAGGCCCGCACACTGCAGGGCGTGCGCCGCACCCATGCCGCGTTCGACGATCCCGCGCAATTTGCGCGACTTGCGCGCTACCACGGCGAGCGCACGCGCTGGGTGCTCGACGCCTGGCCGGCAGTCTGGTTCGCACCGGGATTCCAGGACTGGACACTGGACACCGTGATGCCGCGCGTGACCTGCCCCGTGCTGGTGATCCACGGCGATCACGACGAATACGGCTCGCTGGCGTTTCCGCGCCGCATGGCGGAGCATGCCGGCGGCCCCGCGGACATGCTGCTGCTGGATGATTGCGGCCACTTCCCGCACCGCTCGCATGCCGACATCGTGATCAGTCGCATCGTCCACTTTTTGAACATCCACGATGCCGCCCCGTAAACCGCCCCCGGTTCACGTTGCAGCCACCTGCCCCCGTCTTCCGCATGCCACCATGGAGCGGAACAGTCCGGGGGTTCATCATGCGTGTTCTGCTCATTCTCGGCCACCCGCGCAAGGACAGTTTCGGTGCGGCGCTTTTCGACGCGTATCGTGAAGGCGCCGAACTGGCCGGCGCCGAGGTACGCACGCTGGTGGTCGCCGACATGGATTTCGACCCCGACGTGCATGTTCCGTCCCCGGAGCAGCAAACGTATGAACCGGACATTCACCGCGCACGCGAATGCATCGACTGGGCCGAACACCTGGTCTTCGTCTATCCCACGTGGTGGGGCAGCGTACCGGCCCGCCTGAAGGGCCTTCTGGACCGGGTGGTCACACCCGGGTTCGCCTTTCATTTCCGGCACCCGGACAAGCTCGCCTGGGACCGGCTCTGGAAAGGCAAGACCAGCCAGGCCATCACCACCATGGACACGCCGCCATGGCTGTACCGCTGGTACTACCGCCAACCCGGGACCCGCGCCCTGCTGCGTGCGACGCTGGGATTTTGCGGCGTGCATGCGCGGCGCGGATTGATGCTGGGGCCGGTGCGACTGTCCGATGCCGCGCAACGCCGAGCCTGGTTGATCCGGGCGCACCGCGCCGGCCTGGCCGTGCATGGTGGCCGGCTGCGGCGCTGGTCAAGCAGGATCATGCCGTGGCTGCGCGCGCTGCGCCTGCAGTTCTATCCCATGAGCTGGGGCGCCTACACCATGGGCGCACTGGCTCAGGCCGGCACTGCCGCGTTTTCCAGTGCCGCGTACTGGTGGGGCTATGTATGCCTGTTCGCGCTGGAAGCGGCCACGGTGTTCGGCAACGACTATTTCGATTACCACAGCGATCGGCGCAACCGCGCCGCCGGTCCGTTCAATGGCGGCTCACGTGTCCTGGTCGATCGGCATTTGAGCTTCGCCCAGTTGCGCCACGGCATGGCGGTCGCGCTGGCAATGGCGCTGGTCGCAGCCGTACTTGCCGTCCAGACCGGCCCGCGCCCGGGTGCAGTCGGCGCCTTGCTGCTGGTGGTGTTCCCATGCACCCTGGGTTACACGCTGCCACCGTTGAAGCTCAGCCACCGCGGTCTCGGTGAGCTGGACGTGGCAGTCAGCCACAGTTTCATGGTGCTGCTCCTCGGCCACCTGCTGCAGGGCGGAAGCTGGAACGCGCCCGCGCCATGGCTGCTGGCGCTGCCGTTGAGCCTCGCGGTGCTGCCGGCGATCATGCTTTCGGGCCTGCCCGACCGCCACGCCGATGCCGCCGCGAATAAACACACCCTGCCGGTAAAACTGGGCGCCCCCACCGCCACGCGCCTGGCCGCGACACTGGTGGTGATGTCGGCACTGGCAACGCTGGTGCTCTCGCACGCCGCGCCGACGCAGGTGGCGATGCACGGCATGGTGTGGGGCGTGATGCCGCACGCCGCCTGGCTCACCTGGGTGCTGTGGCGCCGATTGCGTGAGCCGGACACCCTGGCCGATCGGCGCATCGATGGCCTGATGGTGCTGGCACTCAGCTACATCCTGTGGTTCGTGGTGGTGCCGTTGTGCAATCTGTGGTGAAGAGCCCCGAAAATCCGGGAAACCCAGGAAACTCTGATTGAATCCAGCGTTTCCCCAAGCCATCCCGTTACAAACGAAGCGCCGGGAGCTTCGGCCTCACCCTACCCGGGGCAGCCACAGGGCCAGCGCCAGCAGGCTGGCCAGCAGCACCGGCGGCG
>CAZMXV010000157.1:0-4758 GCA_964570295.1 uncultured Rhodanobacteraceae bacterium
AGTTCGACCGGCAGGCGGACGGCAGCATGCGGCCCTTGCCGGCGCCCTGCGTCGACACCGGCATGGGCCTGGAGCGCCTGGCCGCCATCCTGCAGGGTGTGCATTCCAACTACGCCATCGACCTGTTCGCACGCCTGATTGCGGCGGCGGGAAAACTCACCGGTTGCACGGATCCGGCCAACCAGTCGCTGCACGTGATCGCCGACCACATACGTGCGTGCGCGTTTCTGGTCGTCGACGGCGTGTTGCCGTCCAACGAAGGGCGCGGCTACGTCCTGCGCCGCATCATCCGCCGCGCGCTGCGCCACGGCTGGATGCTGGGCGTGCGGGGCGAGTTCTTCTGGAAGATGGTGGCTCCCCTGGTGCGCGAGATGGGTGACGCCTGGCCCGAGCTCGCCGCCGGACGCGAGACCATCGAACAGCATCTGCGCCGCGAGGAGCAGCGCTTCGGCGAGACCCTGGAACACGGCATGCGCCTGTTCGACGAGGTGGCCGGCGACGCGGACCGGGCCATTTCGGGCGAGGACGCCTTCCGCCTCTACGACACCTACGGCTTCCCCGTCGACCTCACGGCCGACATCGCGCGCGAGCGTGGCATGACGGTGGACATGGACGGCTTCGAGCAGGCCATGGCCGCGCAGCGCGAGCGCGCCCGCGCCGCCAGCCACTTCAAGAGCCGGGACACTTTGCCGGCGGAACTGGCCAGCCGCATTGGCCCCACCGAATTCCTGGGGTACGAAGCCCTGGCAGCCGAGGGCTGCGAGGTCTTGGGGCTGGTGCGCGAAGGTCGGGAGCTGGAGGCGCTGGAAGAAGGCGACAAGGCCGTGGTGGTGCTCGCGCGCACGCCGTTCTATGCCGAATCCGGTGGCCAGGTGGGCGACACCGGGGTGCTGGCCACCGCCGACGGCCGCTTCGAGGTCGAGGATACGCGCAAGCTGGGCGGCGCCTTTTTCGGGCACTTCGGTACCTGGCACGGCGACCGTTCCTTGCGCACGGGTGATGCCGTGACCGCCACGGTGGACGGGGACCGGCGCCAGGCCATCGTGCTCAACCATTCCGCCACCCATTTGCTGCATGCCGCCCTGCGCCAGGTGCTGGGCACGCACGTCACGCAGAAGGGATCGCTGGTGGCGCCGGATCGCCTGCGGTTCGACTTCGCGCACCCGCAGGCGGTCGGCGCGGACGAGCTGGCGCGGATCGAGTCGCTGGTCAATGCCGAAATCCGTCGCAACGAGGCGGCCGAAGTGCGCCACATGGCCTACGACGACGCCATGGCCGGAGGCGCCATGGCCCTGTTCGGGGAAAAATACGGCGACGAGGTACGGGTGTTGCGCATGGGTACCTTTTCCACCGAACTGTGCGGTGGGACCCATGTCGCACGCACCGGCGACATCGGGCTGTTCCGGATCGTGTCCGAATCCGGTGTGGCCTCGGGCGTGCGCCGCATCGAGGCCGTCACCGGTGCCGCCGCCCTGGCCCATGTGGATGCCCAGGCGCGCCGGCTGGAACAGCTCGGTCACCTGCTGTCCAGCTCGGGCGAGGATAGTGTCGCTAAGCTGGAGCAGCTCATCGAGCGGCAGAAAAAACTGGAGCGTGAACTGGAGGGACTGAAAGCCCGGGCCGCCAGCGCGGCCACCGGCAACCTGGCCGACACGGCCGCCGAGGTCGACGGCATCCGGCTGGTGGCCGCCCGGGTGGACGGCCTGGACGCGAAGGCGTTGCGCGAAAGCGTGGACCGCCTCAAACAGCAGCTGGGCAGCTGCGTGGTGCTGCTGGCCTCGGGACGTGACGGCAAGGCTTTCCTGGTCGCCGGTGTCGGCGGGGCGGCGGCAGGCCGCATCAAGGCCGGGGCCGTGGTGGGCCATGTGGCCGCGCAGATCGGCGGCAAGGGCGGCGGGCGACCCGACATGGCCCAGGGAGGCGGCACCGATTCACCGGCGCTGGACAAGGCCCTGACTGAACTTGTGCCGTGGTTGTCCAGTCAAATCAAGACAGCCGACGCCTGACCCATGTGCCGAAAGGCACGAATTTGACACGATTCATTGCACGCAAGCCACGGGCTTCGCTACTATCGGAAAAATCTTGACATTGAAACGTGAAGAAAGTCGGCCGGTAGAGACGTCAGGTACCGGCGAAGCGATTTCGCATTCCTGGACAAAATGAGTGGCCTGTTCCGGGGTGAGACAGGCGGTTCATCGACCCAGACCATTTGAAGTGACAGGAGCAAGGACAATGTTGATTCTGACCCGACGTGTCGGGGAGACCCTGATGATTGGTGACGAGGTGACCGTCACCGTGCTTGGCGTGAAAGGCAACCAGGTTCGCATTGGCATCAATGCGCCCAAGGACGTGGCCGTTCATCGCGAAGAGATCTACATGCGCATCAAGCGCGAAAACGAGGCCGGCACCGGCCCGGCGGATACGCAGGCGGCCCCCGAGGCGGTCGGCGCGCCGGAAAAAGACGACTGAACCCTTTACGGGAAAGCCGGTCGCGGTTATCCTTTGCGGCCGCGCTGACGCGTGCAGCGCCGCCAACACGGAGAGGTGCCCGAGTGGCTGAAGGGGCTCCCCTGCTAAGGGAGTAGAGGGTTAATCACCTTCTCGAGGGTTCGAATCCCTCTCTCTCCGCCAGATTTTTCAGGTAGCGCAGGGATTGGCGTTACCGTACAAGGTGAAGGAACATGCGACAGAGAGAGGGTGAGAGCCCTCGTGGTTCGACGAATTCGTCGGGAACGAATTCGGATGCCGAAGGCGGCCCCGCAGTGCGCAGCACGAAGGGGTGAGGCCCAGGACGGGCCGAGCAATCCCTCTCTCTCCGCCAGGTTTTCAAAAAACCCCTGGACTTCCAGGGGTTTTTTTGTGGCTGACGGTCAGCGGCCTGCGTGCCGTTTCGCTGCTTTCCACCGGGCAGGCCGCGGGATGGCCGGGTCGGGGTTTTGCACAACAAGGGTGGATGCTGGCCCCGATTCGCCCTTCGTCACCGGAGCAGGCTGGCGTTCAGGTACATGTTTCTTCAAGTGATTGATTTATTTTGATAAAAATCTTCTGGTCAATTCTTGCCCAATGTGTGCCCGGTCTTGCAGCCATGCGGGGTGGGGCGCGCATTCCCGTACCCGTCCACAATGTTATCCACAGTTTCTGTGGATAAGCACCGGAACCGCCGTGAAACAGGCGATTCCGGGATGTCCCGCCATGGTGACGCCGCCGTCCCCGGGTCCTGGCGATGCGATGGCCCCCGGCGGAACGGATGTCAGCGGGCGCCTTCCCGCGGTGCCGGCCGGTGGGGTTCGCCGGGATGGTAGACGGCCTCGACGTGGCCTTCGAGGTCGTCGCGGTGGAAGTACACCGTGCGCAGGTTGCCCTGGAGGTAGCGCTCGGCCTGGTCGGTGAAATGCGGGGAGTCGGGATGGCCGCTCTGGCCGCCGGCACGGATGGCCCGCGCCTTCACCTCGGGCGCGAATTCGACGGTGGCGACGAAGCTGTTGCCGCTGTTGCCGTAGTACCGCCTGGTGCCGTCCCAGCGGTGGGCGCCGAACGAAGCCAGCGAGCCCCAGCGCGACGACACGAAGGGCACCGGCAGGCTGGGCTTGGCATCGTCGAAGTGGGCCTCGATGCGGTCGTCCAGGCGCTGGTAGCGGTTGATGCTGCCCCACGCCGCCCCCCAGTGGCCGAAGTCTTTCCGAAGCCGCTCGACGGCCTGCTCCAGAGCGGCCAGGCGCACCTTCGGACCGGCCTCGCCGGCCATGTAGTCATAGGGCGACACCCCCTTCTTGCGGGCCGTGGCGTAAACCGTGTTCCACAACGCGTCGCCCCAGAACACCGCCAGCGAGGTGGGCATGGAGGCCACGCCCCAGCGGTGGTCCCAGCCGCGCAGCAGATTCACGGGGCCGGCCAGCTTCGCGCGCAGCGGATCGTCGGCGGGCAGGGCGTCGTAATCGTCCAGGAGCACCGGGACCAGGCGCGCGAAGGCCGGCAGCCAGGAGTCGAAGGCGTCCGTGATCAGTTTGGACATGGAAAAGCCCGTGGCCCCGGAGAGCATGCGGGTGGCGTGGATGCCGCGCGGATTCTCGCCGAAGGTGTCCATGTAGCGCGGGTAGTCTTCGCGTTTCGGGCTGTACCTGCCGGCCGCCGACCAGGGCCAGTTGTTGGTGTTCATGACCCAGCCGTTGGGCGGGTTGATGACGCTGGGCATCTCGTCCAGCGGCGTCGGCCCCTGCCAGTCGGTGGCCGGGTCGCTGCCGTCGACCGGCCGGGTGTAGTCGAAGCGGTCGTCGCGCTTGGGAATGAACTGCGGCATCAGGAACGCGATGTTGCCCTGGTCGTCGGCGTACAGGGTGTTGTTGGATGAATTGGCCTGCAGCTGGCTGACCTTGCGGTAGCTGGCCAGGTCGTGGGCCTTGGTGCGCAGCCAGCTCTGCTCCAGCGCGCGCATGGGGCGCTGCATCAGGGCGGTGGTGATCCACTTGCCGTCGGCCTTGCGCACCACCGGCCCATGGCGGGTGTAGTAGGCAGTGAAGGTGCGTGAGGCCATGTGGCCGTCATCGGCCTTGTAGGGCACGCGGATGGTGCGGGTGGTCACCGGCAGCAGTTCGTCGCCGTAGCGGTAGAAGCGCTTGCCGTCCCGGTGCACGATGGTTTCGGCGAATTCGTCGACTGCATCGGCGCCGGTGGAGGTGTGCATCCAGCCGACATGCCGGTTGAAGCCCTGGTAGATGAAGAACTGGCCCCAGGTGCTGGCGCCGTAGGCATCCAGGCCCT
>CAZMXV010000158.1:0-4728 GCA_964570295.1 uncultured Rhodanobacteraceae bacterium
TGCCGTCGACCTGGATGGTCGGCAGCCCCGCGGCGATGCCCTTCTGGGCCAGGGTCTCGGCGCCGGACTGGATCTCGCGCGGTACCGAAATGGCCCACTGGTTGTTGACGATCACCGCCACCATCGGCAGCTGGCGCGCGCCGGCGAGGTTGATGGCGCCCATGAAATCGCCCTTGGAAGAACCGCCGTCGCCGATGGTGCACACGGCCACGCGCTTCTCGTCGCGGATCTTGAAAGCCAGCGCGGAACCGGCGGCATGCAGGCACTGCGTGCCGATCGGCACCGACCAGGCGAAGTCGTGGCGGGCCGGCTCGTTCTGGTAGTCGTTGCCGCGCTCGTCGCCGCCCCAGTAGGTGTAGACCTCGCGCGGCTGCACGCCGCGATACAGCTGCGCGCCGTATTCGCGGTAGCTGGGCGCCAGCACGTCTTCGTCGTTCATGGCGCTGCCGATGCCGACGTGGGCGGCCTCGTGGCCCAGGCAGCTGGCGTAGGTGCCCAGCTTGCCGGTGCGTTGCAGCTTCACCGACTTGGCGTCGAAGACGCGGGTGGAGACCATCAGCTTGTACAGCTTGACCATGTAGTCCAGGTCCTTGGCGAAGTCGGGCAGATCCTTGCGGACCTGCTTGCCTTCGGCATCAAGGTATTGCAGGTATTCGATTTCGAACTTGGCGGCGATGGACACGAGTTCCTCCCGGAAAGATGCAAAAAGGCCGCAGCACGGTGAACCCGACCCGGCCGGGCGGGCCCGCCGTCAGGCGCGCGAACCGGCGCCACTGGCAAGACGACCATTATCCCATGCTGCGAAAAATCCGGCTTGTGTACGCTCGAAGGCTTGCAAAAACAAGGCGTTGCCGGTTGCCGCAGGCCCATCCAGCGGGGCCGCGCGCGGCCATTTTCGCAAAAAACGGCGCCTGTTGATAACCATGCGCATGCTGCGGCGCAGTACGGGCCGCCGGAACGGCGTGCCGGCGCCTTGACCGACATCATCCCGGCAGCGCCCGCGACCCTGCTAGGCTTTCCGCTTTCCCCACCGCAAGCACACGTCATGGGCGAGCACGACAACAAGCGCGACCTCGAGGCCGGCATCCAGCGCGACCTGGCCGGCCGCATGACCTACGCGGGCTACCTGCGACTGGACACGCTGCTGTCGGCGCAGAAGCCGGTCTCCGACCCGCCCTACCACGACGAGATGCTGTTCATCGTGCAGCACCACGTGGCCGAGCTGTGGCTGAAGCTGATGATCCACGAGCTGCGCGGCACCATCGCGTCGCTGGGCGACGACGATGCGGACATGGCGATGAAGATGCTGGCGCGCATCAAGAAGATCCAGCACCAGTTGTTCGAGGAATGGGCGGTGCTGGAAACCATGACGCCGCACGAATACCTGAAGTTCCGCGACCGCCTGGGGCCGTCGTCGGGATTCCAGTCATTGCAGTACCGCATGGTGGAGTTCCTGCTCGGCAACAAGAACGCGGACATGCTGGACGTGTTCGCGCACGACCCGGAGGGTCAGGCCGCGTTGCGCGCGGTGCTGGAATCGCCCGGGCTCTACGATGCCTGTCTGCGCTGGCTGGCGCGGCGCGGTCATGCGGTGCCGGCCGCGATCCTGGAGCGTGATGTCCGTCGCGGCTGGCAGCGCGAGGAAGACCTGCTGCCGGTGTTCCAGCGCATCTACGAGACGCCGGGCGACTACTGGTCCGAGTATGCGCTGTGCGAGACACTGGTGGATGTGGAGGAGAACTTCCAGCTGTGGCGTTTCCGGCACATGAAGGCGGTCGAGCGCATCATCGGCTACCGCCACGGCACCGGCGGCTCCAGCGGCGTGGGCTTTCTGAAGAAGGCGCTGGACCTCACGTTCTTCCCCGAGCTGATCGAAGTGCGCACCGTGCTGCGCTGAGGCCGGCGTGGAGGGGATTCCACTGTCCCGCCCGGGTCAGGCCCTGCCGTCGCTGGCAGGCGAACAGGGCCGCGCAGGGCGTTGATTGCCATGGCATCTGTTGACGGCTGGCGCCGCAACCGGTAAACCAGTCCGCTGGCCGCCCCTGCGCGGCACTTACTGCCAAGGGAATCCCATGTCGACAAACGAGACTGCCGCGGTGGAGCGGCCCGCACCCGATTACCCGCAATGGATGGGGCATCCGCGTCCGCTGTGGATGCTGTTCATGTCCGAGTTCTGGGAGCGTTTCGCGTTCTACGGCATGCGCTGGGCGCTGACGCTGTACATCGTGGCCCAGTTCTTCGGCGGTGACGAGGCGGGCCAGGCATCGGCCAGCCGCACCTATGGCGCCTACTTGGCGCTGGTGTATGCCACGGCGGTGTTCGGCGGCTACGTGGCCGACAAGATCATCGGTTACCAGCGCTCCATCCTGGTGGGCGCCTTCACCATGGCTGCCGGCCTGTTCATGATCATGGTGCCCAACCATGCGGTGTTCATGCTGGGTCTTTCCACCATCATTGTCGGCAACGGCCTGTTCAAGCCCAACATTTCCTCGATGGTCGGGCAGTTGTATGCGCCCGGCGATTCGCGCCGCGACCGCGGTTTCACGCTGTTCTACATGGGCATCAATGCGGGCGCCCTGATCGCCCCGGTGCTGACCGGCCTTCTGGCCAACCGGATATTCGCGGTGCCCGGCGAGCACAACTACAAGGTGGTCTTCGCCGCCTCCGGCGTGGGCATGCTGATCTCGCTGGTGTGGTTCTGGTTCGGCCGCCGGCAGCTGGGCAGCGTGGGACGCCCGACACCGGATACCGCCAACCCGATGCGCGTGGTCTGGGTCGTGGTCGGCATGCTGGCGGCCATCCCGCTGGTGTACCTGCTGATGGACGGCGCCGGCGCGGTGGCGTTGCAGTGGCTGCTGATGGCGATCTTCATCGGCGTGGCGGTCATGCTGGTGGTCGAGGCGATCCGCAACGGCCGGGTGCAGATCCACCGCGTCATCGCCATGCTGATCATCTTTTCCTTCAACGTGCTGTTCTGGACCTTCTTCGAGCAGGCTGGCAGTTCCTTCAATTTCCTGGCCCAGAACATCGTCGACCGCGACCTCGGCGGCTGGACCTTCCCCATCGGCTGGTTCCAGTCGGTGAATCCGGTGGCCATCATCGCGTTGGCGCCCCTGGTCACGCTGCTGTGGGCGTTCCTGGACAAGCGCCGCATCGAACCCTCCATTCCGCGCAAGTTCGGCATGGGCCTGATCGGCAACTCGCTGGGCTTCGTGGTGCTGATGTACGCCCTTTCGCACCTGGTCGACGGCAGCGGCATGATTCCGCTGTGGACCCTGGTGCTGTGCTACGTGCTGCAAACCGCCGGCGAGCTGTGCCTGTCGCCCATCGGCCTGTCGATGGTAACCAAGCTGGCGCCGGTGCGCCTGGTCGGCCTGGGCATGGGTGGCTGGTTCCTGTCCACCGCCATTGGCAACAACCTGGCCGGCCTGTTCGCCGCCAGCGTCAGCGGCGACTCGGGCATGACCGTGGAGTCGGCCCTGTCGGGCTACACCACCGGCTTCTGGCTGCTGCTGGGTGCCGGCGTGCTGCTGTTCCTGATCGCGCCGCTGATCAACAAGCTGATGCACGGCGTGAGGTGAAGGATCGGGGAGCGATTCCCGAGTTCCGGGGGCCGGATTCCGGCCCCCTCACCCTGGCACATGCACCGGTGACAGCTTGTCCAGGATGTGCATCAGTGTGCGCAGCTCGTCGGCGCTCAGCCGTTGCAGCAGGTCGCTTTCGTGCTGGCGGGCCATGGGGGCCACGATGTCGTGGATTTTCCAGCCCGCGTTGGTGAGGTTCAGCACCGAGCGGCGGCGGTCGTCGTCGGCGGTGTCGCGGCTGACCCGGCCGGCGGCGACCAGGCGCGTCACCGCGCGGCTCACCGCCACCTTGTCCATGGCCGTGCGTTCGGCCACTTCGCGCGCAGACAGCCCGTGCCAGCGGCCCAGCACGGCCATCACGCGCCACTCCGTCATGGAGAGGAAGAAACGCTGCTGATATTCGCGGGCGATGTCCTGGCTGACCGTGTTGGACAGGATGGAAAGGCGATAGGGCAGAAAATGTTCCAGTTCCAGCGGGTCGTGGTCGCGCACGGGTGGATCCCTTGCAAATGGTTACATATGAAACTATAAAGGAGGTCTCAGCCAGACGTCCACGCCGGCGTCTGTCCACCTTATCAAGATCGGAGAAGTTCCATGAGTGCCCAGCCCAACCTCGGCATGGAAGTCACCACGTTCGAGAACCCCATGGGGATCAACGGATTCGAATTCGTCGAGTTTGCCGCCCCGGCGGGACGCGCCGGCGAACTGCACGACCTGTTCAAGCGCATGGGCTTCAGCGCCGTGCTGAAGCATGTCTCGCGCCCGATCACGGTGTACCGCCAGGGCACGATCAACCTGCTGGTCAACGAAGACCCGGACTCGTTCGCCGCCGACTTCGCCGCCAAGCACGGTCCCTGCGCCTGCGGCTTCGCCATCCGCTTCCAGAAGCCGGCCGGCGAGGTGCTGGATGCGGTGGTCGCCAACGGTGGCGAGGCGTTCACCGACAAGGTCGACAGCCGGGCCGTCAACGCGCCGGTCATCAAGGGCATCGGCGACTGCATGCTGTATCTGGTCGACAAGTACGGCGCCAAGGGCAGCATCTACGACGGCGACTACGCGCCGATCGAGGGTGCCGACCCCAACCCGGAAGGTTTCGGCCTGACCTTCATCGACCACCTCACCCACAACCTGCATTTCGGCAACA
>CAZMXV010000159.1:0-4694 GCA_964570295.1 uncultured Rhodanobacteraceae bacterium
ACCGGCGCCATCGAGTCCGAGGCCGACACGCTGCCCAAGGTGATCCAGGAAATGCTGGTGACGCACACCTCCGAGCGTTCGGGACGGGTGATCGACCGGGATGCGGCCGCGTCGATGGAGAAGAAGAAGCTGGAAGGCTACTTCTAGGCTCCCGGGCCCGCACCCCGACACCGCCACCGTCATCGGCCCACTCCGAGATTCCAGGATTTTCCGTCATGTCCGACAACGCGACCGCCACCGTCAACGATTATCTGCGCCAGCACGAAACCAAGGGGTTGCTGAGGTTCCTGACGTGCGGCAGCGTGGATGACGGCAAGAGCACCCTGCTGGGCCGCCTGCTCTACGACACCCGGCTGCTGTTCGACGACCAGCTGGCGGCGCTGGAGGACGCGGGCCGCGGCGCGGCTTCCGGCGAGCCGGTTGGCGACCTGGATTTCGCTTCCCTGGTCGACGGCCTGTCCGCCGAGCGCGAGCAGGGCATCACCATCGACGTGGCCTACCGCTTCTTCAGCACCGAGCGGCGCAAGTTCATCGTGGCCGACTGCCCGGGGCACGAGCAGTACACGCGCAACATGGCCACCGGCGCCTCCACGGCGGACCTGGCCGTGATGCTGGTGGATGCCCGCAAGGGACTGCTGACGCAGACGCGCCGGCATACCTGGATCTGTGCGTTGCTGGGCATCCGCCACGTGCTGCTGGCGGTGAACAAGATGGACCTCGTGGATTATTCGGAAGCGGCCTTCCGGACCATCGAGGCCGACTATCAGGCGCAGGCGCGGCAGATGGGCATCGCGCATGTCACCGCCGTTCCGCTGTCGGCCCTGCGCGGCGACAACATCGGCACGCGTTCGCGGGCCATGCCGTGGTACGACGGGCCGACGTTGCTCGAGCATCTGGAAACGGTGCGGATCGACCACCCCGCCGGCCGTCTGGGCTTCCGGCTGCCGGTGCAGTGGGTATGCCGTCCGGACCAGAATTTCCGCGGCTATGCCGGCCAGGTGGCGGCCGGCGCGGTGAAGCCGGGCGACGAAGTGGTGATCCTGCCCGGCGGCACGCGCTCGCACGTGGCGCGCATCGTCACCGCCGAGGGCGACCTGGACGAGGCGCGTCGGGGTGATGCCGTCACCCTCACCCTCGCCGACGAGCGCGATGTCGGCCGTGGCGACGTCATTGCCAGCGTGACCCATCCGCCGCAGGTGGCGGACCAGTTCGCGGCTCATCTGTTGTGGATGGATGCCCACCCCCTGTTGCCGGGGCGGCCCTATCTCATGAAGATCGGCACCCGCAGCGTGGGCGTGCAGGTGACGGCCATCAAGTACCGGCAGGACGTCAACACGCAGGAGCATCTGGCGGCGCGGCGCCTGGAGCTGAACGAGGTGGCGTACTGCAACCTCAGCCTGGACGAGGTGATCGCCTTCGATCCCTATGCCGATTGCCGCGAGCTGGGCGGCTTCATTCTCATCGACCGCCAGAGCAACGCCACCGTGGGCGCCGGCACGCTGGACTTCGCCCTGCGCCGCGCGCAAAACATCCACTGGCAGCACATGGACGTGGACAAGACGGCGCGGGCGCACATCAAGGGGCAGGATCCGGCCTGCCTGTGGTTCACCGGGTTGTCCGGCTCCGGCAAGTCCACCATCGCCAATCTGGTGGAAAAGCGCCTGCATTCGCAGGGCTACCACACCTGCCTGCTGGACGGCGACAATGTTCGCCACGGCCTCAATCGCGATCTCGGTTTCACGCCCGAGGACCGCGTGGAGAACATCCGCCGCGTGGCCGAAGTGGCACGCCTCATGGCGCACGCGGGCCTCATCGTGCTGGTAAGCTTCATCAGCCCCTACCGCAGTGAACGGCAGATGGCGCGCAAGTTGTTTGCCGAGGACGAGTTCTATGAGGTATTTGTGGACACCCCGCTGGAAGTTTGCGAGCAGCGTGACGTGAAAGGCCTGTATGCCAAGGCGCGGGCCGGCGAAATCACCAATTTCACCGGCATCGATTCGCCCTACGAAATTCCCGAGGCGCCCGAGTTGCGGCTGGAAACCGTGGGAACCGACGTCCAGACGCTGGTGCAGCGCGTGGTCGACACCCTGCTGGGCCAGTAACACGCATGCAGTACCGGTTTTCCCTGGGGGCATGTCCGGCCGCGGCGGAAGCGGCGGCTGACCGTGCGACCTTCCTGGAGCCCGCGTCGTGGACGCGGTGACGTTTGCCGAGCTGGGCTGGCAGGCCTGGCTGACCGTGGCGGTGGTGGCCGGCGTGTTCGGCTGCCTGGTGTGGGAACGCCTGTCGCCGGACGTGGTGCTGGTGGGGGCGGTCGCGGTGCTGACGGCCAGTGGCGTGCTGACCCTGCCCGAAGCGCTGGGCGGTTTTGTCAATACGGCGGTGCTGACGGTGGCGGTGCTGTTCGTCGTGGCCGGTGCGCTGCGGAGCACCGGCGCCATCCGCTGGGTGGCGTCCTGGGTGCTGGGCCGGCCGCATGGTGCGTTCGTGGCGCAGGCGCGGCTGGTCGGCATCTCGTCTTCACTGAGCGCCTTCATCAACAACACGCCGGTGGTGGCCATGCTCACCGCCGCGGTGGAAGAGTGGTGCCGGCGCGCCGGGATATCGGTTTCCAAGCTGCTGATTCCGCTCAGCTACGCCACCATCCTGGGTGGCATGTGCACGCTGATCGGCACCAGCACCAACCTCATCGTGCTGGGCCTGATGAAGCAGCAGACCGACTTGCCGTCGCTGCACATGTTCGATCCGGCCTGGGTGGGCTTGCCCGCCACCGTGGCCGGCCTGGTGTACCTGCTGACCATCGGGCGCTGGCTGCTGCCGGACCGGCGCACGGCGCTGGACCAGGCGCGCAAGACCCAGGAATACGTGCTGGAGATGCGCGTGGTGCCGGGCGGTCCGATGGGCGGACGCAGCGTGGTGGAAGCCGGCCTGCGTGAACTGTCCGGCGCGTTTCTCGTGGAGGTGCAGCGCGACGGCCGCATCCTGCCTGCCGTGGAGCCCGATACCGTGCTGCAGAGCGACGACCGTCTGGTATTCGTGGGCACGGCTTCCGGCCTTCGCGAACTGCGCCAGATGACCGGCCTGGCGCATGCCGAGGGACAGGTGTTCAAGGTCGGCAGCGAAGGCGGGCGGCATTTCGTGGAAGCCGTGTTGTCGCGGCTCTCGCCCGTGGTCGGGCACACCTTGCGTGGCGCCCGGTTCCGCGAGCGCTACGGTGCGGTGGTGGTGGCGGTCAACCGGCGCGGCCGGCAGTTGTCGCGCAAGCCCGGCAACGTGGTCCTGCAGACCGGTGACACCCTGCTGCTGGAAACCACACCCGAATTCATGCGCGAATACAGCCAGTCGCGCGAGTTCATCATGCTCAACCTGGTGGACGGCACGCCCTCGGTGCAGCCACGCAAGGCCATGGCGGCGCTGGGCATCCTGGGCGCGATGATCCTGGCCAACGCGGTGCTGCACGTGGACATTTTCATTTCGGCGTTGCTGGCCGGCCTGGCCGTGTTGCTGGGCAGGTGCATCAGCCTGCGCGAGGCGCGCCGCGCCGTGGACTACCGGCTCATCGTGGCCATCGCATGCGCCTTCGCCATAGGCGTGGCATTGTCGAAAACCGGCGTGGCCAGCGCCGTGGCCGGGGTGCTGATGCGCCTGGGCGCGGGAGACCCCTTCTGGACGCTGTTGCTGGTGTATGTGCTGACCGTGCTCTTCACCGAGCTGTTGACCAACAACGCGGCGGCAGTGCTGATGTTCCCCATCGGCCTGGCGGCCGCGCAACAGCTCGATGTCAGCGCCATGCCGTTTGTCATTGCGGTGATGCTGGGCGCCTCGGCCAGCTTCATCACCCCCATCGGCTACCAGACCAACCTCATGGTCTATGGCCCGGGCGGCTACCGCTTCATGGACTATGTGCGCGTGGGCACGCCGTTGTCGATCGTGGTGGGTGCCGTGGTGCTGTGGATCATTCCGCAGGTCTGGCCGTTCTGAGCGCGTGGCGGATCCGTGCCATCGCGGCCATGGACCGTTTCCACGGTCACCGCCGTCGCTGGGGGCTCAGGCCCAGCGCCGGAAGACCAGGCTGGTGTTGATGCCGCCGAAGGCGAAGTTGTTGCTCATGAAGTACTCGATGTCCAGGGACCGGCCCGGGCCGGTGAGGTAGTCCAGCTCGGCGCAGTCCGGATCCGGGTTTTCCAGGTTGAGCGTGGGCGCGAACCAGCCTTCGCGCTGCATCTGGATGGTGAGCCAGGCTTCCAGCGCGCCACAGGCGCCCAGGGTGTGGCCGAAGTAGCTTTTCAGGGAACTGATGGGCATGCGGCTGCCGAACACCTGTTGCGTGGCGATG
This sequence comes from uncultured Rhodanobacteraceae bacterium, assembly GCA_964570295.1. Taxonomy (GTDB): domain Bacteria; phylum Pseudomonadota; class Gammaproteobacteria; order Xanthomonadales; family Rhodanobacteraceae; genus Oleiagrimonas. Next base: position 4,337 of record CAZMXV010000159.1, read on the forward strand.
GACTCGGCGACGTCGCCGCGGTCGGTGGCGGTGCCGTGGGCACTGACATAGCCGATGGCGTCGGGAGCGAGGCCGGCATCGGCCAGGGCCTGGCGCATCACGGCGGCCATGGTCTCGACCTGGGGCTGGGTGACGTGCGCGCCGTCGGCGTTGGTGCCGAAGCCGACCAGCTCGGCATGGATGGTGGCGCCGCGCGCCCGGGCGTGCTCCAGGGTCTCCAGCACCAGGCTGACGGCCCCTTCGCCGACCACCAGGCCGTCGCGGTCGCGGTCGAACGGACGCGGCGTGGTGGCGGGCGCGTCATTGCGGGTGCTGGTGGCGAACAGGCGGTCGAACACGGCGGTGGTGCCGAACGACA
>CAZMXV010000160.1:0-4690 GCA_964570295.1 uncultured Rhodanobacteraceae bacterium
GCATGGGCGGCAGGGGGTGGTGGACATGCCGGCAGTGTAACCGCTGCCATGGGGCCTGGGTGATGCCGCGGCCCGGGAGTCTGTTCAGGAAATGCCGACGGCTGCTGTAACATAACCGCAATATTCGGCTGTCACCATGCGCGCCGACAATCCATCGACCACCCAAGAGGTGTTTGCCGTGTTTTCACTGCAAACCATGTTTGGCGGCAAGGACAAGATCTTCGACCTTCTCCAGGCCAGTACCGAGACCGCGCTGGAGGCTGCCACGGCCGCCAACCAGCTGACCCACGAAACCGAAAATGCGCCTTTCATGGCCACCTTCGCCGCCGCGCGCCGGCGCGAGAAGGAGCTGGCCACGGAGATCAGCGAGGAACTGATCAACACCTTCGTGACGGTGCTGGACCGCGAAGACATCGAGGCGATGAATTCCGCCTTGTACAAGATCCCCAAGAAGATCGAGAAGTTCGCCGAGCGCTACGTCCTGGTGGCCGAACGCCTGGAGGGGGTGGATTTCCGCGAGCGCACCGAGATCCTGCTCGGCTGCGCGCAGATGCTGGTCGAGATGGTCAAGGAATTGCGCAACGGGCTGCGCCTGGGGCCGATGCGCAAGCTGCAGCAGCAGCTGCAGGCGCTGGAGTCGGAGGCGGACGACCTGTTGCTCGAGCCGTACAGCAACCTGTACCTCAACGCCACCGACCCGATGCGAGTGATGCTGGCCAAGGACCTTTTCGAAATCCTGGAAAAGGCCATCGACAAATGTCGTGACGTGGGCAACATCATCTATTCCGTCGTGCTCAAGAATTCCTGAGGCATTCCCGTGAGCATCGGATTGCTGGCCGCCGTCATCATCATCGCGCTGGCCTTCACCTACATCAACGGGTTCCACGATACCGCCAACTCCATCGCCACCGTGGTGGCGACCAAGGTGCTGACGCCGGGGAAGGCCGTGATCATGGCGGCCATCACCAACCTCATCGGCGCCCTGTGGGGCACGGCCGTGGCCAAGACCATCGCCGAGGGCCTGATCGACGCGACCATGGTGCACGAGGGCGGCTATTTCCTCATCAGCGCGCTGCTGGGCGCGTGCATCTGGAACCTCATCACCTGGTGGTGGGGGCTGCCGTCGAGCTCCAGCCACGGCCTGGTGGGAGGACTGATCGGCGCGGCGCTGGCGGCCAGCCACAACAACCTGGACTCGGTCATCTGGTGGTCGCAGGGTGGCAGCGAGCACTGGTGGCAGGCCCAGGGCGTGATTCCCAAGGTGCTCATCCCCATGGTGGCCTCGCCCCTGCTGGGCTTTGCCCTCTGCTTCGTGTTGATGCTGCTGCTCTACCTGCTGCTGATGTGGTTCTCGCAGCGCAAGAACTTCCTCAACCGCCTCGGCCGCACGCCGTTCGTGAACGCGTTCTTCGGCAAGGCGCAGATCGCCTCGGCCGCCGCCATGGGCCTGTCCCACGGCATGAACGACGCGCAGAAGACCATGGGCATCGTGGCCCTGGCCCTGGCCGGCGCCACCGCGGCCGGCACCCTCGACCACGTGCCGCACTGGCTGGAATTCCTGCGCATTTCCGAGGCGGCCGACGGCGAGCTGGTCGTGCCGTTGTGGGTGGTGGTGACCTGTGCGCTGGTGATGGCGGCCGGTACCGCCGGCGGCGGCTGGCGCATCATCAAGACGCTGGGCCACAAGATGGTGCACCTGCACCCCATCAACGGCTTCGTGGCCGAAACCGGCTCGGCGCTGGTGATCATCGTGGCGTCGATGTTCGGCATCCCGGTGTCGACCACGCACTGCGTGTCCTCGGGCATCATGGGCGTGGGCGCGGCCAAACGGTTCAGCGCCATTCGCTGGACCGTGGTCGAGCGGATGATCTGGGCCTGGCTGCTGACCCTGCCTGTCACCACGCTGCTGGCCTGGCTGATCGCCATGTTCCTGAAAGTGCTGTAGGCACCTCGCAACACCACGACTTCTTTGCCGGAGCACCCGGAATTTCTTGCGGGGAGGGCGTCAACTCCCGGCCACGCCGCATCCGGCGGCCCGGTTTTCCCGCAAGGGGAATCCGCGGGCCGCGCGGGATGAAGTCTCCTCAGATCGGCGGGTAGACACGCGCTTCCCGCACGCGGCCGCGCGGGCCGCGGCTGGCCAGGTGCAGGATGGTGGCGGCCAGTTCCGCCGGGTCGATCCAGGTGGAGGGGTCCACCGAGGGCATGGCGTCGCGGTTGCCGGCGGTATCCACCGCACCCATCGGATACACGATGGCCATGTCGATGCCCTTCGGGGCCAGTTCGGCATGCATCGACTTCATCCACGCGATCATGGCGGCCTTGGCGGCGGCATAGGTGCCGCACGAGGCCCCGCCGTCGATGGCCTGTCCGGCACCCACGCCGAGAATGAAGCCGTGGCCCTGCCCGAGCATGTGCGGAAGTGTCGCGCGGGTGGCATTGAAGGCCGTGCGCAGATTGATGTCCAGCTGGGCCTCCAGTTGTTTCGGCGTGGTTTCCGCGGCGCCGCTCATGTCGAAGCCGCCGGCGATGTTGAGCAGGGCGTCCAGCGTGCCGCACCGGGATGCCAGCGCGTCGATGGCACGCCCGGCGTCGTCGTCGTCGGCCAGGTTGGCCCTCACGATGCAGGCGTCCGGATGCCGCTCCGACAGGCGCGCCTGTTCGGCCTCGTCGTAGGCCACCAGCGCGAGCTTCCAGCCCGCCTCCTGGAACGCCTCGATGACATGCGCGGCGATGGCGCCGCCGGCGCCGGTGATGATCGCGGTTCGTTGCGGCATGGCTAGCTCCGGTTGGAATATGACCGCCGATTATCACATATCGGCGCCATGTCCCCGTCGTTGTCGCGCGGCCTCAGGACGCGTCCGCCCCGCGCAGCAGCATCCGCTCCAGCCGGTCTCCCAGCGTGCCCAGCTCGTGGATCAGGCGCATCAGCTCGTCGCCGTCCAGGATGGCATACGGGCAGTTGTCGCACAGGTGCAGCCAGGGCCTGCCGTCCAGATCGCTGACCGCGAAGAAGCCGGTGCGCTGCTCCCAGTTGAAACGCAGGCAGCGCGCAGGGTCGGCGTGCTCCAGCGGGCCGATGGGCGTGGAAATGCGCAGGTAGCGGCGGCCGTGTTCGCCCTCGATTTCGGCCAGGTAGATGCCCTGGCGGCGGCCATGCTCCAGCGGCAATTCCAGGCCGATCTGGTAGGGCGCGTTGTGGTTAAGCGCGTACAGGCTGCCCACGTGCGAGCGGATGGCTTCGAAATGCTGCATGGCCGTGTGCCCCGCGAATGACCCGTGGACGATCATAGTCTTTCGCGGGTTAGCGGAGCGTAACGTGCGGGCGCGGATACCTGCATTATTCTGGAGCCCCGTCGCGTGACGCCAAAGCCTCTGCCGTGAACGACGCCTACCAGCGCATCTACGCCGCCATTGCCGCCATCCCCGCCGGCCGCGTGGCCAGTTACGGCGCCATCGCCGCGCGTGCGGGGCTGCCGGGGCGGGCACGCATGGTGGGCCGCGCCCTGCGCGAAACGCCCGACGGCCTGGAGCTGCCCTGGCACCGTGTGCTGCGGGCCGACGGCCGCATCGGCCTGCCGTCGGGCAGCGCCGGCTTCAGGGAGCAGGGCAGGCGCCTGCGTGCCGAAGGCGTGGAGGTCCGTGAAGGCCGGGTGCCGATGCGTGCCTTCGGCCTGGAGCCCGATATCGACCGCGCCATCTGGGGTCTGGACTGAATAGCTTCCTGCCGGCCGGCGGCGTGCTTTTCCGGCACGCCTGCATGCCCGCGGCGGACGGTATCCGGGCCGCCGTTTGGTAGCATGTCCGCCATGCGCCAGGCCTCCGACATCCTCCAGCAGACATTCGGTTATGCCGCCTTCCGCGGCGAACAGCAGACCATCATCGAGCACGTGGCAGAGGGCGGCGATGCCCTGGTGCTGATGCCCACCGGCGGCGGCAAATCGCTGTGCTACCAGATTCCGGCGCTGATGCGGCAGGGCACCGCCCTCGTGGTCTCGCCGCTGATCGCGTTGATGCACGACCAGGTCGAGGCGTTGTGCCAACTCGGCGTGCAGGCGGCCTTCCTCAATTCCAGCCAGGATGGCATTACCCGGGCCGACGTGGAGCGGCGCTTCGTCAACGGTGAGCTGGACCTTCTGTACGTGGCGCCGGAGCGCCTGCTCGGCGAGCACTGCCTGAGCATGCTGGAGCGCACCGAACTGGCCCTGTTCGCCATCGACGAGGCGCACTGCGTGTCGCAGTGGGGGCACGATTTCCGGCCCGAATACCGCCAGCTCACCGTGCTGCACCGGCGCTTTCCGCATGTGCCGCGCATCGCGCTCACCGCCACCGCCGACGCCCCCACGCGGGCCGAGATCGTCGAACGTCTGGCGCTGGAGAGCGCGCGTCGCTTCGTGGCCAGCTTCGACCGCCCCAACATCCGCTACCACGTCGAGTACAAGGACAACGCCCGGCAGCAGCTGAAGCGCTTCCTGGCGCGGCACGAGGGCGGCTCGGGCATCATCTACTGCCTGTCGCGCAAAAAGGTGGACGACACTGCCGCGTGGCTGCGCGCGCAGGGTATCGAGGCACTCGCCTACCACGCCGGGATGGACACGGAAGAACGCCAGGCCAACCAGCGCCGCTTCCTGCACGAGGACGGCATCGTGATGTGCGCCACCATCGCCTTCGGCATGGGCATCGACAAGCC
>CAZMXV010000161.1:0-4653 GCA_964570295.1 uncultured Rhodanobacteraceae bacterium
TGATGAGGATGACGTCGGCCTCGGATTCGTCGTCGGTCAGTTCCAGACCGTGCGAGGCCTTGAGCACGTCGGCCATCTTGGCCGAATCGTACTCGTTCATCTGGCAACCGTGGGTCTTGATGAAAAGCTTGCCGCTCATGAATGCGCGCCGTGAAATTCGTAGCAAACCTCGTAGTTTACGCCGCATGGCGAGCAGCTTCCAGCGATGCGGCCGGAGACGGCGCGTGCCGGACGGCATCGCCGCGCGCGTTTTGTGACCGCTGCCGCTTGGCAAGCCGGCGCCGTCGGGGCACACTCCACGGTCATGAATGCGGCCTTTCGTCACGGGGAAGGCACTGGCCGAGGGGTTCGGGCTTTCCCGCTTCCCGCTTCCCGCCTGGTGCGGGCGGCGTGCGCGTGCCTGCTCCTGTACCTGGGGGCCGCCGTGCCAGCGGCGCACGCGGGCAACATGTACCGCTGCGAGGGCGCGCGCGGGGAAACGGTGTTCACCAGCCACAAGGACGGCTACACGCACTGCAAGGCCATCGACGTGGGGGTGCAGAAGCCCCTTTCGGGGCCGGCCCGCAAGTCCACGGCCGGGACTACGGCAACAGGCCCGAAAAAAGTCCGGAGCGGCTCGGGCGACGTGGTCCTGCGCGGGGCGGTCTATCGCGTGATGCGCGCCGACGGCAGTATCGAGTACACCAACGTCAAGCCGTCGCGCCAGGCGGGGCGCCAGGTGACGCGCCTGTTCACCTATGTCGAGACCTGTGTGGCCTGTGCCGTGCATTCGCCGATCGACTGGTCCACCGTGCCCCTCAACCTTACCGCCTACGAAAAGGCCGTGCGTGGCGCCGCGGCCGCCTATGGCCTCAGCCCGGCCTTCCTGCGCGCGGTCATTCATGCCGAAAGCGCCTTCAACCCGAATGCCCTGTCGTCCAAGGGCGCCCAGGGCCTGATGCAGCTGATGCCGGCCACGGCCGGCGACATGGGGGTCAGCGACGCCTTCGACGCCGTGCAGAACATCCGTGGCGGCGCGCGCTATCTGGCGCAGCTGCTGAAGGATTTTCATGGCAACCGGCGCCTGGCCGCGGCCGCCTACAACGCCGGACCGGGCGCGGTGCGCAAGTACCGCGGGGTGCCGCCCTATGCCGAGACGCGCGTGTACGTGGAGCGCGTGGGGACATTGTTCCGCCGGTACAGCAAGGCGCTGGCCGACGTGAACCTGGCCACTGCCGGAAAGCCGGGCTGAGACGGTCCGGACGATCCTCCCCGGTTTCCGACCCCGATCCCGATAACCATCCTTGTGGCGATCAGGGGGCTTCCCGCAAGACCGCCAGCACGTCCGCCTCGTCGACGCCGCTGACCATTTCGGCACGGCCGATGCCACGCCACAGGATCAGGCGCAGCTCGCCGGCGCGGTTTTTCTTGTCCAGGCGCATGTGCCGCAGGAGGGCCTCGGGCCGGCTGTCCGGGGGCAGCGCGATGGGCAGTCCGAACCCGGCCAGCAGTTCGGCCAGACGCTCGGCATCGTCTGTGTCCGCCAGTCCCAGGCGGGCGGAAAGCCGTGCTGCCAGCACCATGCCGATGGCCACCGCCTCGCCGTGCAGCAGCGTGCCGTAGCCGGCCTCGACCTCCAGCGCATGGCCGAAGGTGTGGCCGAAGTTGAGCAGGGCGCGCTCGCCGGCCTCCTTTTCGTCGCGCGCGACCACGCCGGCCTTGAAGCGGCAGCTGTGCGCGATCAGTGTCGAGAGGGCGTCGTCGTCGCGTGCCTGCAGGGCCTCGCGCATCGGCATCAGGCGCTCGAAGAACGCGGCGTCGCCGAGGGCACTGTGCTTGATGGCCTCGGCCAGCCCGGCCAGATATTCGCGCCCGGGCAGGGTATTCAGGACGGCGGTGTCGGCAACCACGGCGCGCGGCTGGTGGAAGGCGCCGACGAGATTCTTGCCGGCGGGCAGGTTGGCGCCGGTCTTGCCGCCGACCGAGGAGTCGACCATGGCCAGCAGGGTGGTCGGCATCTGGATGAAATCGATGCCGCGCATCCAGCAGGCGGCCGCGAAGCCGGCCAGATCACCGATGACGCCGCCGCCCAGCGCGAGGATGCAGGCATCGCGGGTGGCGCCGAGGTCGGACAGGGCGTCGAAGACATGCTCGACGGTGTGCAGGGTCTTGTAGTCCTCGCCGTCGGGCAGGACCACACTGGCATGCCGCAACCCGTCCAGCCCGGCCTGCACCCGTTGCAGGCAGAGCGGCGCCACGGTGGTGTTGCTGACCACCAGGGCATGGCCGCCGCGGATGGCCGGCCGCCAGCACCGGGTCGTTTCAAGCAGGCCGGGGCCGATGTGGATGGGGTAGCTGCGTGCGTCGAGCGCGACGTCGAGTGTGTGCATGGAAATCACGTGGCGTGGGTGGGCAGGACGTTCCAGGTTCCGGCAAGTTCGTCGATGGCGCGGGCGGCGGCGCGCGTCACCGGCTCGCTGCGTCCCTCCAGCCGGTGGTCGGCCGCGGCGCGGTACAGCGGGGTGCGTACGGCGGCCATGTCGGCGAGGCGACGGCGCCGGTCCACGCCATCCAGGAGGGGGCGGTTGCGTGCCTGCGCCAGGCGCTCCAGTTGCTGTTCGATGCTGGCATCCAGCCACAGCACGAAGCCGCGCGTGGCCAGCTGCCGACGGTTGGCCGCGTCGAGGATGGCGCCGGCGCCGGTCGCCATCACCATGCCCCGGCCGCGGCTGAGGTCGTCCAGCAGCTCCGACTCGCGCTGCCGGAAGCCGGCCTCGCCCTCGATGTCGAAGATGGTGGCGATGTCCACTCCGGTGTGGCTCTCGATTTCACCGTCCAGGTCGACGAAGGGCAGGGCGTAGTGCTCGGCCAGGCGCCGGCCGATGGAGGTCTTGCCGGCGCCCGAGGGGCCGATCAGGAACAGGTTGGAAGACGGGTTCATGTCGGTGGCAACGCGGCATGGCGTCGAAATTGATAGATTAGCAGCCCTTTCCCATGCACGGCGGGGCGGCGGCTTATGACAATGCGTGTACTGGTCGCGGGCTGCGGCGACGTCGGCATGCGCGTGGCACACCGGCTGCGTGATCGCGGCGCGGAAGTGTTCGGCTTGCGCCGCTCGGCCGCGGCTTCCGTGGGCGGCGTGCCGATGATCGCCGCCGACCTGTCCGATCCGGCCAGCCTTCGCCAGCTGCCCGACGGCATCACCCATGTGGTCTACCTGCCGACGCCCGGCACGCGCACGGAGATGGCCTACCGGACGGTGTTCGTGGACGGCCCCCGGCACCTGCTGCAAACACTCGACGCGGGCCTGCTGAAGCGGTGGTTGTTTGTCTCCTCCACCGCGGTCTACGGCGATCATGCCGGTGCCCGGGTCGACGAAACCACGCCGCCGGACCCGCCCGGGTTCAACGGCGCCGTGCTGCTGGAAGCCGAGCGCCGGCTTGCCGCACAGGGGCTGCCGGTCACGGTCCTGCGGCTGGCCGGATTGTACGGACCGGGCCGCACGCGACTCTTTGGGCGTCTGCGCGCGGGGGCGGTGCGCGTGCCGCGCGGGGAACCGTTCTGGAGTCATCGCATCCATGTCGATGACGCGGCCAGGGCCATCGTGCATCTGCTGTCGATGGAGCATCCGGAGCCGCTCTACCTGGGTGTGGATGACACGCCGCTGCCGCTGGACGTGCTTTACGACCACATCGCCGGCCTGCTGGATGTGCCGGTGCCCGCCGATGGTCCACCACCGGTCGGCATCGGCAACAAGCGCCTTGCCAACACGCGTCTGCGTCAAAGCGGCTGGGTGCCGCGGTGGCCGGATGCACGCGAGGGCTACGCGGCAATCCTGGCGGTCCCCTAGGGGCGGGGCGCCCTACAGGCGGGCCCAGGTTTCGTCGGGGCTGACGTGGTCGCGGGTCAGCCAGTTCAGGCCCGGGAAGCAGCATACGCGGCGCATGCCGGAGGCGAGCTTGCTGCAGGTTTTTTCGATGCGGACCAGGCGCGTCTCCGGTTTTTTCGCGGTGGTGATCCAGAGGATCCAGTCACGTCGGGCCAGTGGCGTGATGTCCGTCCATGTCTGCTGCGCGGCGGATGCGTCCGTCAGCGCCTTCTCCAGTTCGACCGGAAGCCGGGTTTCCGGTTCGTCATCGACGCGGGTGATTTCCACGCGGCAGGCATCGCCCGGCCGGATGCCTGCGCCGCCGCACATGCCGGCGCTGAGCGGGATGCGGCGATCGCCTTCGAGTCGGGACCGGAACGGAAAGCCGTTGACCGTGCCCTCCAGCGTGGATGGCGGCCGGATGCCCGACGTGCCCTCGGGCACGGGCAGGAAGGCCCGCTCGTTGCCGGCATCGGACAGGATGGTTTCAAAAAGGATCGTCGCCATGGGGATTCGCCCGTTCTCGCGGGCTTCTTGCTACCTTAGGAACATGATCGAAAGCATTGCACGCAGGAGTCTGTCATGAAAAGTCGCGCCGCCGTCGCCTTCGAGGCCGGAAAGCCTCTCGAGATCGTGGAGATCGACGTCGCCCCGCCCCGGGCTGGCGAGGTGCTGGTGAAAATCCACGCCACCGGGGTGTGCCACACCGACGCCTTCACGCTGTCCGGCGACGATCCCGAGGGCGTGTTTCCGGCCGTGCTCGGCCATGAGGGCGGCGGCGTGGTGGTCGAGGTGGGCGAAGGCGT
>CAZMXV010000162.1:0-4581 GCA_964570295.1 uncultured Rhodanobacteraceae bacterium
TCGTGGCCCAGGCCGGCGCGCCGGGCTCGATCACCATCGCCACCAACATGGCCGGCCGCGGCACCGACATCGTGCTCGGCGGCAGCCTGGAAGTGGCCTACGAGGAACTGGGCGAGGAAGCCACCGACGAGGACCGTCAGCGTGCCCGCGAGGCGTGGCAGAAGCGCCACGAGCTGGTGAAGGAGGCCGGCGGCCTGCACATCATCGGCACCGAACGCCACGAGTCGCGCCGCATCGACAACCAGCTGCGCGGCCGCTCCGGCCGCCAGGGCGACCCCGGTTCCTCGCGTTTCTACCTGTCGCTGGAAGACAACCTGCTGCGCATCTTCGGCGGCGAAGGCGTGGGCCGCTGGATGCGCCGCTTCGGCATGAAGGAAGACGAGGCCCTCGAGGAGCGCATGATCACGCGCCAGATCGAGAAGGCGCAGAAGAAGGTCGAGCAGCACAACTTCGACATCCGCAAGCACCTGCTGGAATACGACGACACCGCCAACGAACAGCGCAAGGTCATCTACCGCCAGCGTGCCGAGCTGCTGGAGTCCGACGACGTCTCCGACCTGGTGCGCGACGTGCGCGAGGACGTGTTCACCGACCTGGTGCACCGCCACGTGCCGCGCGACAGCATCGACGACCAGTGGGACGTTGCCGGCCTCAACCGCGAGCTGGAAGGCGAATACGGCCTGGACCTGGACCTGGTGCACTGGGTCGAGGAGCAGCACGAGCTGGACGCCGAAGGCATCCGCGAGCATGTCATGGACGCCGCCAACGCCATGTTCGAGCAAAAGGAAAAGGACATCGGCGCCGAAACCATGCGCCAGCTCGAGAAGCACGTGATGCTGTCGGTGCTGGACGACGCCTGGAAGGAGCACCTGGCCGCCGTCGACTACCTGCGCCAGGGCATCCAGTTGCAGGGCTACGCGCAGGTCGACCCCAAGCAGGCCTTCAAGCGCGAATCGTTCAAGCTTTTTTCCGACATGCTCGACCGCATCAAGTCCGGCGCCATCCAGATGCTGGCCCGCATCCGCATCCGCAGCGAGGAAGAGGTCGCGGCCATGGAAGCCGAGCAGCAGCGCCAGGCCATGGCCAAGCGCATGCAGTTCCAGCATGCCGAGGCCAGTGCCATGGGTGATGCCGAAAGCGAGGCGCTGGCCGGCGCCGACCCCGACCCGCAGCCCGCGGCGCCCATGATGCGCGACGGCCCCAAGATCGGCCGCAACGATCCCTGCCCCTGCGGCTCGGGCAAGAAGTACAAGCACTGCCACGGCCGCCTGAGCTGAAACAAAAAAGCCCCGCCATCGCGCGGGGCTTTTTCGTGCGGCGTCGGGCTGCTTCCATGGCCGGTTCCGTCAGCCGGGCACGGACATGCCCGGCGCCGTGGTCCCTGGCCACTCAGTCCACGCGGCAGAACAGCGCTTTCAGATAACGTCCCTCGGGGACCACGGCGGAGACCGGATGGTCGGGCCCGGCGCCATGGCTGGCGAGGATCTGGATGTCGCGGCCGGCATTGAGGGCCACGCGGCGCAGCATGTCGCGGAAACCGGTTTCCTCGACCAGGCCCGTGCACGAGCAGGTCAGCATGACACCGCCGGGTTCCAGCACATCCAGCGCCAGCCGGTTCATGGCGAAGTATTTTTTCAGGGCGCGCTTGATGTCGTTGCGGTTGCGGGTGAGTTTGGGCGGGTCCAGCACCAGGGCGCCGAAGTGTTCGTTGCGCTCGCGTGCGGCATGCAGCCAGTCGAACACGTCGGCCTGCTCGAAGCGGACCGCCACGCGGTTGGCGGCGGCATTGGCGCGCGCGATGTCGAGGATGCCGGCGTCGGCATCCACGCCCACGGCCTCGCGCGCGCCACCGGCCATGGCATGCACGGCAAAGCCGCCGGCATTGCAGCAGAGATCCAGCACGCGGCGTCCACGGGCCAGCCGTGCGAACCGGCGGCGGTTGTCGCGCTGGTCGGCGAAAAAGCCCGTCTTGTGGCCGCTGCCGGGCGCGGCGTGGAACTCCAGCCCGTGCTCGTGCACGCGCACCGGCGCGGGCGGCTCGGTTTCGCGGCAGTCGAACGATTCCTGCTTCTGCACATGGCGTTCGGCGAAGGCGTACACGGTGGCGCCCGGAAAGTGCTCCAGCAGGGCGGCTTCGATGGTGTCGCGCAGCCGCCACATGCCGGCGGCGAAATACTCCACCACCAGGATGCCGGCGTACCGGTCCACCACCAGCCCGGACAAGCCGTCGCCCTCGCTGTGCACCACCCGCCAGGCGTCACTGTCGGCATCCAGCCCCAGCATGTCGCGCCGCAGGGCGACGGCCCTGGCAATGCGCGAGGCGATGAAGGCGTCGTCGATGGCGCGGGCGGGGTCGGTGGACAGCACGCGCAGCGCGATACGGGCATGCCCGTTCCAGAAGCCGCGGCCCACGAACGTTCCACCCGCGTCGACCACGTCCACCACCGTGCCCGGCGGCAGCCGAGGCGCCGGCTTGCGTATCTGTGACGACCATATCCAGGGGTGTCCGGGCAGGCGTCGGCCGACGAGGGCAATCACGGGCAAGGTATTCATCACTGTATTGTAGATGGCGTCCCGTATGACAGGGGAAGCCGGAGCCGCCTGTCGTGGCCATGGGCCGCTCCCCCGGGTCTTCGTTCAAGCCCTGTGGGTGCGGCCCATGGCCGCGATGGCGCATGGCGTCCGGCCGTCCGCCTACCCGGCAAAGCCGGCCAATCCGCGGTGGCGGACAGGTCACACAGCCATGCCGGCGTGCACGCTATCATCGACCGGTCATACGAGGAGCTCGCCGTGAGCCGACTGAGCATCATCCTGCCCGCCAAGAACGAAGCGCCGGCCCTGGAGGTCTTGCTGCCGCGCCTGCGCGAGCTGCAACCGGAGGCGGAAATCATCGTGGTCAACGACGGTTCCACCGACGATACGCCGGCCATCTGCGCGCGCAGCCACGTCACCTGCCTGACGTCACCGTATTCCATGGGCAACGGCGCGGCCATCAAGCGTGGCGCGCGCGCGGCCACGGGCGATGTGCTGGTATTCATGGACGGCGACGGCCAGCACGACCCCGCCGACATCGCGCGCCTGCTGGCCAGGCTGGACGAGGGCTACGACATGGTGGTCGGCGCGCGCACCTTCGAGGACCAGGCCGATGTCGGGCGCGGCCTGGCCAACACCCTGTACAACTGGCTGGCCAGCCGCGTGACCGGCCACAGGGTGGAAGACCTCACCTCGGGTTTCCGGGCCGTGCGCGCCGCCCGGTTCCGTGAGTTCATCTACCTGCTCCCCAACGGCTTTTCCTATCCCACCACCAGCACCATGGCCTTCTTCCGCAACGCCTACGCGGTGGCCTATTTGCCCATCCGGGTGGCCGAACGCGTTGGCAAAAGCCATATCCGCCCCCTGCGCGACGGCCTGCGCTTCCTGCTGATCATCTTCAAGATCGCCACGCTGTACTCGCCGCTGAAACTGTTCGTGCCTTCGGCCATGGTCTTCTTCGGCCTTGGCTGCGCCAACTACGCCTACACCTTTCTCACCTACGGCCGCCTGACCAACATGAGCACGCTGCTGTGGAGCGCCGCGGTCATCGTGTTCCTCATCGGCCTGATTTCCGAGCAGATCACGGCATTGATGTATCAGCGGGGCACGTGAAGCCATGCCGCGCATCCTGCTGGTCACGCGCAACCTGCCGCCACTGGTCGGCGGCATGGAACGGCTCAACTGGCACATGGCCGAAGAACTGGCCAAGACGGCCGAGGTGCGCATCATCGGCCCGCAAGGAAGCGCCGCGCTGGCGCCGGCAGGCATCATGGTGCGCGAGGCGCCGCTCAAGCCGTTGCGCCGTTTTCTGTGGCACGCCCGCCGTCTCGCGCGGCGCGAGGCACGGCAATGGCGTCCGGATGTCGTGCTGGCCGGAAGCGGGCTGACCGCGCCGCTGGTCCGTGCCGCCGCGCGCACCTGCAACGCACGCACGGCGGCCTATGTGCATGGCCTCGATGTGGCGCTTCGACACCCCGCCTACCGGGCCTTCTGGCTGCCTGCCATTCGCCGCATGGACCGCATCATTGCCAACAGCCATGCCACCGCCGGCCTGTGCCGCCAGATCGGCGTGAAGGACGAGCGGATCGGCATCGTGCACCCCGGTGTGGACCTGCCGCAAACGCCTGCGGACAGCCGTCAGGCCGATGACTTTCGGCAACGCCACGGGCTCGGCAATCGGCCGTTGCTGCTGTCGGTCGGCCGCTTGAGCACCCGCAAGGGCCTGCGCGAATTCGTGTCACTGGCGTTGCCACGCATCGTGGCGACAAGGCCGGATGTCATGCTGCTGGTCGTGGGCGATGCACCGAACCAGGCGCTGCATGCGGCGGCACAGACACCGGAAAGTATCCAGGCCGCGGCCAAACGGGAAGGTGTCGGCGACAACGTGCGGTTCCTCGGTACCATCACCGACTACGCGGAACTTGGCGCGGCCTACCGTGCAGCCGACGTGCACGTCTTTCCCGTGCGCCACATTGTTGGCGACCCCGAAGGCTTCGGCATGGTGGCGGTGGAAGCGGCAGCGCATGGATTGCCCACCGTGGCGTTTGC
>CAZMXV010000163.1:0-4575 GCA_964570295.1 uncultured Rhodanobacteraceae bacterium
CGACGAGGGTGGTCTTGCCATGGTCGACGTGGGCGACGATGGCGATGTTGCGCAGCTTTTCGATGGACATCGGTTACCGGTACAACCTGCCGGTCGCACCGCCTTGTGGAGTGGGAAACCGTCAATTATAGGAGGATTTGGCGTCCCGCACATGAACGACGAAAGGAAATTTTCCGTTTCGCGGCGCCGTACGCGCGCGCGGCACGTATAATGAATGGTTTCCCTCGACAGGAACCTGCATGAGCATCACCGCCACCCTGCACACCAACCGTGGCCCGATCCGCCTGCGGCTGCATGCCGACAAGGCGCCGTTGACGGTGGCCAACTTCGTCAACCTGGCGCGCCGCGGCTTCTACGATGGCCTGGACTTCCATCGCGTGATCAACGACTTCATGATCCAGGGCGGTTGCCCCGAGGGCAGCGGCCGTGGCGGCCCCGGCTACCGTTTCGAGGACGAGTTCGATGCCGGCCTGCGCCACGACAAGCCGGGCATCCTGTCCATGGCCAATGCCGGTCCCGGCACCAACGGCAGCCAGTTCTTCATTACCCATGGCGCCACGCCGTGGCTGGACGGCAAGCACAGCGTGTTCGGCGAAGTGGTGGATGCCGACGACCAGAAGGTGGTCGACGCCATTGCCCAGGGCGACACCATCGAGAAGGTGACCCTGGAAGGCGACGTGGACGCGGTGCTGGCGGCCCGGGCCGAGCGCATCGCCGAATGGAACAAGGTCCTCGACGCCCGCGCCTGATGCCTTTCCCGCGCGGGAGCGCGATGCACGCGTTCCCGCCGGCGACCATGGGTTCGATGCAGGAGTCGTGACGGCGTGAGTTCCTTGCTGATGCTGTTCGCCTGCCTGGTCCTGGGCGTGCTGGTGGCCCGTTTTGCGCGGCCGCCCGACAACATGGCCCGGGGCCTCAACTGGTGGGTGTTGAACATCGCGCTGCCGGCGCTGGTGCTGGAGCTGGTGCCGCGGCTCGCGTTCAATGCCGACCTGTGGTTTCCGGCCGCGGCGATCTGGCTGGGATTCCTGGGTGCCTGGGCGGTGTTCGGCCTGCTGGGGCCCCGTCTGGGCTGGTCGCGCGGGCGCACCGGAGCGGTGATCCTGGTCTGCGGACTGGGCAACACCACCTTCACCGGCTATCCATTGGTGGAAGCGTTGCGCGGCCACGATGCGCTCGGCATTGCCGTGGTCAGCGACCAGTTGGGCAGCTTTCCGATCCTGATCTCGCTGGCGGTGGTGGTGGCCTCGTTGTATGCGGGCCTCAAGCCGCACCCGGGCGACATCGCCAAGCGCATCTTCACGTTTCCGGCTTTCCTTGCGCTGCTTCTCGGCGTGGCGGTGAACCTCGCGGGCGGCTGGCCGCCAGTGGTTCACGACGCGCTGCATCCGGTGGGTGCCACGCTGACGCCGGTGGCGCTGTTCTCGGTGGGGCTCAACTTCCGGCTTTCGTTCGGCACCCGGCAGATGCTGGGCGCGGCCTGTCTGGGCTGGGGCTGGAAACTGGCGGCGGCGCCGCTGCTGGCGTGGCTGGTGGGGACGCTGGCCGGTGTCGGCGGCCAGATCCTGCCGGTGGGCGTGTTGCAGGCCGGCATGGCGCCGATGGTGTCGGCCGCGATCCTGGCCAGCGACTACGATCTGGAGCCGCCATTGGCCAACACCATCCTCGGCATCGGTATCGTGCTGTCGCTGCTGACGGTGCCGTTGCTCGACGTGCTGATGGGGTAGGCTGACCGCATGACCGACGAAAGCAGCGTACGCGCGGATGTATGGCTGTGGGCCGCGCGCTTTTTCAAGACCCGGCGCCTGGCCCGCGAGGCCATCGACGGTGGCAAGGTGGAACTCAACGATGCCGGCTGCAAACCGTCCAAGGCGGTGAAGGCGGGCGATGCCCTGCGCATCACCAGGGGCGAGCAGCGTTTCGAGATCGAGGTGCTGGGTGTTTCCGGCAAGCGCGGCCCGGCCAAGGTGGCCGAAACCCTGTACGCGGAAACCGAGGCCAGCCGGCTCGCGCGTGAGGAGGCGCGTGCCGCGGCGCGCCTGAGCCGCCCGGTCAAGCCCGACAAGCGCCCCGACAAGGCCGACCGGCGCAAACTGCGCGAGCTGAAGCATCGCATGTGATGTGGTGGAGCAGGCCATCGCGGCCATGGGCCGCTCCCACAGGAAGCCCCGAAAAACCAGACCTTTTTTGTAGGAGCGGCCCAGGGCCGCGATCGGGCGTGCCGATACGTCCGTCGACGCTCCGGCATCTCAGGGTTTGGTAGTGCCCGACGACAGGTCCGGACCGGCCGGCAATTCCGGATTGCGCCGGAAGCTGAAGATCAGGCTGGTTTCGATGCGTGCCACTTCCGGACGGGTGGTGAAGGCATCGAGCGCGAAATCCCGCAGGTGGTCGCTGTCGCGTACCGCCACATGGGCCAGGAAGTCGTCGGCCCCTGCCACATGGTAGAAACTCAGGACTTCGCTCAGCGTGCCGAGGTAGTCATGGAAGGCGGCCACCTCCTGCCGCGAGTGCCGGGCCAGCTGCACGCGGATCATGGCCTGCAGGCCGATGCCCACGGCGGCCGGATTCACCTCCGCGTGATAGCCCTGGATGACGCCGGCCTCGCGCAGGCGCCGTACCCGTTCCAGGGCCGTGGAGGGTGCCACGCCCAGGCGTTCGGCCAGGGTCTTGTTGGGCAGCCGGGCGTTCTTGCGCAAGTGCCGCAAAATGGCGAAGTCTGTTCGGTCCAGTGGCATGATCGGGGTACCTGGCGAAATAGTGTTCGGTTGTATGCCTTTCGTGGCCACTATCATTCTAGGATGGGATGGTCATTCCGAACAGGTGCACTGCCATGAAGCATCCCGAAACCCTCGCCGTCCATGCCGGTCGTGACGATTTCGCCGCGCTTGGCGTGCATGCGCCGCCGATCGACCTGTCCACCACGTACCCGGTCCGCGATCTGGACGAGGGTACGGCCAGCTTCGATGCATTGGTCGGAGGACAGGCCGAGGCCCCCAACCCCATTTATGCACGGCTCCACAACCCCACGGTGGCGCGCTTCGAGAAGGCGCTGGCGGTGATGGAGGGCACCAGTGACGCGGTGGCTTTTGCTTCCGGCATGGCGGCCGCCTCGGCGGTGCTGCTGGCGGCGCGCCAGCGCGGTTCGCACGTGCTGGCGGTGCGGCCGCTGTATGGCACCCACGACCACCTGCTGGATTCAGGCCTGATGGGGTTGCCGGTGCGCTGGGTCGAGGCCGAGGCCATCGCCGACGAGGTTCGGGCCGACACCGCCCTGGTCGTCATCGAGACGCCGGCCAATCCCACCCTGGACCTGATCGACATCGAGGCCGTGGTCACCGCCGCCGGCACGGTGCCGGTGATGGTCGATTCCACCTTCGCCACCCCGGTGCTGCAGCAGCCGGCGAGCCTGGGCGCGACGCTGGTGATGCACAGCGCCACCAAGTTCCTGGGTGGCCACGGCGACGTCATTGCCGGCGTGGTGGCCTGCGGTGGCGAATGGGCGGCCATGCTGCGCCAGGTGCGCGCGGCCACGGGCGGCCTGCTGCACCCGCTGGGCGCGTACCTGCTGCATCGCGGTCTGCCCACCTTGTCGCTGCGCGTGGAAAAGGCACAGGCCAATGCCGGTGAACTGGCGCACCGCCTGGCCACCCATCCGGCAGTGGCGAAAACGTTCTATCCGGGGCTGGGCACGGTTGCCAATGCGCACCTGGTGGACACGCAGATGTCCGGCGCGGGTACCTTGATCAGCTTCGACCTGAAAGGTGGCCATGCCGCCGCCGCGGACCTGATGCGCAGGGTGAAGGTGGCCACGCCGGCGGTCAGCCTGGGGTCGGTGGACACGCTGGTCCAGCACCCGGCCGGTCTCACTCATCGCGTCCTGGACGAGGCCACGCAGAAGCGGTGCGGCATCACGCCGGGCCTGATCCGCCTGTCGGTCGGCATCGAGCATGTCGATGACCTGTGGGACGACCTGGTGCAGGCGATGGATACCGGAACCCGCGTGCGTGTGGCCTGAGGTATCTGGCTGCGGGTGATGGCCCGTGATGCTCGAAACCCGCCGTTTTCAACGCCCGTTTTCCGCCAATTCCTTCAACCGGTACAACGTCTCCAGCGCTTCGCGCGGTGACAACGCATCGGGATCGATGTCGGCCAGCATGGTGTCGATGGGCGATGGCGCGGCGGGCGCGAACAACCCCATCTGTGGCGAGGCGTCGGCCGGTGCCGGTTGTGCCGCGCGGGTGGCAGTGCCGCTTTCCAGCTCGGCGAGGGTCCGGCGCGCGTCGGCGATGACATCCCGCGGCAGGCCGGCCAGGGCAGCTACCTGCAGGCCGAAGCTGCGGCTGGCCGGGCCTTCCTTCAGCGCATGCATGAACACCAGCTTGTCGCCGTACTCCACGGCATCCAGGTGCACGTTGGCGATGCCCGGGTAATCGCCGGCCAGCTCGGTCAGTTCGAAGTAATGGGTGGCGAACAGCGTGAAGGCGCGGTTGGCCGTGGCCAGGTGCACGGCGGCGGCACGCGCCAGCGACAGGCCGTCGTAGGTGCTGGTGCCGCGGCCCACCTCGTCCATCA
>CAZMXV010000164.1:0-4575 GCA_964570295.1 uncultured Rhodanobacteraceae bacterium
TCGCGGCGCCATCGCGCGCCCGCGCCGCGGCACCGGATCCGATCATCCGGCAGGGTTGCCCGGAGACATCATGACGCAACGAGGGCACGGCACGCCGTGCCCCTACGAAATCTCGCGGGGGTGCGGCCGCGGTATGCATCACACTCCCAATGCGTGTAGAGGCACGGCGTGCCGTGCCCACGCGGCAAGGTCAGTCAACGCCGCAACCCTCGCACACGCACGCGTTTGGTAGGGGCACGGCGTGCCGTGCCCACGCGGCGTGCCTCATGTTGCCGGCGGCTGCTGGCGGCGCAGTGTCCAGGCCATGGCAATCCACGGCGGCAGCGCGAAGGCGATCCAGGGCAGGTTGTGCTGGTCGAAGCCGGGAAGGGCCTTCGCGAGCAGTGCAAACAGCGCCGCGGCCGTGAGCAGTGCGACCAGCCAGATGCTGGTACGCGACGCGGACTGTTTCCACACGGCTGGCAGGAGGAGCAGCGCCAGGGGACTGAACAGCAGGAGGTTCTCGTTGCCCCAGGCCGAATGATGCGCCGTAAGCCCCCACAGCAGCGCCATGCCGATGCCCGCGATGCCGGCGAAGAGGATCCACAGCGTGCCCACGGCGGTGAACACCCCGCGTGCCACGCGGTACCTGCGCCGCAGCCTGCCGCTGACGAGAAGCACCAGCCCGAGCACGATGCCGGCCGCCAACAACGGCGGCAACAGGTCGGGCGGCGTGGAGGGCGGCGCCGGCAGGCGCGACCTGGCGACCAGTTGGTCCCGGGTGACCAGCGGACGCGAACCGCCTTGGGCAGCGGATACCCGCACGTGCCCGATGTCGCGCATCAACTGCATGGGAATGAAGGCGGCCTGCCATTCGGTCAACGGCTGGTCGGCATAGCTGGACAGGCCCAGGTCGAGGACCATCATCAGCCACGGCTTGCCACTCAGCAGCCGATCGGTCTCGCTGCGGTAGGTGATGTGGCGCGCCGAAGGGCGGTCCATCGCGGCCTTGAGCGCACCGCCCAGCGCGCGGTTCAGGGCATCGCGCACCCGCGTGGCGCAGTTGTCGACGTAATAGTCGTAGTAGTAGTGGCGGTTTTCCGGGCGCAGGTTCCACAACAGGAAGTCGCGCAACGCGCCGGCCTGGGCCGGGGAAAGCGCGAGACGCTGGCGGTGCACGGCGCGGCCGGAATCGACGTAGTAATCGATTTCCGGGCGCGTCGGTTCGGCGTCCATGCTGTAGCGCGGGCGGCCGCGCGCGAAATTGAGCAGGAAATGCGCCTGGCTGAAGTCGAACACGCCGTAGTTGAAGTTGAACGACTGGCCCGTGGACGCGTCGCGAATCTCGATGGCGTCGTGGCCAAAGCGTTCCCAGTACACCGTGCCGGGTCCGTAGGTGACCAGGAATACCTGGAGCTGGTCCGCCGGCGCGTCCGCAACGCCGGCCATGGCCGGGGGTGAAATACCGACACACGCCAGGACCAGCAGCGTGACCAGCCACGCGCCGGCATGACGCCGGACGCTCCTCACACACGGCACTCCCACTTTACGTGTGTCCCAAGTGGCGGAACTGGCTCATGCGTCCGGGGGCAGCCGCTTGACACGCAGTTGCAGGACGCGCCTGTCGTCGGCCTGCGTTATGTGGAACAGCAGGTCGCCCGCACGGGTTTCCTCGCCCTTGACCGGCAAGTGGCCGAATTCGGCCGTGATGAGGCCACCGATCGTATCGAATTCCTCGTCGGAAAAGTGCGTCCCGGCCTCGGCATTGAAGTCCTCGATCGGGGTCAGCGCACTGACCAGCCAGCCGGAATCGTCGGGCAGCCTGTGCATCAGGACGGGTGGTTGCTCGTCGTCGTGCTCGTCGTCGATTTCGCCGACGATTTCTTCCAGCACGTCCTCGATGGTGACCAGGCCGGCGACGCCGCCGTATTCGTCCACCACCAGCGCCATGTGGTTGTGGCTGAGGCGGAACTCGGCCAGCAGCACGTTCAGGCGCATCGATTCGGGGATCAGCACGGCCGGGCGCAGCAGCGAGCGGATGTCGCAGTTGTCGCCGTCGCCGAAATACTTGAGCAGGTCCTTGGCCAGCAGGATGCCGAGGATCTCGTCCTTGTCGTCGCCGTGCACGGGAAAGCGCGAGTGGCCGGATTCGACCACGGTGGCGAGGATGTCCTCGAGCGGCGCGTCGGCCGGCAGCATGACCATCTGCACGCGCGGCACCATGACGTCGTCGACGTCGAGCTCGGTGACGCGGAGGGCACCTTCGACCATGCCCATCGTGTCGTCGGTGAGCAGCCCGTTGGACTGGGCGCTGCGCAGCTCTTCGAGCAATTCGTCGCGCGTGCGTGGCTCACTGGAGAAGATGTGGCCCAGGCGTTCCCACCACGATCGGTGTGCCAGGGCGCTGGTACTTCCGGGGTCTTCGTTCATATACCTTTGTGACAACAGCCCGGGGAAAACGGACGGAAGCCTGATTCTAGCGGAAATTTTGTGGCCTCATCCATGGGCCGCGCGGGAGCCGGGCCTGCGGGGAGTTGTCCCGCGTGCGGGATGATCCGGTCATCGCCCGCGGGACAGGCTCCTACAGGTGCAGCGACGGGCGGACGTCATAGGGGTCGGGCATGCCGAGCGTGGCCAGCACCTTGCGCTCCAGGGCCTCCATGACTTCCGCCTCGGCTTCCACGATGTGGTCGTATCCCAGCAAATGCAAGGTGCCGTGCACGGTCAGGTGCGCCCAATGGTGCCGCAGCGGCTTGCCCTGTTCCGCGGCCTCGCGCGCGACCACGGGAGCGCAGATCACCAGGTCGCCGATCAGCGGCACGTCGATGTCGAGCCCCTCGGGCAGCTCGACCGGAAACGACAGCACGTTGGTGGCGTAGTCCTTGCCGCGGTACTGGTGGTTCAGCGCGCGGCCCTCGTCACTGCCCACGATGCGGAGGGAAAGTTCGCTGTCGCGTTCGCGCCCGGCAGCGGCCAGCGCGGCGGCCACCCAGCGACGGAAGCTGACAGTGGCAGGCAGGCCGCGGCGGGGGACGGCGTAGTTGACGTGGACCTGGGGACCGGGGACCGGGGACCGGGGACCGGATGGTGAATGACGCTCGTGGTGCTTGCTGGTGGCGGGCATGAGTGGATCTTCGATGATGTGTCAGTTTGCCTGACCGCTGCTTTCCCCGGCCCGGCCCCTGGTCCCCGGTCCCTGGTCCCCGTTCTTCTGCTCCGCCGTCTCGTACGCCCTCACGATCCGCGCCACCAGCGGGTGCCGCACCACGTCGCGCGAAGTGAAGAAGGTGAAGCTGATGCCGTCCACGCCGCGCAGCACCTCGATGGCGTGGCGCAGGCCCGAGCGCTGGTTGCGCGGCAGGTCGACCTGGGTGACGTCGCCGTTGACCAGGGCGACGGAGCCGAAGCCGATGCGGGTCAGAAACATCTTCATCTGTTCCACGGTGGTGTTTTGCGCCTCGTCCAGAATGACGTAGGAGTCGTTGAGGGTGCGCCCGCGCATGTAGGCCAGCGGCGCCACTTCGATGACGTTGCGCTCGATCAGGCGCGCCACCTTGTCGAAGCCCAGCATCTCGTACAGGGCGTCGTACAACGGGCGCAGGTAGGGGTCGACCTTCTGGCTCAGGTCGCCGGGCAGGAAGCCCAGTTTTTCGCCGGCCTCGACCGCCGGGCGCACCAGCAGGATGCGTTGCGCGCGGCCGCCTTCCAGGGCCTCCACGGCGCTGGCCACGGCGAGGTAGGTTTTGCCGGTGCCGGCCGGACCCACGCCGAAATTGATGTCGTGGGTGGCGATGGCGTGCAGGTAGCGCTTCTGGTTGGGGCCACGGCCCTTGACCACGCCGCGCTTGACCTTGATGACCACTTCCTGGGCCTCTTCGGCGGCCTCTCCGGCCAGCGCGTCGATGCCCGCCTCGGACATCATCAGGTGGATGCGGGGGCCGTCCAGGGTCTCGTTGGCGGCCGTCTCGTACAGCATGTGCAGCAGCCGGTCGGCAGCCTTCACCGCCGAGGGTTCGCCGATGACGCGGAACACGTTGCCGCGGTTGCTGATCTCCACGCCCAGGCGCAGTTCGATCTGGCGCAGGTGCTCGTCGAACGGGCCGGCCAGATTGGCCAGGCGCACGTTGTCGTCGGGTTCGAGGGCAAAGTCGTGTTGGGTGGGGGCAGCAGTCATGAAATTTGCGGAAAAACGGATGGGTGAACCCTTCCCCCTCCGGGAGGAAGGTGCCGACAGGGGGATGAGGGCTCGTGCCTGCATGGAGCTTTCATGCAGGCACGAGCCCTCATCCCGGCCCCTCTCCCGGCGGAAGAGGGGCTTTCAGGCGACGGCCGTCTCCGGCGAGGCCACGCGGCCGCGCAGCGAATTGCTCATGGCCCGGGTGATGGTGACGTCCACGAACTGGCCCACCATGCGCGCATCGCCCGGGAAATTGACGAAGCGCATGTTCTCGGTGCGGCCGGTCATCTCGTTGGGATTTTTCTTGCTGGGGCCTTCCACCAGTACGCGTTGCGTGGTGTCGACCATGGCCTCGCTGATCTTTTTCGCGTTGGCGTTGATGGTCGCCTGCAGGCGCGACAGCCGCTCGTGCTTGACGG
>CAZMXV010000165.1:0-4560 GCA_964570295.1 uncultured Rhodanobacteraceae bacterium
CCAGCTTCAGCAGCGTCCACACCGCCGCCGCGCCGATGGTGCCGGCGCCGAGGAAGCGCACGTTCTCACTGAACACGGTATCGGCCACTTCCGCCGCACTGCCGGACAACTGCGCCAGGATCGCGTAGTGCGGAACCGCCCAACCCCAGGCGATGAGCGTGCCCACCAGCATGGAGATGCCGACCCACAGGCCCACCAGGTGCCCCACCGCCAACAGGGCGAAGGACAGGCTGAAATCGAAGCCGGTGACCCCGCCGCGATTGCCGACATGGAAATAGCCGGTGACATTGGCCGCGAACACCTGCGTGGCCTCGACCACGGCGAAGGCCGCCGACACCAGTGCCCCGCAGACCACGGCCACGAAGCCCTTCTGCCCGGCCGCCGCTTCAGCCCCCTCCACCGCGCTGTGACGGTGGCTCTCGCCCACCTTCAGCACCTCGGCACAGGCCACGCCCTCGGGATAGGGGAGATCCGAGTTGGTCACCAGCGCGCGCCGCAACGGGATCGAGTACATCACGCCCAGAATGCCGCCCAGTGCGCAGATCAGTGCCGTTTCCCAGTACGGGAAGCCGGCCCACCACCCGACAATGACCATGCCCGGCAACACGAAGATGATGGCCGACAGACAGCCCGCCGCGGAGGCGATGGTCTGCACGATGTTGTTTTCCTGGATGCTGGCGTTGCGGAACTTGCGCAGCACCGCCATGGAAATGACGGCAGCGGGAATCGAGGTGGCGAAGGTAAGGCCGGCCTTGAGGCCGAAGTAGACGTTGGCCGCCGTGAAGACCAGCGTGATGAGGATGCCGATGACGGCCCCGCGAAGGGTCAGCTCCGAAAGCGGCCGGGCGCCGCCTGCCTGTTGTGTGCCCACATGTGTTCTCCAGCGTGAAACCGCCGGACGCCACGCGCCCGGGCCCGGACACTCCCGCCCGGTCGTGCATGCCGGCGTCCGCGCGTCGCGCGGGGCCGGTCATGCATGGAACCGTTCCGGGAAAGCCCCTTGATGCCCAAAGATAACGCGAGCTCCCCCGCCCCCGCCAATCACCTGTGCCCCGCACGTGTTTTGCTATCGTATCGGGCACGGGCCGCCGGCCATGCATGAAACCGCATGATGATCCTTTCACCAATGCAACGTCTGCGCATCCTTTTGCGCCGCATCCACGGCGCCTTGCGCGGCAACGCCTGGTTCCCCCACATCCCGCTCGCCATCCTGCTCGGCGCCGGCGGCATCTGGCTGCTGCAGTCCGACCTCGGCGACCGCTGGGGGCCGTTCCTGGTCAACATGATCCACGGCCAGGCCGACATCTCCCCCAACCTGCTGCCGCCCCTGCTCATCGGCACCGGCATGCTGATCATGGCCGGCGGCCTGCTGCTGCGCTCGCGCCTGGCCTGGACCATGGCCCTCCTGCTGGCGGCCACCGCCGCCGTGAGCATGTTCTTCGGGCAGCATCAGGGGGGTCACCTGCTGCTGGCCTACTTCATCCTGATCCTGGCCCTGCTGCTGATGGCCTGGCGCCGCTTCGACCATTCCAGCATCGCCGCCAGCACCCTGTTTGCGCTGACCTCGGTGGTGATGCTGCTGCTCTACGCCACGTTCGGCGCGTATTACCTGGGCGAACAGTTCGACCCGCACATCACCGACCTGGTGACGGCGCTGTATTTCTCGATGGTGACCATGAGCACCGTGGGCTACGGCGACATCACGCCGCAAACATCCGAAGCCATGCTGTTCACGGTATCGGTGATCATCCTCGGCCTGACCGTGTTCGCCACGTCCCTGACCGCGGTGATCGCGCCGATGGTCAGCCGCAGCCTCAAACGCATCGTCCAAAACAAGGGTTCGGGCATGAAACGCGAAAACCATTTCATCGTCATCGGCGACTCGCCGCTGGCCAACAACACCTGGCGCGAGCTGGCACGCCGCGGGCAGGCCGTCACGCGCGTGGTGCGCAACGCCGAGGTCGTCGAAAATCTCGACAAGGACAGGATCGACGTGGTCTGCGGCGACCCCGGCAGCGTGGACGTGCTGCGCGAGGCCGGCGGCGAGAAGGCCACGGCCATCCTGGCCATGCAGGGGGACGATTCGGAAAACGCCTTCACCATCCTCGCCGCCCGCGAGCTGGGCGGGCATGCGCGCACCGTGGCGGCGGTCAACGACGCGCACCACATGGAGCGCATCCGGCTGGTCCAGCCCAACGTGATCATCGCCCCCCAGATCCTGGGCGGCGAGCTGGCGGCCATGCTGCTGTGCGGCGAGAAAATCACCTCCGAGCACGTCATGAAACACGTGTTCCAGCAGCTCGACGGCGGCCTCGATCCGGCCGAGGCGACCGGCGACCATTGACGCACCCGGTCTACCGGCCGTTACACTGACCGGTTCCCGACCGCGACACGCGCCATCCACACCGAACAAGGGCACCCTGCCGATGTATCAATGGCTTGAGAACACTTCATGGCTGGGCAACTCCAGCCTGGCCTGGGTCACCGCCGGCATCTTCGCGCTGGCTTTCTACATCCTCACCTACAGCGCCGCCCGAATCGTCGCCGCCCGCTGCAGGAGCCTGGCCTCACGCCGTCCCGGCAGCACCCTGCTGCACATCGTCGCTGCCACCACCGCCGCCACGCGCGGTTGGCTGCTGCTGCTGCTGGGCATCGCGCTCGGCCTGTCGGGGCTGGATCTGACCCCCTTGTACGACAAGGCCGACGCCCTGCTGGGCTGGATCATCGCGGCACTGTTCGGCAGCCAGGTCGCGCTGTGGATCAGCACCGCCCTGGTCGGCTGGCTGAAGCGGGCCACGCCCGAAGGCAGCATGCAGAAAACCAACCCCATCATCTACAGCATCCTCACCTGGACGGTGGAGCTGCTGGTATGGGTAACCCTGCTGCTGATCCTGCTGGCCCAGGCCGATGTCAAGATCGGCGCCTTCATCGCCAGCCTGGGCGTGGGCGGCATCGCCATCGCAATGGCGGCCAAGAACGTCCTGGAAGACCTGTTCGCTTCGCTGGCCATCGGCCTGGACAAGCCCTTCGAGGAAGGTGAATTCATCGCCTTCGGCGACGAGCTGGGCACGGTGCGGAAGGTGGGCATCAAGAGCACCCGCATCGGCTCGCTGTCCGGCGAGGAAATCGCCATCGGCAACGCCAACCTGCTTTCGCACCTCATCCACAACTACAGCCGGCGCTCGGAACGCCGTGTGGTATTCGGCTTCCACGTGCCGCTGGATACCCCCCGCGACAAGGTCCACGCCATTGCCGAGCGGGTCAACGACATCCTCGACAGCGAGGAAAACACGCGCCGTGACCGCGGCCATTTCATGGCCATCGAACCGGACGGTTTCCGCTACGAGTTCGTCTACTACGTGCTGTCGCCGGACATGAACGTGTACTGCGACGTGCAGCAGGCGATCAACCTGAAAGTCATGGACGCCCTGGAAACCATGCGCGTGCGTTTCGCCATGCCGATGCGCATGATGTACGAAAGCAGGCGCGCCGACGACGAATCGGAAGAACCGGCCGAGCGGTACTGATCCGGGCCTTACCGACTGGCAAACACCCCGGCCCCGCCGGGGTGTTTTTTCATGCGCGCCGGACCGGAAGCGCCATGTTCCCCGGTGGCCTGCGCCCCGGCCCGGCATGCCCTGACGGCCCGGTCGTGACCATCGGGGCTTTCAACCATGCCGGCAAATGGGCCACCATCCGGGACACGGGCGCGGTCGTGCTTCACGGCCGCGACACGGCATCGCGCCGGGGGGCGCCCGGTGCCATTTCCACATGCGGGGTGAACCATGGCGACCATGAAATCCATACTGACCGGCCTGCTTGCCTGGGGACTGCTGTGGTCCGGTACCGTGTACGCCGGCACCGGGACGCAGGCACGCTGGGAGCGCCACGCGCAGCACGTCACCATTACCCGCGACGACTGGGGTATCCCGCACATCCACGGCAGGACCGACGCCGACGCGGTATTCGGCATGATCTACGCCCAGGCCGAGGACGACTTCCGGCGCGTGGAAAGCAACTACCTGGATGCCCTGGGCCGTCGCGCCGAGGCCGAGGGCGAGTCCGCCATCTGGCAGGACCTGCGCATGAAGCTGTTCATCGACCCGGCGGTGATGAAGGACAAGTACGCCCGCAGCCCCGCCTGGCTGAAAAAGCTGATGGATGCCTGGGCCGACGGCCTCAACTATTTCCTGGCCACGCACCCGGACGTGCACCCGCGCGTCATCACGCACTTCGAGCCGTGGATGACGCTGGCCTTCAGCGAAGGCAGCATCGGTGGCGACATCACGCGCGTGTCGCTGAAGGAGCTGGCCGCCTTCTACGACAACCAGCCGCCCGCCCTGGCCCGCGCCACGCCTCCCAGTTGGGCCGAGCCGACCGGCTCCAACGGCATCGCCATCGCGCCGCGCCTGACCACCGACGGCCACGCCCTGCTGCTGATCAACCCGCACGTCACCTTCTACTTCCGCACCGAGTCGCACATGTCCAGCGACGAGGGCCTGGACGCCTACGGCGCCAGCACCTGGGGCCAGTTCTTCATCTACCAGGGATTCAACCGGC
>CAZMXV010000166.1:0-4528 GCA_964570295.1 uncultured Rhodanobacteraceae bacterium
GCGCCGAGGAAGACGCCGCGGAGTTCATCTCCGAGTACGTCACCAAGCCGGTGGTATCGTTCATTGCCGGCGCCTCCGCGCCTCCGGGCAAGCGCATGGGCCATGCCGGCGCCATCATCTCCGGTGGCAAGGGCACGGCCGAAGCCAAGTTCGCCGCGCTGGAGAAGGCCGGCGTCACCACCGTCAAGTCGCCCGCCGACCTCGGAACGGCACTGGCGTAAAAGATGCGCTGAGCGGCCTGGCCGCACTCGCATCGACGGCGGCCGGGGGCCGCGGAGTCTCCGGCATGATGTCGGGGAGCCGCGGCCACCGGCCGTTTCCATGATGAACATTCGATTTTGCGGAAGTGTCAGATGAGCACGTTGCGTTTCGCCCTGGCCCAACACGATTTTCCGGTTGGCGCGGTGGCCGGCAATGCGGCCCGGATTCGCCGGCTGTGGGCCGAAGCCGCGCAGGGCGGCGCCTGCCTGGTGGCGTTTCCGGAACTGGCCCTGAGTGGTTATCCACCGGAGGATCTGCTGCTGCGCCCCAGCTTCCTGGCGGCCTGCGATGAGAACATGCAGGCCCTGGCCGGCGAAGCCGGAGCGTGTGCCGCCGTGACGGGGTTTCCGTGTCGGGACGAGGACGGCACGGTCCGCAACGCCGTGGCCGTCCTGCACGAAGGGCGGCTGGCGCACCGGGCCTTCAAACAGGTACTGCCCAACTACGCGGTATTCGACGAAAAGCGCTATTTCGCGGCCGGCGACGCCACCTGCGTGTTCGATCTGGACGGCATGCGCGTGGCCCTGCTGGTGTGCGAGGACATCTGGGACGACGCGCCCGTGGCGCAGGCGTCCGACGCGGGCGCGGAACTGATCCTGGTCGTCAACGCTTCGCCCTGGCACCGCGGCAAGCGTCGCCAGCGCGAGGCCCTGCTGGCCCGGCATGCCCGCATCAGCGGGTGCGCCATCGCCTACGTCAACCTGGTGGGAGGGCAGGACGACCTGCTGTTCGACGGCTCCTCCATGCTGGTCAACGCCGACGGTACCGTCGTGGCCCGTGCGCCGGCCTTCGAGGACGTCCTGCTGCACTGCCGCTTCGATGCCGACACCCGCACCCTGCATGCGGAGGGCTGGCCCGAAGGCCCGGTGCGCAAGGACGAGGCGCTGCTCTATGACGGCCTGGTGCGCGGCCTCCGCGACTATGTCGGCAAGAACGGCTTCGAGGATGTCCTGCTGGGCCTTTCCGGCGGCATCGATTCGGCCCTGACCCTGGCCCTGGCCGTCGATGCTCTGGGTCCCGGGCACGTTACCGCCGTGATGCTGCCCTCGCGCTACACCTCCGAGGTTTCCCTGGCCGGTGCCCGCGACCAGGCCGAGGCGCTGGGTGTCGCGTACCGGGTGCTGCCCATCGAGTCCTCGCTGGAGGCCATGCTCGACACCCTGCAACCGGCTTTCGCCGGCAAGCCCGCCGATACCACCGAGGAAAACCTGCAGGCCCGCATCCGCGGCGCCATGCTGATGGCGCTCAGCAACAAGCACGGCAAGCTGCTGCTGGCCACCGGCAACAAGAGCGAAATGGCGGTGGGCTACTCCACCCTGTACGGCGACATGTGCGGGGCCTACGCGCCGCTCAAGGACGTGTACAAGACGCTGGTGTATGCATTGGCGCGGTGGCGCAATGGGGCGGGGGCTGGTCCCGCGATTCCTCTTGCCGTCATCGAGCGCCCTCCCTCGGCCGAGCTGCGGGCCGACCAGACCGATCAGGATTCGCTGCCGCCCTACGACGAGCTGGATGCCATTCTCGAAGCCTTCGTGGAAGACGATTGTTCGCAGGCGGAGATCATCGCCGCGGGCCACGATGCCGACACGGTGCACCGCGTGGCGCGGCTGGTGATGGGCAACGAATTCAAGCGCCGCCAGGCGGCCCCGGGCCCCAAGGTGACGCGGCGGGCCTTCGGCCGCGAGCGCCGCTATCCGATCAGTTCCCGCTGGCGCTGACACCGCACGGCCAACGCGGGGCGCGGGTCCGCCGGGGCGGGCACTGGCGTCCCCGTTCAGGCCAGAGTATGGTTTTCACGACGCAAGCCTGAAGTCGAGACCTGCGCCATCGACCCGCAAAGGAGCACTCCATGCCTGCGCATTGATTGCCGTACCTCGGTCGAAGGCATGCATGTTCCTGCGCGGGATCCACATCACGCGTTGGAGGGAAAGGCCATGCAAATCTTCAAACCCCTGTCGATTGCAGCCGTCATCACCATGGGACTTGCCTGGGGACAGGCACAGGCCGCGGCACCCGCCGTGGACGCGGCGGTCCGCTTCATTCCGCAGGCCACGGGCGCTCCCGGACAGGCACAGGACATCTACTACGTGCAGCGGATTCCGGGCACGAACAAGGCACGTCGGGTGTACCGTTTCGACAAGCTGGATGCCGATGGCGACGGCCAGCTTGCCCGTTCCGAACTGCCCAGGGCCATGCACGATCTGCGCAGCCATTTCATCGAGGCCGACTGGGACCGCAACGGGCGGCTCTCGCCCAGTGAATGCCTCATGTACAGCAATCACACGGCGCCCATGTACACGGCTATTTCGCACGGGCTCATCTTCATGGTGGGCCCCGGCCGCTCGCATGCGGAGCGTATCGCGGACCTGTAGCGGACGACGACCGTCCTGCCGCAAGGAAAACGGCCCCGGCGGGAACCGCCGGGGCCGTTTGTCTTCTAGGCGCCTCAGTGGTGGCCCGAAAACGGAATCATGCGCCGCAACGTGGAGGCGGGGTGCGGCCAGCCCGGATCCTCCAGGTAGGGGTGGTCGGGGTAGTTGAGCTTGAGCACCGCCACCGACTTGTCGGCCAGCTTGTCCAGCCCCAGGGCATGGTAGCTGCGGGCCTGGATGGCCAGGGCATCAGCCACCTGAGGCGCCTGCTGGTAATGTTCGATCACGTACTTGGCGCGGTGCCCGGCGGCGACATAGGCCTTGGTGCGCAGGTAGTATTCGGCCACGTTGATCTCGAACTGGGCCAGCTGGTTGCGCAGGTAGATCATCCGCTGGCGGGCGTCGTCCGCGTACGGGCTGTTGGGGTAACGGCGCGTCAGCTTGCTGAAATCGTCGAACGATTCCAGCCGGTAGCCCTGGTCATGGCGCGAATTGCTGTCGCGGCCGAACAGGCGCTGCGAGAAGTTGCCGGTGCGGTCGAAGTTGATCAGCCCGCGCAGGTAATAGGCGTAGGCGACGTGCTTGTGGGCCGGAAAGGTGGTGATGAAGCGGTCGATGGTGGAGTACGCGTCGTCGGGCTTGTTGTCCTTGTACAGCGCGTAGGCAAGCTCGATCTGCGACTGCTGGTTGTACTCGCCGTAGGGAAAACGCGCGATCAGGCGTTTGAAGGCCTTCTCGGCGGCGATATAGTCACCGTTCTGCAGCGACTCGTGGGCATTCTGGTAGAGCGCGTCGACCGGCATGGTGTTGATGTCGGCCCTGCCCTTGAACATCGAGCATGATGCCAGCACAAAGACGGCGGCCATGACGCAAAGCAGTTTGAAAACGCGCATAGAGGATGAGAGATGCTTGTTGGGCGAATCGCCATGATAGCGGAAACCGGCTCCCGAACAGGGGCCGGCCATGAATGAAGTCAGGCACCGGGACGAAATCCCCCTGGATCTGGCCGGACAACGCTTGGATCGGGCGCTGGCCGAAATGTTCCCGGACTACTCGCGCTCGCGCCTGAGCCAGTGGATCAAGGACGGCCAGGTCCACCTGGACGGCGCCGTGGCGACTCCGCGCCAGCGCGTGCACGGCGGCGAGCGGGTGGACATTCGCGCCGAGCTGAAGCCGGAGGTGCTGCTGCGGCCGCAGGCCATGGACCTGGACATCCGCCACGAGGATGCCGACATCCTCGTGCTGGCCAAGCCGGCCGGCCTGGTGGTGCACCCGGGGGCGGGCAACCCCGACGGGACCCTGCTCAATGCCCTGCTGCACCACGACCCGGACCTGGTCCATCTGCCGCGCGCCGGCATCGTGCATCGTCTGGACAAGGACACCTCGGGGTTGATGGTGGTGGCCCGCTCGCTGGCCGCGCATACCGCGCTGGTGGCCATGCTGTCGCGGCACGACGTGGAGCGGCGCTACGAGGCCGTCGTCAAGGGAGCGCTGATTGCCGGTGGCAGCGTGGACGCCGCGTTGGGGCGGCATCCACGCGATCGCCTGCGCCAGGCCGTGCGCGAGGGTGACGCCGGCAAGCGTGCCGTTACCCACTATCGCCTGCGTGAGCGTTTTCGTGCCCATTCGCTGGTGCAGTGCCGGCTGGAAACCGGGCGCACCCACCAGATCCGCGTGCACATGGCGCACATCGGTCACGGCCTGGTCGGGGATCCGCTGTACGGCGGCGGGCTGAAGCTGCCGCGCGGCGCCACGCCGGCCCTGGCCGAGGCCCTGCGAAGCTTCCCGCGCCAGGCTCTGCACGCCGAACACCTGGCTTTCACCCACCCGGTCAGCGGCGAGCCCATGGCTTTTGACGCGCCGCGCCCGGACGACATGGCGGCATTGATCGAGGC
>CAZMXV010000167.1:0-4442 GCA_964570295.1 uncultured Rhodanobacteraceae bacterium
CGCCTGACCATGGCCGGCCTCGAGGTTGAGGGTGTCGAGGTGCTGGGCGCATCGCTGGATGGCATCGTGGTTGGCGAGATCGTCGCCGCCGAGAAGCACCCGCAGGCCGACCGCCTGCAGGTGTGCAAGGTCGCCGCCGGCAGCGGCGAGCCGCTGCAGATCGTCTGCGGCGCGCCCAACGCACGCGTCGGGCTGAAGGCGCCGCTGGCCACCATCGGCGCGCGCATGCCCGGCGACTTTGTCATCAAGAAGGCCAGGCTGCGTGGCGTCGAGTCGTTCGGCATGCTGTGCTCGGCCAAGGAACTGGGCGTGGACGCCGACGCCTCGGGTCTGATGGAGTTGCCGGTCGACGCCCCGGTCGGTACACCGCTGGCCGACTACCTGGGCCTGCCCGATGCCGGCATCGAAGTCGGCCTGACGCCGAACCGTGCCGACTGTCTGGGCATGTTTGGCCTGGCACGCGACGTCTCGGCGATCCTGAATGCCGATATGAACATGCCGGCCGTGGAGGAAGTACCCGTTACCGGCGATGCCACGCGTGGCATCAAACTTGAAGCCGGGGCGGATTGCCCTCGTTACACCGGTCGCGTCATCGAAGGCATCGACGCCACCGCGCCGACGCCGTTGTGGATGGCCGAGCGCCTGCGCCGCGCCGGCGTGCGCCCGATCAGCGTGGTGGTGGACGTCACCAACTACGTGATGCTGGAAACCGGCCAGCCCCTGCATGCCTTCGACCATGCCAAGCTGGATGGCGACATCGTCGTGCGCCACGCGCGTGCCGGCGAAACGCTGGTTTTGCTCGACGAGAGTGAGGCGAAGCTCGACGAGAACTTCATGGTCATTGCCGATGCCGGTCAGGCGCTGGCCGTGGCCGGTGTCATGGGCGGCATGACCACACGCGTCACCGACGCCACGCGCGACGTGTTCCTGGAAAGCGCACACTTCGCACCGGCCGCGATCATGGGCAAGGCGCGCAAGTTGGGGCTGCACACCGATGCCTCGCACCGCTTCGAGCGTGGGGTGGATCCCGAGCTTCCCGTGCGTGCATTGGAACGTGCCAGCCAGTTGCTGCTGGAACTGGCCGGTGGCAAGGCCGGCCCCGTCAGCGTGGCCGAAAAAACCGACATGCTGCCGACGCCGAGGCCGATCCAGCTGCGCCGCGAACGTCTGGCGCGCGTGCTTGGCGTGACCATCGACGATGCCGAGGTGACCCGTATCCTCGCAGCCCTGGGCATGCAGGTCACGGCCGAAGCGGATGGCTGGCAAGCCGTTCCGCCCAGCCGCCGCTTCGACATCGGGCGCGAGGAAGACCTGATCGAGGAAGTCGCGCGCGTGCATGGCTATGACCGCATCCCGGTACGCGCGCCCAGCGGCCAACTGGATCTGGCGCCATTGCCGGAAACCCGGCGCACGTCGCTGGACGTGGCCAGCCAACTGGTCGACCGCGATTACTTCGAGGCCATCAACATGGCTTTCATTGGTGCCGACGTGCTCAAGGGCTGGGGACTGGACGGGCAGGGCGTGCCACTGGCCAATCCGCTGACCGCGGATCTGGCCGTGATGCGCCCGTCGTTGCTGCCGGGCCTGGTCGAGGCGCTGAAGCACAACCTGGCACGCCAGCAGAGTCGCGTGCGCCTGTTCGAGCGGGGCCACGTGTTTGCCGCACCGGCAAAGGCAGGCGATGCACCGGTCGAAACCGCGCGCGTCGCCTGGGTGGCTTGCGGGCAGGCTGCCGTCGAGCAGTGGGGCGTCACGTCCCGCGCGCTCGATTTCCACGACATCCGCGGCGATCTGGATGCCCTGGTCGAAGCCACCGGCCAACCCGGTGACTGGCAGTTCGTCGCCGACGATCTGCCGGCATGGCTGCATCCCGGCCGCGGTGCGCGCGTATTGCGTGGCGGTCACGAAGTTGGCGTGATCGGCATGTTGCATCCCGAGCGTCTGGCGACGCTGGATCTGGACTGCGACGTCTACGTGGCCGAAATCAGCCTTGACGCCGTATGCGAACGACGCCTGCCACGTGCCGGTGTGGTCGGGCGCTTCCCCTCGGTGCGTCGCGACATCGCCATGGACATGCCCGAAGATGTACGCTGGGCCGAGGTGGCCGGCTGCATCCGCCAGGCGCTCGGGGCGCGCCTGAAAACCCTTCGCCTGTTCGACCTGTATCAAGGCGAAGGCATGGAGGAGGGACGAAAAAGCCTGGCTATGGGCTTGATTTTGCAGGACGAATCACGCACCCTAACCGATGAAGACGCAAACCGTTGCGTGGCCGATGCCGTGGCCGCGCTGGAGCGCGATTGCACGGCACGACTCAGAGGATGACATGACCCTGACCAAGGCGGCGATGGCCGAACAGCTGTTTCTCGATGTCGGCCTGAACAAGCGCGAGGCCAAGGAATTCGTGGATGCCTTTTTCGAGGCCATCCGTGAGTCGCTGGAACGAGGGGAGCAGGTCAAGCTCTCGGGGTTCGGCAATTTCGATCTGCGCGACAAGAACCAGAGGCCGGGGCGCAACCCCAAGACGGGCGAGGAGATTCCCATTTCCGCGCGCCGCGTGGTGACGTTCCGGCCGGGGCAGAAACTGAAGGTGAGGGTGGAAGGCTATGCTGGATCCGGGCAATAACGCAGAGCTGCCGGCAATTCCGGCCAAGCGCTACTTCACCATCGGCGAGGTCAGCGAGCTGTGTGCGGTCAAGCCGCACGTGCTGCGCTACTGGGAGCAGGAATTTCCAGCCCTGAACCCGGTCAAGCGCCGCGGCAACCGGCGCTATTATCAGCGCCACGACGTGCTGATGATCCGCCAGATCCGTTCGCTGCTGTATGAGCAGGGCTTCACCATCACCGGCGCCCGTGCGCGCCTGGAAGGCCCCGAAGCCCGCGCCGAGGCCAGCATGTCGCATCAGATCGTGCACCAGGTGCGCGTCGAGCTGGAAGAAATCCTCGGCATTCTGCGCTGAGCCGCCGGGCGCCGCTTCCGCGCCCTGTGCCTAACCTTCGACACGGCCTGCCGCATGCCCGTCCGGGGGGCGGGCGTGGTCGATCGTACCTGGCGAGGCCGTTCAATACCGGCCGGGAAATTGCAGCACGGCCACCGCGCCGGTCACATCCTGGCGCGGTTGCAACGACACGTCCCAGTGGTACAGGTCGCACAGCCGCTTGACGATGGCCAGCCCCAGGCCCGCGCCGCTGCCGTTGGGCGCGTCTTCGCCGCGCACACCGCGCAGGAACAGGTTTTCGGCCTCCTCGGGCTTGATGCCGGGACCGGTATCCTCGACCACGATACGGTCGTCGAGCACGCGCACCGTCACCTCGCCTTCGCGCGTGTACTTGATGGCATTGCCGACCAGGTTGGTCAGCACCACCGACAGTACCGAGGCCGGGGCGTTGAGGGTCAGCGCCTGGGCGGAGGCCAGGGTCAGCTCGATGGGGCGCCCGCGCAGTTGCGGGCGCTGGCTTTCCACCACGTCGGCAGCCACTTTGGCCGCATCGGTGGTTTCGCCCATGGTCGGGCCGCGGCGTTCGGCGCGTGAAAGCAGCAGCAGCGCCTCGATCATCTCGGTGGCCTGGCGCGAGGAGCGCTCGATGCGTTTCAGTCGTTCACGCAGCTTGTCGGAAAGGTCGGGCGAGGCCTGCAGTAGCTCCGTGGTGCTGGCGATGACAGCCAGCGGCGTGCGCAGCTCGTGGCTGACGTCGGAATTGAATTCGCGGTCGCGGGTGACCATGGCGGTAAGGCGCTCGGCGTACTCGTCCAGGGCCTGCGCCAGTTCCCCCACTTCGTCGCGGGCGAAGTGCGGGGCCAGCGGCTCGGCACGGCCTTCCCGGCGAAAATCACGCAGGCGCTGTGCCAGGTCGGTCACCGGCCGCATGACGCGGCGCGAAAGCCACACGCCGATGGCCAGCGACAGCAGGCTGAACAGCACCACGGCGGCGATCAGCCCGGTCAGCAGCTGGCGCTTGCCCAGTTCGTCGCGGCTGACGTCGTAGCGCACGAAGCCGATGATGCCGTCCTTGCGCCGGACCGCCAGCTTGTAGTGGTGGCGGTTGCCTTCGGCATCGGTGTCGTAGATGTCGTGCACGCCGCTTTTCAGGTCCTGCCAGGCCAGCGGCATCTTGTAGAGCGTGCGTTCGCTCTTGAACCAGCCGCGCAGCAGTTCGGTGACGGGCGGCTTTCCGGCCAGGGCGCGGTCGACCGCCTGGTCGACGTCATGCTGCAGCGCGTTGACCACCAGTTGGTCCTCGACCTTGGCACGCACGTACATCGCGGCCACGGCGAACAGTACGCTCAGGCACAGGCCGAACAGCGCGAACGAGACGATCAGGCGTGTGCGCAGCCTATGCCGGGAGCGCATCGGGATCGACCATGCGGTAGCCGATGCCGTGACGGGTATGGATCAGCGGCTTGTCGAACGGCTTGTCGATGGCGGCGCGCAGGCCGTGGATGT
>CAZMXV010000168.1:0-4440 GCA_964570295.1 uncultured Rhodanobacteraceae bacterium
AGTCCAAGACCGACGTCGACTGGATCGACAAGGACCACATCTACGTCGGCACCGACTTCGGGCCGGGCTCCATGACCGAGTCGAGCTACCCGCGCATCGTCAAGGAATGGACCCGCGGCACGCCGCTGGAAGACGCCACGACCATCCACGAGGCCAAGAAGAGCGACCTCGGCATCAGCGCCTGGCACGACAACACGCCGGGCTTCGAGCGCGACTTCGTGTCCGTGGTCACCGACTTCTTCCACAGCGAGCTCTTCCTGCGCAAGGACGGCAAACTGGTCCACGTGGACGTGCCCAGCGACGCCAGCGCCGGCGCGCATCGCCAGTGGCTGCTGGTGGAACCGAAGTCCGACTGGGAGGTCGGTGGCCATACCTATGCCGCCGGCAGCCTGCTGGCCATCCATTTCGACAAGTTCATGGACGGCGACCGTGACTTCGACGTGCTGTTCAAGCCCGACGAGCACACCGCGCTGTCGTCCTACTCGTGGACGCGCCACCACCTGATCCTCAACCTCATGAAGGACGTCAAGGGCCGCATCGCGGTACTGACGCCCGCGGACGACGGCTCCTGGTCGCAGCAGGACCTGCCCGGCGTGCCCGACAACAGCACCGTCAGCGCCGGCGGCGTGGATGCCGACGAAAGCGACGCCTACTGGCTCAACATCACCGGCTACCTCACGCCGACCTCGCTGGCCATGGGCACCATCGGCGACGGCAAGGCCACGGTGCTGAAGCAGGAGCCGGCCTTCTTCGACGCCTCGAAATTCACCGTCAGCCAGCACTTCGCCACCTCCGAGGACGGCACCAGGGTGCCCTACTTCGAAGTCGCGCCCAAGGACATCAAGCTGGATGGTTCCAACCGCACCCTGCTCTACGGCTACGGCGGCTTCGCCGTGTCCCTGAAGCCCGGCTATTCCGGCCGCATCGGCCGCGCCTGGCTGGAGCGTGGCGGCGTGTACGTGGTGGCCAACATCCGCGGCGGCGGCGAGTACGGCCCCACCTGGCACAAGGCCGCCATGAAGGCCAACCGGCCCAAGGCCTACCAGGACTTCGCCGCGGTCGCCAAGGACCTCATTGACCGGGGCGTGACCTCGCCCGAGCATCTCGGTGCCCAGGGCGGCAGCAACGGCGGCCTGCTGATGGGCAACATGCTCACCCAGTATCCGGAACTGTTCGGCGCCATCGCCTGCAACATCCCGCTGCTGGACATGAAGCGCTACATCTACCTGCAGGCCGGCGCCTCGTGGATCGGTGAATACGGCGACCCGTCCGACCCCGAACAGTGGAAGTTCATCAAGACCTTCTCGCCGTACCAGAACCTCAAGGAAGGCGTGGACTATCCGCCGGTGCTGTTCTTCACCACCACCAGCGACGACCGCGTCGGCCCCGAGCAGGCACGCAAGATGGCCGCGAAGATGATGGACATGGGCTACAAGAACGTGTGGTTCTACGAGAACCGCGAAGGTGGCCACGGTGCCGGCGCCGATGCCAGGCAGTCGGCCTTCATGTTCGCCATGGATTACAGCTTCCTCTGGGACAAGCTGAAGTAGGAGCGGACCGCGAGTCCCGGGCCCGGTCCGGGACTCGCGGCCATGCGGCACTCCTGCCAAGAATTTCAGGATGCCGTCCCTGGCAGGCGGTCCGCCCCGCCAGGGACGCCCTCGCGATGCGCTACCGGAACCCCACCCAAACGGATGCCCGGTGCCCGATGGCATCACGGCTTCATGTCCGTACAATAAGCCGGCATGAGCCAACACATGACCGCCATCCGCAACTGGATCAAGTCGACCTCGCGTGACGGCCACAGCATCGAGGACATGATCGACATGATGATCAAGTCCGGCTATACCGCACGCCAGGCGCGCCGCCTCGTGGCCGAAACACTGAACCGGCCCGGCATCGCCATTCCCGTGGCCGACAAGCGCCGCGACGGCATGCGCACCCGTCATCCCGAGCCACCGCGGGTCACCGCCGACGGACGGCCGAT
The DNA here is from genome assembly GCA_964570295.1 of uncultured Rhodanobacteraceae bacterium. GTDB lineage: Bacteria > Pseudomonadota > Gammaproteobacteria > Xanthomonadales > Rhodanobacteraceae > Oleiagrimonas. The sequence goes on from CAZMXV010000168.1 coordinate 1,988, forward strand.
GTCCATTTCCACCTGCGTGGAAACCCCCATCGTGCGGGTACTGGAATCGGTGCTCGACGACGACGAGTGCGACGGACTCATCGAACAGGCGCGGCCGCGCCTGGCCCGGTCGCGCACCGTCACCGAGGAAGGCAACCACGAAGTCAGCGAGGCGCGCACCAGCAGCGGCATGTTCTTCAAGGTGTGCGAAACCGAACTGGTGACGCGCATCGAATACCGCATCGCCGAACTGCTGGACATCCCCGTCGAACATGGCGAGGGCCTGCAGGTGCTGCACTACACCCCCGGTCAGCAATACGAACCGCACTACGACTGGTTCGATCGTTCGCAACCCGGCTACGCGGCCCTGACCAAGGCCGGCGGCGAGCGCATCGCCAGCTTCATCATGTACCTCAACACGCCCGACGGCGGTGGCGGCACCCACTTTCCGCGCGCCGGCGTCACCGTGTCCGCGCGCAAGGGTGCGGCCCTCTACTTCGCCTACGAAAACGGCGACAAGAGCTCCCTGCACGCCGGCCTGCCGGTGACCGGCGGTGAAAAATGGATCGCCACCAAATGGCTTCGTGAACGCCCGTACCGCTGATTTCCGGCCTGCGAAAACCATGCCTCGCCGGGGATACCCTCTTCCCCGGCACCAAGCCACCTTTCGTGAGACCATCGACGCCAACCACGCGGACCGCGACGCCCATCGATGAACCTGACACCGAACCGCCGCACCGGCCTGACCCTCTTCCTCGCCGCCGTGGTCGTGACAATGGCCGTCTACGCCGCCGGCCTGTCGGGCGGCTGGTTGTTCGACGACTATCCCAACATCGTCAACAACCCCGGCGTGCAGGTGGACAGCACCTCCCTCGCCGACCTTTCCCGCGCCGCGCTGTCGTCGCCGTCGAGCCAGTTCAAGCGCCCGCTGGCCTCGCTGACCTTCGCCTTCAACTATCTGGCCAGCGGTCTGAATCCCTTCTGGTGGAAGGTGACCAACCTGGTCATCCACCTTCTCAACGGCCTGCTGGTCTACCTGCTGGCCCGCCTGCTGCTGCGCCTGGGCCTGCCCGCCCTGCGTACTCCGCCCACGCGCGCGGGCGGGCGCGCTGACCACGCCGCGTCGCCCCCGGACGCCATCCACGCCGACATCGTCGCCGCGCTCATCGCCGGCGCCTGGATGCTGCTGCCCATCAACCTCACCGGGGTGATCTACGTGGTGCAGCGCATGGAAAGCCTGGCCAACCTTTTCGTGATGCTGGGCCTGCTCGGCTACGTGGCCACGCGCCTGCGCATGCTCGACGGCCGCACCGGCCACGGGCGCGGCTTCGTCCTCTGCGTGGTCAGCCTGGTCATTCCCACGGCCCTCGGCCTCACCGCCAAGGAAACGGCCGTGATGCTGCCGCTGTACGCCTTCCTCATCGAATGCGTGCTGCTGCGTTTCGCCCGCCCCGGCGCACGCCCCGGCATCGACCGCCCGCTGGCCGGCCTGTACATGCTGATCCTGCTGCTGCCGCTGGTCGCGGGGCTGTTCTGGCAACTGCCCAGGCTGCTGCACGCCTCGGCCTGGGCCTCGCGCGATTTCGACCTGGGCACGCGCCTGCTCAGCGAGGCGCGCATCGTCAGCGACTACATCCGCTGGACCCTGCTGCCCACGCCGCACGCATTGTCCTTCTACCACGACGGCTACGTGGTGTCCTCCGGCCTGCTGTCGCCCTGGACCACCCTGCCCTGCATGCTCCTCATCGCCGCGCTGCTGGCCCTGGCCGTCTACCTGCGCCGGCGCGCGCCGCTGGTGTCACTGGGTCTGGCGCTGTATTTCGGCTGCCACACCCTCACCGGCACCATTCTGCCGCTGGAGCTGATCTACGAGCACCGCAACTACTTCGCCAGCTTCGGCCTGCTGCTGGCCGTCGTTCCCCTGCTCGCCGCCCCTGCGCGCTCCCGCCTGCCGGTGCTCGGGCTGCCCCTGGCCCTGCCCCGCCACGTGCTCCTGGCCGGCCTGCTGTTGCTGTGGATCGGCCTCACCGCCGTCACCGCCTACGCCTGGGGCGATCCCCTGCGCCTGGCCCAGGCCCTCGCCGCGCGTGCGCCCGACTCGCCACGCGCACAGTACGAACTGGGCCGCACCTACATCGTCTACTCGCACTATGACCCCCACTCCATCTACACCAGGCTGGCCTACGCGCCGCTGGAGCGCTCGGCCGCCCTGCCCGACTCCTCGATCCTGGCCGAGCAGGCGCTGATCTTCATGAACGCGCGCATGCACCGCCCCATCAAGAATGCCTGGTGGGACAGCATGGTCGCCAAGCTCAAGGCCCACAAACCCGGCGTGCAGGACGAAAGCTCGCTCGGCGCCCTCACCAAATGCGCCCGCGAAGGCTCCTGCGACCTGCCCGAGGACCGCATGGTGCAGGCCTTCCTCGCCGCCCTCTCGCACCCGAACCCGCGCCCGCGCCTGCTCGCCATCTACG
>CAZMXV010000169.1:0-4391 GCA_964570295.1 uncultured Rhodanobacteraceae bacterium
TGCACTTCAAGGACCGCCCCGATGCCCAGTTCAGCATTGATGCTCACGCCATCGATCGCATGAACACGGACGAGCCGTCGCTCAGGCACCGTGTCGGCAGCGAGCTGAGCATGCTGCGGGAAAACGTGGATGGCCATGTCGATGTTCTGGTCCGTGGCGATTACAAGGCGGCGGGGCAGGACGGCTACCAGATTGGTTTGAGCGTGCCCAGCGATGTGGTGCAAGGTGCCAAAATCTACAAGTTCTTCTGGGCGGCGGACGGTGTGCCCAACGACGTGACCCGACCCTACATGGAAGTTGATTTGACCATTCAGCCGACCGAGAACCAGCCTGCCACCGTCACGGATGCGAAGGAGGCCCAGGCGTTGTGGGCACAACTTCTTGATGGCATTCGGATTCGGCCCGGTGCGGTTACCTCACGCTGACAGCCGCGCCGAGATAGAGCTCAAGGCCCACGATCTGGTGGGCGCCTGCGCCACCTCGGCAGGCATGACTCGCCGGGTCGGTTACTTGCCTTTCTTCGGCGGCGGTACGGGATGGTGGCGCAAGCTTCCCCCTCAAACAGACCTTTCAAAGGCAGAGCCTTCGTGGCGGTACTCGCCGGACAAATGGCCGGTGTGGCGGGGTTGGCATCCTGGCACGATTTGGCGGCATGGCTTTTCGTGGCCGGCATGGCCGTCCGGACATGCGGCTTCGGAACTTCGGAGTCCCTTGTCAGGGTTTCCTGCCGTGGGCCAGGGCCTGGCCTCGACGCATGACGCCACACACCCGTCGTGATGTGACGGGTGTGGCACTTGCGGGTCGCTGGCCTCGCGGAATGCTTCGGTACGGCGGGCGTGCTCATGCTCCGACACGTTTCCGCACCATGCTGTTTTCGCCGTGAGGGCGCTTTTCGGACGCCGGGTTGGCGGGATTACTTGCCCTTTTTCGGCGGCGGCGGGCGGTGGTGGTGTCCGTGCACCACGATCACGCGCGGCTGGTACCAGAACGGGTCGTAACCCCATGGGCCGATGGGGCCCCAGAACGGGTCGCGGTAGAACGGGCTGTTGTAGCGCACCACGCGCGGGCGCTTGGGCCACAGGTAGACGGTGTCGGCCACCAGGCGGGGATAGGCATAGTCGTAGTCACCGACCTTGCGGGTGACGATGCCGTGCGTGGTGCCGGTGAAAGTCACTTCGCGGCCCTTGGTGAACACCTCGGGGTCGTAGAAACCTTCGTGACAGGCCATGAAGCGGCCCTGGCTGCCGTTGTCGAGTACGGGCCGGGCACTGGAATCCAGGGCCTTGGAGAGCACGAAGAAACAGGTCTGGTGGGCTTCCGGCTCGGTCTTGATGATTTCGCCGCCCCAGCGCACCAGGGTGCCGCCGGTGCCGCCCTGCGAGGCTTGGGCCGGCGTCAGCGGCGTGTATTCGCCGCTCAGCGGTTGGGGCACCGTGGCGCAGGCGCCGAGGGCCAGTGCGGCGGCGGCCAGCAGGGGTTTCCACAGCCGGAGCGACGGGGAGGTGATGCGAAAGCCTGTTGTGTTGAGCATGGTGATCGTGTCCATGGTCGGCGGGAGGTCGGGAAGGCCCGGCATGTCATTCGACCGCGCGACGCGGCCGAAAATCCCGCACCGCACGACGGAATGCGCGTATGGCGGCGGGATCGGGGGTGATTTGCGCATAGCGCAGGTCCATCCATGACTTCCCAAGTATATTCAGTTGTTTGTGCTCGTGCGGGAGCATGCGCGCCGCACGCGCGAAAAAGTCCGCGGGCCCTTCGCTGGCACGGCTTGCCACCCCGGCGCGCGCCAGCCGCTGCCGCAGCAACGCCATGGCCGCAGCCAGCGGGTCGTCGTCGCGGCGCCGGGGCAGCAGGGTCAGCAGCCCGGCCAGGCCCATCGCCAGCACCAGGCTCGCGGCCAGCGCGACCAGCAGCGTGGTCGTGTTCACATGGCGCACGCCGAAGGCCGTCAGCATGCCGCCCTGGCGCAGGGCGTTGAACCCTATAACGCGCTGGTCCCACCAGTGGTTGACAATATCCCAGTGGTTGCGCAGCGTGCGCCACCAGCCGTGCTGGTACCAGGCGGCGCTGTCGCCGGCGGCGGGTGCCGCGCCCAGGCTGATGCGTTCCGGGCGCACGGCGGCGGTGGGGTCGACGCGCACCCAGCCGTGGCCGCGTATCCACACTTCGCTCCAGGCGTGCGCGTCGGACTGGCGCACCAGCAGGTAGCCGGCGGACGTGTTCATGAAGCCGCCCTGGTAGCCGGTCACCACGCGTGCCGGGATGCCGGCGGCGCGCATCAGGAATGTGAAGGCCGAGGCGTAATGCTCGCAGAAGCCCTCGCGGGTGGCGAACAGGAAGTCGTCCACGCTGTCGCGTCCCAGCGGGGCCGGGGCCAGGGTGTAGCGGAATCCGCCGTCGTGGAACAGGGCCAGGGCCTCGCGCACGATGGCCATGTCGTCGTCGTGCCGGCTGCGCCAGGAAGCGGCCAGGTCACGTGCCCGCGGGTCGAAGCCCACCGGCAGCTCCAGGGCCATGTGGCGCTGGAAGTCGTCCAGCCGAGGCGCCAGCACGTGGTGGGGGGCCGAGGCGGCGCGGTATTGCAGCAGGCGGTCGACGGGTTTGCGGCGGCTCAGGCTGCGCTCAGGCCCCATGCGCGTGCCCTGCGGCGCGGCCAGGGGAGTGTCCAGCGCGAACACCCAGCGGCGGTGCGACGGTTCCATCGTCACCTGGTAGCGGTACACCGTGCCGTCGTGGCCCATGACTTCGGGCGGCGCGTGCCGCATGCGCCGCGACCAGGGACCGCCCGTGCTCCAGCTGCGCCCGTCGAACCACCACAGCACGGGGCCGCGGAAGTAGCGCTCCGAGGGCGGCGGCACCGCGGCGTCGAACTGGACCCGGAAGGCCGGGCTGTCATCCACCAGCAGTTGCGTGAAATCACCCGGCGACATGCTGCCGCCGATGCCGGTGCGGGCCTGGCGGTCGGCCAGCGGCGCGCCCCACAGCGGGGAGCTGAGGCGCGGCAGGAACAGGAAGGCGGCCAGGGCCAGTGGCGCGGCCAGGACCAGGGCCTTCAGCACCAGTTTGAACTGGTCGCTCCAGGCGGCGGACGCGGGGCCCGGTTCCAGCGCCTTCAGGCAGGCCAGCGCCGGCAGCAGGCCCAGCATCACGGCGCCCGTCATCACCAGCCCCTGACCGAACAGCAGGGCGCACATCAGCGCGAAGCAGGCGAATGCGATGCCGGTGCGGGCATCGCGCGGGCGCTCGCTTTCCAGGGTCTTCAACACCAGCAGGCCCACGGCCAGCGCGGTGCCGGGACGCTGGCCGAAGAGCGTGCCGTAGGTGCCGACCACCAGCACCGGCAGCAGCAGGGTCAACGGCACGCGCAGCCACCACGCGATGCGGCCGCCGTTCCGTCGGCGCTGCCACCAGCGCAGGCCCAGCGCCAGGGCCAGCGGCACGCTCAGCCACCAGGGCATGTGCCGCGCGTGCAGGGCCAGCACCGCGGCCATGGTCAGGCACAGCAGGTCGAACGCGCGCGGAGACAGGAGCGGCTCGGCGCGGGGCGCATGCCGCCGTGTCCGGCGCCATGGTTTTCCTGCTTTCATCGATGCCCCGTCAGCCATGCGGCAAGTATGCCCGAGACGGGCGGGGCGAATGGCGAACGGAGTGGGGTTCGGCGGGATGAGGGCCGGCAGGAGGCGCGGTGTCACGCCCGGGCCGGGAACCGACGGGTTCTCCCGCAGGCTGCTGCAGGATCAATGGTTGCCGCTGGAGCGCGGCGCCCGTGCCGCCGCCGTTACTTCACGGCGCTGGCCGCCGCGGCCGGAACCGATTCGATGCTGGATGCCGCCGCCGGTGCGCTCGACGCCGCGGTGGCGGCGTCGCCCACCTTCGCGACGCAGCCGTCGGGCGAAGGCGAGGTGGCGCCTTCCTCGATGCGGCACTGCCACAGGATGGAGACGCCGTCGGAGGCCTGGGTCGGGGTCAGCAGCAGCACGGGGTCGGGGCTGGCGCCGGTGTCGCGCGTGTGGACCTCGATGCGGCCGCCGTCGAGCAGGCGCATGGACTTCACGTAGGGGCTGTCGACCTTGATCGCGCCCTCGTGGAAACCTTCGGTGAGTTCGGCCGGCGGCACGCCCTTGACGGTGGCGGCCTCTTCCACCACCAGCTTGGCGGCGCTGGCGGCGTCCAGCGCCGCGTTGAGGTGGTTGTGGGTCTGGCGCGAATGCCAGGCGGGAACCACGATGGCCAGCACGATCACGATGATCGCGATGGCGATGATGATGCCCAGAAACTTGTTGCCCTTGCCCGAAGCCATAAGCTGTCCTCCTGTTGCCAGCCCGCCCCCTTGTCGGCGCGGTTCCGATTCCACGTTATGCCGTACCGGGGATGAATGCGGGGCAAAT
>CAZMXV010000170.1:0-4381 GCA_964570295.1 uncultured Rhodanobacteraceae bacterium
TCGGCGGCTTCATGTTCGGTGCCAGCCAGTTGATCTTCGTGGCCGTGATCGTCCATACCGTGTTTTTTGCCAAGAAGAAGGCGACCGACCGGGTGTGGGAAGGCGCGCGTGGTCTGGAGTGGACGGTACCTTCGCCGGCGCCCCACCACACCTTCACCATGCCGCCGGTCATCGACGACACCCAGCTGGCGCACGGCGACGTGTCGCATTGAGGCCGGCGATGGGTGGTGGGCAGGAGGGGCCACGCAGTCCGGACCGGCGCCGCCAGGGCGTCAGGCGCACGGTCTGGATCTGCGTGATCTTCGTGGTCGTGCTGCTGTCGCTGTTCTGGGCAGAGCACATTTGGCAGTAATCCGGAAGGTTCAACGGCGGGCGTGCGCGCCCGGCAACGGTCAGGCAACAGGAATCCCAGCATGGCTCAAGACAGCGCCTATTTCGTTCCAAGCAAAAGCATCTGGCCGATCGTCGGCTGCGTCGGCATGTTCGTCACGCTGTTCGGGGCGGCGCACTGGCTGAATGATGCCCACGGGATCGGCAAGCCGGTGTTCTTCGTCGGCATCGCCATCCTGATCATCATGTTCTTCGGCTGGTTCGGCGAAGTCATCCGCGAGTCCATCCACGGCAACTACAACGCCCAGGTGGACACCAGCTTCCGCATGGGCATGATGTGGTTCATCTTTACCGAGGTGATGTTCTTCGGCGCCTTCTTCGGCGCGCTGTTCTACGCGCGCATGCTGTCGGTGCCGTGGATCGGCGGCTCCGGCCACGGCGTGCTGACCCACGCCTTCCTCTGGGACGGCTACAGCGCCAGCTGGCCGACCAACGGCCCGGGCAACATCGGCGGCCAGTTCCAGACCATGGGCGCCTGGGGCATCGCCCTGATCAACACCCTGATCCTGCTCAGCTCCAGCGTCACCGTGACCATCGCCCATCACGCGCTGAAGTCCGGACACCGCGGTCGCCTGAAGGTGTTCCTCGGCCTGACCTTCGTGCTCGGCATGATCTTCCTGTATTGCCAGGCGTACGAGTATCACGAAGCCTACGAGCACATGAACCTGACCCTGCACAGCGGCATCTACGGGTCCACCTTCTTCCTGCTCACCGGGTTCCACGGCATCCACGTGACCCTGGGCACGATCATGCTCATCATCATCTGGTGCCGCGTGCTGAAGGGCCACTTCAGCGAGGACCAGCATTTCGGCTTCGAGGCCGTGGCCTGGTACTGGCACTTCGTGGACGTGGTCTGGCTGTGCCTGTTCATCTTCGTGTATGTGCTCTGAGGCATCCGCCGACCGGGCCCGCGCGGACAGGGGAAGCCACGGGCGCGCACGCTGCACGCCAGTGGCTACAATGACAGGCTCAGTTGCCGATGCCGTGCGGCTGCAGCCAGCCCATCCAGATGCCCAGCACCACCAGCCCGATCAGCACGATGGAAAGGCCGATGCGCCGGGTCAGTGCCCATACGGTGCGGGTGGAGCGTCCCTTGTCGGTCAACATGAAATACAGTGCCTGGCCAAGATTGAAAATGACCACGAACAGCATCACGACCAGGGCGACCTTGTAGATGGTTTCCACGCGATGAACCCGAAGCGGTTGACTGAAGGCAGTATAAGGTGTCTGCCGGCACGGCACACATGCGGCATCTTGTCTGCCGGCACGGGGCAGGACGCATGATGCGCCTGCGCCGCCCCTCGTGGTTTTCCGTGCTGCTGACCCTGGCCGCCATCGTGCTGTTCGCGTGCCTGGGCATCTGGCAGTTGCACCGCGCCACCTACAAGGAACATCTGCTGGCCCTGTTTTCCGATGCGGCCGCGGCACCGCTGACGCCCTTCGCGCAGGTCGAGCACGGGGTCGCCGACGGCAGCTATCCGCACGTCGCCGTGCGCGGGCATTTCGTGCAGGATCGCTACTACATGCTGGATGACCGGACCCATGCCAGCCGTGTCGGCGTCGAGGTGTACGCCCCCTTCGCGGTGGCGGGCACCGGTCGCCGCCTGCTGGTGGACATGGGATTTCTGCCGCGCGCGCGCAACAACGCGTTGCCGGACCTGCCGCCCCTGGCCGCCGGCGACATCGAGCTGCACGGCCTGTACGCGAGGCCGCCGCAGCCGGGGCTGAAGCTGGGCGGCAATGCGCTGCCCGGTCAGGGGGACTGGCCCAAGTTGGCCATCTACCTCGACCTCGACGAGGTCGGCCGGGATCTTGGCCATCCGCTGTTTCCGCGCGTGCTGCTGCTCGACCCGGACCCGTCCACGACCTACATCCGCCAGTGGGCGCCGACCACGATGCCGCCGTCGCGGCACCGCGGTTACGCCTTCCAGTGGTTTTCCTTCGCCGTCGCGGCCCTGGTGCTGTTTTTCGTCCTGCACCGGCGCCGCCCCGACAAGCGTGACCCGCATGAGTGACGTGAACGAGACGCTTCGCATGAACCGCCTGAAGCTGGTGCTGGTGGCGGGGGTGTTCCTGCTGCCGATGATCGTGGCCGGTATCCTGGGAGGATTGGGCTGGTCGCCCGGAACGCGCAGCCACGGCGAGCCGATACGCCCGCAACGCAGCTTCGATGACGTGCGCATCGCCATGGACGACGGCGGACGGTGGGCCTGGCGCGACAGCGACAAACCGCGCATGACCCTGGTGGCGCTTTCCCGGGGCGTGTGCGACAAGGCCTGTGTCGGTACCCTCACGCTGCTGCGCAACGCGCGCATCACGCTGGGCAAGAACCAGGACCGCCTGCGCCTGTTGCACCTGGGGCCCAGGCCGGACGGCGAGGCCGGCCGGGTGCTGGCCGAATCCTGGCACCATGGGCGCGATGTCGGGCATGCGCTGGCGGCTTTCGTGCCGTCCGATGACGGCGAGGTGGCGGTGGTGCTGGTCGAGTCCAACGGCACGGCGCTGGTACGCTACCGCCCCGGCTTCGATGCCGACGGCCTCAAGAAAGACCTGCACAAGGTGATCCGCTGATGCGAAGCGACCGACCGATCCGCATGTCGTGGCTGGCGAAACTGGCCTGGTTCGCCGCGCTGTTCGCCTTCTGCGTGGTGATCTTCGGCGCCTTCGTGCGGCTGTCCGATGCAGGCCTGTCGTGCCCGGACTGGCCTACCTGCTACGGCCAGGCCACCTGGCCGCAGCAGCCGCACCAGGTCGCGCAGGCCGACGCCGCTTTTCCGCAGCGGCCCTTCGAGGCGCACAAGGCCTGGCGCGAACAGGTCCATCGCATGATCGCCGGCACCCTGGGCGTGCTGGTGTTGGTGCTGGCCCTGCTGGCGACATGGACGCGTCCCCGCGCCCGCTGGAGCGTCGCGGGCGCGGCCGTGGCGGCCGCGCTCGGCACCGCGCTGTATATCGGCGGCGAGCGCGTGGTGTCGACGGCACTGGGCGTGCTCGCGATCGTGGTGCCGCTGGTGGTGGCCGCGCGTCTCACGCGCACGGGGCCGTGGCGGGTGGCGGTGCTGGCGCTGGGGCTGATCATCTTCCAGGCCATGCTGGGCATGTGGACCGTGACGTTGCTGCTCAAGCCCGTCGTGGTCACCGGGCATCTGCTGGGCGGCATGGCCACGTTCGCGCTGCTGGCCTGGATCGCGCTGCGCTTCACCCCCGTCGGTGCCGCCGGCGACGAGCATGCCGGCCTGCGTCGCTTCGTGGTTCTCGGCATCGTGCTGCTGGCCTGCCAGATATTCCTGGGTGGCTGGACCAGCACCAATTACGCGGCCCTGGCCTGCGGCGTCGGCCACGGCGCGTTTCCGCAGTGCCTGGGCCAGTGGTGGCCGCCCGGCGACTATCGCCAGGGCTTCGTGATCTGGCGCGGCATCGGGGTGAACTACGAAGGCGGCATCCTGGACGCCCAGGCCCGCACCGCCATCCAGATGGTGCACCGCATCGGCGCGCTGGTGGTGTTCTGCTACCTCGCCTGGCTGGCGTACCGGACGGCGCGGGCGGGTTTGCGCGGCTTCGGGCTGGGCATGGCGCTGGCGCTGGTGTTGCAGGTGGCGCTGGGCATCAGCAACGTGCATTTCGGCCTGCCGCTGCCGGTGGCGACGGCCCACAACGGCATGGCGGCGCTGCTGCTGTTTGCCCTGGTGGCCACGCTGGCGCGTACCCAGCCGCGCCTGCCGGTACCCCGGGTCGGGGACGATGCCGCGGGGCAAACCGGTTAGAATGGCCGATCACCCGCTGCCGCCATCCCGATGAGAGCTCCTTTCGCCGCATACTGGGAACTGACCAAGCCGCGCATCGTCGCGTTGCTGGTGTTCTGTGCCGTGATCGGCATGTTCCTGGCCGTCAACGTGACCCCGCCGGCCATCGGCATCCCGTCCTGGCAGCCGCTGCTGTTCGGCACGCTGGGCATCTGGCTGGCCTCGTCCTCGGCGGCGGCCTTCAACCA
>CAZMXV010000171.1:0-4368 GCA_964570295.1 uncultured Rhodanobacteraceae bacterium
TGCGGTGGTGCATGCCGATGCGGAAGAAGCCGTCGTATTCCCAGGCGGTCCAGCGGCTGAAGGTGTTGTGCTCGAATTCGCGGTGCGCCTGCGGGCACTGCACCACGGCCACGTCGGCATCATGGAAATAGCCGGTCAGGCGCGACAGCCAGTCGGCGCGCACCACGTAGTCGGCATCCACCACGGCGACCACGTCGGCCTCGGGAGCGGTCTGTTCGAGGCCGTAGTTGAGCGCGCCGGCCTTGAAACCCGGCCACGGGTCGAGATGGAAAAAGCGGAAGCGGGGGCCGAGTTTCCTGCAGTAGTCGCGCACCGGCTGCCAGACCTCGGGGTCCTTGGTGTTGTTGTCGATCACCAGGACTTCGTAGTTTTCGTAGTCGAGCGCGGCCAGCGAGTCGAGCGTCTGCATCATCATGTCCGGCGGCTCGTTGTGGCAGGCCAGGTGGATGGACACGAACGGTTGCGTGGCCGGCGGCTCCGGCTCCAGCAGTACGGCATGGCGCAGCCAGCGCTTGCGCCACAGCACCTCGGTGAACTCGAAGCCGTTGATCAGCAGCACTGCCAGGATCGCGATCTGGGCCGGGAACAGCAGGACCAGCATGGTCCAGTCCAGCGGCCCCAGGTAGAAGTTGAACGGCAGCGTGGACGACCATACCACCAGCCCCGCCGCAAGCTGGATCAAGGCCATGAAGAACAGGCGTCCCACCAGCTTGAAGCGCGAGAAACGCACCGCGAACCACAGCATCGGCAGCAGTGCCAGCAGAACGGCCGCCAGCGCCTTCCATGGCCACGCGGTGTCTTCGGTGACCGGTCCGGTGAAGGGGAACTTCAATTGCCGGTCGGCGTTGAACATGCCCCAGTAGGCGCCGGTGCGACCTTCGCCGAGCCCTTCCTTCCAGGGTTGGTCGAAGGCTTCCATGATGTAGTAGTCGATGTGGTTCTCGCGGGCGACCTGGAACCACTGGCGCAGGAAGATGGCCTCGTTGGATACCGACGGCTCGGCGTTTTCGAAGCGGTCGCCGTTGGAGGGCCAGCCGATTTCGCCGATGACGATGGGCTTGTCCGGATACAGCTGCTGCAGGTGCCGGTAACGCATCATCACGTCGCCGATGGCTTCCCGTCGCGGCACGCCCTCCCAGTAGGGCAGCAGGTGGACGGTGATGAAATCCACGTGCTGGACCAGCTCCGGATACTTTTCCCAGATGTGCCACGGTTCGGCGGTGGACACCGGCTGGCGGATGGCGGCGCGGGCGCGGTCCAGGTAGGCCATCAGCTCGACGGGCTCGAGATCGTGGCGCAGCAGCACTTCGTTGCCGACCTCCACGCGCTTGATGGTGTCGGGGTAGCGCCGTGCCTGTGCAATGAGCGCGTTGAGCTCGTGTTCGTTGTTGTGCTTGCGCGCATCCAGCCAGGCGCCCGCCAGCACGTCCAGGCCCTCTTTCCGCGCCAGGCGGTACACCTGCGGGTTCTGCAGCGAGGAGTAGGTACGGATGTGGTTGCTGTATTTCGCCAGCAGTTTCAGGTCCGAGGCGATTTCCTTGTCGGACGGAAACTTCTGCGACATGCCGGGCGGGTTGCTGTTGAGCGGGCTCTGGTAGCGCTGGAACAGGCTGACCGCGAAGCCGCCGACCTCGCCGTGCCAGTTGTTCGGGCCCTGCGGACGGTTGCTCCACCACCACAGCCCCACGTTCAGCGCGGCCACCACCAGGGCCAGCAGCAGGGCGGTGATCCACGGATGTCGGCTGTCGATGGCTCGGCTGGCTTCTGCGCTCAAGAGTTTCCCCGGCCACGGCGGCCGCACGGTGAGATGATCTCCGCAAGCCTAGCGATGCATGCGTGAATGCTCAATGCATGCAGGGGCGGGAAGTCAGGCGTGACTCATGGCCGCCACGCCGGAAGAGGTCATGTCGCCGTGCGTGAAAGGGAGCGGCGCAGGCGCGAGAACATGCGCTTGTCGCTGCCTTCGTCCGGTTCGGCGGGTGCCGCGGGAGTGTCGTTGGCGACGTAGCCGGCCAGGCTGTAGGCGTTGATGAAGTCGGCCACGTCGGTGGCGGGGGCATTGGCCATGGAGGCGATGTCACCCAGCGTGCCGGGGCCTTTCATCATCGCCGTGGCAATGCGGAAGTGGCGTGGGAACTCGCGCTCGATCTGGGGCCAGCGGGTGAGGTGGTAGCGGGCCTGCGGGTCCAGCTCCGGAGCCAGCTGGCCGGGCGTGGCAACAAGGGCGGCGAACCAGATCAGGCGCGTCAGCGGAATGGCGGCGCCCTGGCGCATGGCGGCAAGCGCATTGCCGGTCAGCGGCACGGCATCGCCAATCGGACGTGCCAGCAGTACCTGGAGCGGCTTGAGGGCGGACGGCCCGGTGTACCCGCCGCGCTCCGGGTCCAGCTGCAGGGTGATGTCTCCGTCCTGCAGCGAAACGGCGTGATCGAGTCCTCCGCGCAGCAGGCATTCACCCAGCGGGGTGTCCGGGCCCGGGGCCGGCTCCGGTTCGATGACCGGCTCGGGCTCCGGTGCGAGGGCGGCTTCCGGCATGTCGATCACGGCCGGCATCACGGTTTCGTCCGTATCGGGCATGGCGGTGGCCGCGGGTGGAGTGGCCGGGGCCTCGTCCGGCATGTCGTCCTGTTCCCGCGCCGCGCGGGGCGGCAGACTGTCCAGCAGTTCCGCAAGGTTGCGCGTGCGCAACGGCTTGAGAAGGAACATGTCGTCCCGGTGCGCGCTCTCGTCATTGGTGTAGGCCACCACCGGCTGGCCGGTGGCCGTGGCGCGCAGCCAGTCCATGTGGCCCCATACGGTGTCGACGTCCACCACCAGCAGGTCGGCCGGCGGCGTGTCCACCAGCTTCCAGGCGTGGACAGGCAGCGAGCCCAGGGCCGCCTCGAACATGGCGGCATCCGTGTCGTTCAGCCCCGAAAGGGCGATGGTGCGGTGATTCATGGTGTCCCCCCGTGATGGCCTGCCGGATACCACCCCTCGGGGTTCCCGAAAAAACAGGCGCCTACATTGTCAACATATCGGCAGTGTGGTCAACATGCCGAGGGCGTGGTGCCGCGATGGAACGCTCGCATTGGGCTACACTTCACACAAACCTGTCCACGGGAGTTCGACATGATGAAACGCTTGATGATGGTTCTGGGTTTGTCGCTTGTCACCGGCGCGGTGGCCGTGGCGGCCGACGGCCTGGAGACGCGCAAGGCGCCGGAAGGGGCCGAGGTCTACATCATCGCGCCGGCCGACGGGGCGCATGTCACCAGCCCGTTCACCGTGAAATTCGGGCTGCGCGGCATGGGCGTGGCACCTTCGGGTGTGGACAAGCCGGACACGGGCCATCACCACCTGCTGGTTGACGTGGACAAGCTGCCGCCGGCCGGCCAGCCGATTCCCGCCGACGAGCAGCATGTGCATTTCGGCGGCGGACAGACCGAAACCCAGCTTACCCTGCCGCCGGGCACGCACACCCTGCAGCTTGAACTGGGCGACATGAATCATGTGCCTTTCGACCCGCCGGTGGTGTCGAAGAAGATCACCATCCACGTCGACTGACGCGGCACCCCGGCCCTCAGCGGCCGAAATACACGGCCATGCCGATGCCGCCCTGCCAGGTGTCGGCATGGCCGCCGAGGCGGTGGCGGAGGCTGACATCCAGCTGCATGCGGGGCGTGACGGCCCAGGTCACGCCGGCGCCGGCCATGCTGCCGCCGCCGACGTGATCGACGTGCTGAAAGCCCAGCTCCGTGTATGCCTCGACGGCCGGTCCCCATGACCACCCCTGGTTGACCGCCAGCAGCTGGTGATTCCTGTCGCCGCGGAGCACTTCCGCGTAGAGGCCGGTGGAGCGGCCGGCGTCGTGCTGCCAGCCGGCACTGGCGCCCAGCAGGACGTGTCGTCGTGAGCCGCGAAAGTCGCGCCCGCCATCGGTGAGCTCCACACTGCCGAGCAGGCCCCAGCTGAAGCGCCCGTGGCTGGCGGGAGCGAATTTCATGGCCAGTACCGTGTCGGCACGGCCGTCGGCATGGCGGCCGCTGCCGCGCTGCCAGCTCCAGCCGGTACCCAGCTGCAACTCCAGGGCATGGCCCATGCCGAGGCGGAGCAGGGTGTCGGCGTCGTATTGTGAAACGCCGTCGTCGCGGCTCCAGTCGGGCAGGCCCTGTTCCAGGATGACATCACCGGTCTTCAGCACGGACGGCGTGAAACCCAGGCCGGGGCGGTCGTAGCCGGGCGGCCCGGCGGTCTGGGCGAGGGCCGGCACGGAGGTCGCCGCCGCCAGCGGGACGAGCATGGCAAGGCGCCGTCGCCGGTATCCGGATCGGTTAAAATGCACGGTTTACTCCCGTTGGACAGTCGCGATGAACTTCCGTACCCGTT
>CAZMXV010000172.1:0-4346 GCA_964570295.1 uncultured Rhodanobacteraceae bacterium
CCAGCTCGCGCGGCTTCTTGTACGAGCCGTACATCAGGCCGCGGAACATGTGGAAGTAGATCACCACGAAGAACATCGAGGCGCCGGTGGTGTGCATGTAGCGGATCAGCCAGCCCCACTCGACGTCGCGCATGATGTACTCGATCGACGCGAAAGCCTGCGACATGCCGGGGATGATTTCCTCGGCACTGGGCTTGTAGAACATCGCCAGGAAAATGCCGGTGACGATCTGGTTGACCAGCACCAGCAGCGCCAGGGAGCCGAAGAAATACATGAAGTTGAAATTCTTCGGCGCGTAGTACTCGGACATGTGCTTGCGGTAGGCAGGCACCAGACCGGGGGCGCGTTCGTTGACCCAGTCCCCGATGCGCGTGAACACGTTGGCCATTACGCACCCCCCTTCGCGGGATCGACACCGATTTCGACGTGGGTGTCGTCAATGAAGTGATACGGCGGGATCACCATGTTGGACGGTGCGGGCACGCCGTCGTACACGCGCCCGGCAATGTCGTAGCGGGACTTGTGGCACGGGCAGAAGAAGCCCGACTTCCAGTCCGGATCGAACGGCTCGGGGCCGATCTTGGGCTTGAATTCGGGCGAGCAGCCCAGATGCGTGCAAATGCCGATCATGACCAGCCACTGCGGCTTGATCGAGCGCGTCACGTTCCTGGCGTAATCGGGCTGCTGACTGGTCTCGTCGCTGTTCGGGTCCTTGAGATGGCTTTCCAGCGTCTTGTCGGACAACGTGGCGAGCTGCTCGTCGGTGCGGTTGACCACGAACACCGGCATGCCGCGCCACGGGTATTTCAGCATCTGGCCCGACTTGACCTTGCCGATGTCGGCGGTGACCGGCGCTCCGGCGGCCTTCGAACGCGCACTGGGCTGCCACGATTTGATGAACGGTACGACTGCCGTGACCACACCGGCTGCGCCGACCACAGCCGTGGTCGCGGTGAGGAAACGGCGGCGACCTTGATCGACGACTTCATTCGTCATCAGGCTCTCCGCATGTATGCCATGAACAGATTGTGGGGCCGGGCCCAAAAATCACGTTAGTGTAACGTCGAGGCCGAAGCCGTACAATGCGGCTGGCCCGACCGGCAGCCGCCCGAAAACGGCTCGTGCCAAGCATTTACAATACAACGCAACCACCGGATTGCCATCCCCTCCCGACGCTTCCGTGCATGCGCCATATCGCCACACAGGGACGAATGGCCGATCCGTCACCCCACAGTGTACGACACTTCATGAGCCGTCTCGCCCGCACGCTAGCCTTCATTGCCCGCTTCGCCGTCATCGGACTGGCCGCGGCGTTCGTGATCGGACTGCTGTGGCCCGGCGCCAGCGGCCTGTTGCGGCAACACCTGGGACTGGGCACTCCCGCTCCGGCCACCTCGACGGCCGCGGATGCCCATGGCAGCACGGGCGCCTCCGTCGCGGCCGGGCCGGCCTCGTATGCCGCGGCCGTGAACCAGGCCGCTCCTTCGGTGGTGAACATCTACGCCAACAAGCTGGTGACCGAGCACCCCACCCTGCCCGAGCCGCTGCGGCAGCTGTTCGGCAACGTGCCCACCGGCCCGGCTTACACTCGTCGCGAGCAGAGCCTGGGTTCGGGCGTGATCGTCAGCGCCGGTGGCTACGTGCTGACCAACAACCACGTCATCGCCAACGCGCAGAACATCCAGCTGCTGCTCTATGACGGGCGGGTGGCCCAGGCGCGGCTGGTCGGTGCCGACCCGGCCACCGACCTGGCGGTATTGAAGGTGGATGCCGGCAGCCTGCCGGCGATGCAAATGGCCACCGACAAGCCGCACGTCGGCGACGTGGTGCTGGCCATCGGCAACCCGCTGGGCATCGGCCAGACCGTGACCATGGGCATCGTCAGCGCCATCGGCCGCCAGCTGAGCTCGGACAACCCGGAAAGCTTCATCCAGACCGACGCCGCCATCAACTTCGGCAACTCCGGTGGCGCCCTGGTGGATGCGCAGGGACGCCTGGTCGGCATCAACACCGCCCTGCTGGGACACGCCACCGGCGCCGAAGGCATCAGCTTCGCCATCCCCATCGACACCGCGCGCCACGTCATGCAGCAAATCATCGACACCGGCCACGTGACGCGCAGCTGGCTGGGCCTGGCCTACACCCACGTGCCTGTGCAGGCCGGCAGCGGCCTTCCGGCAGCGGCCCGCGGCGTTCTTGTCACTGGCGTGTATCCGGGCGGACCGGGGGGGCGGGCCGGAATCCAGCGCGGCGACGTGCTGCTGGAGCTGGGTCCGCACGACATCGTCGACCCCGTGCACCTGTACCGGCGTGTTTCGGCCATGAAACCCGGCACCGAAACCACACTGGCCGGCGTACGTGCGGGCCGGCCGTTCAAGGTAAAGCTGAAGCTCGCGCGGCGGCCGGACCCGGACCGGCCGGCACGCGGGCGCGACTGAGCCACGCTGCGGCCATGCGCCACCCCCCGGAACCGCCGCCGCTCCCGGGGTTTCACTTACAATGCCGGTGCGAGCCCCCTACACTCCCGACATGCGCATCTACATGCAAACCAGGCCGGCGCCGGGCGAGGCCCCGCGCTACGTGCAACTGGTGCTCGAGCAGGACCTGCTCGGCGCCTGGACGCTGTACCGCGAATCGGGAACGCAGGGCGGCCGCGCCACGCTCAGAAAAGAGGTCTTTCTCGACCGCGACGCAGCCCTGGACGCTTTCGAGAAGGCCCGCAGCCGCCAGACCCAGCGCGGCTACCAAGTCATGATCACCCAGGGCCTGGACTCTCCGCATGGCCGCTGAACCCGTCAACGACCGCCTGCTGCGCGCGCTGCGCCGCGAACCGGTGGACACCACCCCGATCTGGATCATGCGCCAGGCCGGGCGCTACCTGCCCGAATACCGCGCCACGCGCGAGCGCGCCGGCAGCTTCATGGCCCTGGCGAAGACCCCGGAGCTGGCCTGCGAGGTGACCCTGCAGCCCTTGCGCCGGTTCGACCTGGACGCGGCCATCCTGTTTTCCGACATCCTCACCATTCCCGACGCCATGGGCCTGGGCCTGCACTTCGTGGCCGGCGAAGGCCCCGCCTTCGAACGCCCGCTGCGCGACGAGGCGGCCATCCGCGGGCTGGCCGTGCCGGACATCGAAACCGACCTGCGCTACGTCACCGACGCGACCCGCCTGATCCGCCACGAGCTGGGGGGGCGCGTTCCGCTGATCGGCTTTTCCGGCAGCCCGTGGACCCTGGCCTGCTACATGGTCGAAGGCCGCGGCTCGCGCGACTTCGCCACGCTCAAGGCCCTGTGCTGGGAGCGCCCGGACCTCGCCAGCCACCTGCTCGACGTGCTGACGCGCAGCGTCACCGCCTACCTGGCGGCGCAGGCCGCCGCCGGCGCGCAGGCATTGATGATTTTCGACACCTGGGGCGGCCTGCTCTCCCCACCCATGTTCCGCGAGTTCTCGCTGCGCCATCTGGCCCGCATCGTCACCGCGCTGGCCTCCGATCCGCACGCCCGCGACCTGCCCGTGGTGATGTTTTCCAAGGGCGCCGGTCAGCACCTGGAAGCCATGGCCGACACCGGCTGCGCCGCGCTGGGACTGGACTGGACCCAGGACATCGGCGAGGCCCGGCGACGGGTCGGCGAACGCGTCGCGCTGCAGGGCAACCTGGATCCGTCCGTGCTGCATGCCGACACCGCCACCGTGGTGCGTGCCGCCGAGGACGTGGTCGAGGCTTTCGGCCCGCATCCCGGCCACGTGTTCAACCTCGGCCACGGCATTACCCCCGGCGTGGTTCCGGACAAGGTCGAGGCACTGGTCGAGACCGTGCATGCGGCCGGCCGGCGCATGCGCGCCGCACGGAACTGAACGACCGTTTCCAGCCATCGCGGCCATGGGCCCCTCCCCCAAGGATCGGGGATCTTCCGGGGCCGGCATTTTTCCGGAAGCGGGTTTCAGCCCCGACAACCCGCAAACCGAAACCGGTCAGCCTCCATGCGGCCATGCCATTCGCGGTACCTGACCGAAGATCCGGTCGCGGGGCCCGGATCGCGGGCCCCGCGTCCCGAGCTTCAGCCCTGCCGCTCCCCATGGCGAGCCAGCACTTCGGCCACCACCATGGTCACGCGCTTGCCGGTGGGAATGTGCAGAAACTCGTTCGGGCCGTGTGCGTTGGAGTGCGGCCCCAGCACGCCGGTGATCAGGAACTGGGCTTCGGGAAACTTCTCGCCCAGCATGCCCATGAACGGAATCGACCCGCCCTCGCCCATGTAGGCACACGGCTTGCCATAGTAATTTTCCGATGCCTGCGACACGGCGTCGGCCAGCCACTGCGACAGCGGCGGCGCGTTCCAGCCGC
>CAZMXV010000173.1:0-4321 GCA_964570295.1 uncultured Rhodanobacteraceae bacterium
CTTCGCGCTGGTTGATCAGGCACTTCTGCGAGGTGTGCACGAACTCGATCGGGTCTTCGATGGTGAGGATGTGGCTGTAGTTGTGCTTGTTGACGTGGTCGACCATGGCCGCCAGCGTGGTCGACTTGCCCGAACCGGTGGGGCCGGTGACCAGAATCAGGCCCTGCGGCTGCTCCACCAGTTCGCGGAACACGCGCGGCGCGCCCAGGTCCTCCAGGGTCAGCACCTCGGAGGGAATGGTACGGAACACCGCGGCCGCGCCACGGTTCTGGTTGAAGGCGTTGACACGAAAGCGCGCCAGGCCGGGAATCTCGAACGAGAAGTCGGTTTCCAGGAACTCCTCGTAGTCGCGCCGCTGCTTGTCCGACATGATGTCGTAGATCAGCGCATGCACCTGCTTGTGCTCCAGCGGCGGGATGTTGATGCGGCGCACATCGCCGTCAACGCGGATCATCGGCGGCAGGCCTGCGGACAAATGCAGGTCCGATGCCTTGTTCTTGACCGAAAAGGCCAGAAATTCGGCGATATCCATGACGTTCGCGAAACCCCCTTGATGGTGCGATGCGGCGGCAGGGCGCATCGCCCTGCCGGAAATGTTCCCATGTCATAGCATAGGTGCTTTGCGCGGCGCCAAAACCTGCGCTGGCGCACAAGCTGCAACATGCCTCCCGGCCGCGCATGGCTTAAGGTATGGCGGTCAATTTCCAAGGAGTACGAGATCCGATGAAACGCATCACCTTCATTGGCGGAGGCAACATGGCCCGCAGCCTCATCGGCGGCATGCTTCAGGCCGGCGGCGACACCGGCGCCGTTCATGTCGGCTCGCCCAGCGCCGCCACGCGGCAGCGCCTGGAAAAGGAGTTCGGCATCCGCACCCACGCGGACAACGCCGAAGCCGTGGACGGGGCCGGCATCGTGGTGCTGGCGGTCAAGCCGCAGGTACTGCCCGGTGTGTGTCGCGAACTGGGTCCGGCCCTGGCCGGATCACGCCCCCTGGTGGTTTCCGTCGCCGCGGGCATCCGCACCGACCAGATCGCGCAATGGCTGGACGGCGATGCCGCCATCGTGCGCGTGATGCCCAACACCCCGGCCCTGATCGGGGCTGGTGCCCACGGCCTGTACGCCAATGCCCGGGTCGACGGGGAACAGCGCCGCGACGCCGAATCCGTGCTTGCCGGCAGCGGCATCTGCGAGTGGATCGACGACGAAACGCTGATGGATACCGTGACCGGCATTTCCGGCTCCGCCCCAGCCTACTTCTTCCTCATGGTGGAAGCGCTGGAGGATGCCGCCGTGGCCCACGGCCTGGACCGTGAAAGCGCCCGCCGGCTGGCGGCCCAGACCTGCCTGGGCGCCGGCCGCATGATGATGGAGAGCGGCGAAGCTCCGGCCGAACTGCGGCGCCGGGTAACCTCCCCCAACGGCACCACCCAGGCCGCGCTGGACAGCCTCGCCGGCGACGACCTGCGTGCGGTCATGGCGCGCGCCGTCGATGCCGCGCGCCGGCGCGGCGTCGAACTGGCCAGCGCCAACGACGCGGCCTGATGCCCACCGGGGTGTCCGCACCGGACACCCCGCCATTTCCCACCGACCGCCGGTCCGCCCCCATGCCCTATTTCGCCAACGCCCTGCAGCTCCTGATCAAGGTTGCCTTCGACGCCGTCCTGGTGCTGTTCCTGCTGCGCCTTTTCGCCGAATACTGGCGGGCCGACTTCCACAATCCGGTCAGCCAGTTCATCTACCGCTACTCCAACCCCGTACTGGTGCCGGTCCGCCGCGTGATCCCCAACTGGCGGCGCCTGAACCTGGCCGCGCTGGCCATCGCCTGGGTAGCCGAACTGGTGAAGTGGGCCCTGCTGTTCGCCACCACCGGCGCCATGCCGCACGTGGCCGGCTGGCTGCTGCTGGGCCTCGGCGCCCTGCTCGACTTCGCCATGCTGGTCTATGTGGTGCTGGTGTTCGTGTGGGCCTTGTCCAGCCTGTTCGGGGTGCGCCCGGGGCAGGGCCAGCACCCGGTCGTGGGCTTCATTTCGCAACTGGTGGAACCGGCCATGCGCCCGCTGGGCCGGCGCCTGCCCACACTGGGCGGCATCGACTTCTCGCCCACCGTGGCCATCCTGGTCCTGCTGCTGGCCCGCATCCTCGTCGCCCGACCCCTGGTCGACGCCGGGCTGCGCATGGCGCTGACCGGCCTGTAGCCAGCCGCTGCCTGCAAAAGGAGACTAGCGCCCCAGCACGGTCACGCTGAGGCGTCGCCGGTGCGGCCGCGTGCGGTGCTCCCACAGGAATACGCCCTGCCAGGTCCCCAGGTCCAACCGCGTGTCCGCGACCGGAACCGACAAATGCACGCCGGTCAACATGGCGCGTATGTGCGCCGGCATGTCATCGGGGCCTTCGTCCGCATGTTCGAACAGCGGGTCGCCGTCGGGTACCAGCCGGGCGAAGAAACGATCCAGGTCGGCGCACACCACGGGGTCGGCATTCTCGCCTATCATCAGCGAGCAACTGGTGTGGTGTACGAACACGTGCATGAGGCCTTCGCGCAGGCCGCTTTCGGCCAGGGTCTCGCGCAGGCGGGCGGTGATCTCGACCAGCCCGCGCCCCGGCGTGTCCACATGGAAACCGGTCCGGCTCATGTGCTCCAGCGGTGCGGATTTCATGGGTACAGCAACCGCGAGCGCCACTGCCCGTCATCACGCTCCCAGCACACGCGCTCGTGCAGGCGGTACTGCGCGCCGTACCAGAACTCGACCTTGTCCGGCACCACCAGCACCCCGCCCCAGTGCGGCGGGCGTGGCACGTCACGGCCCTGGAATTCCTTTTCGTGACGCGCGACGCGTTCGTCGAATGTGCGCCGGTCGGGCAGGGTCCGCGACTGTTCCGAAGCCCATGCCCCGATCTGGCTCATGCGCGCGCGGGTGGCGAAATAGGCGTCCGATTCCCCGGCCGGCAGGCGCTCGCCGCGGCCTTCCACGCGCACCTGCACCTGGTCGCGCACGGTTTTCCAGTGAAAGCACAGCGCCACCTGCGGGTGCGCGGCCAGCTGCACGCCCTTGGCACTTTCGTAGTTGGTGAAAAAGCGGAAGCCGCGTTCATCGACGCCCTTCAGCAGCACGATCCGCGCCGACACCCGGCCCTTGCCGTCGGCGGTGGCCAGGGTCATCGCCGTGGGCTCGGGGTCGCCGGCGTCGCGCGCGTCCCGGAGCAGGCCGCGGAAGGTGTCGAGGATCTCGGGTATCAGCATGGTTTTTTACCGCCCGGACCTGAACACGCCAACGTCCACCCGACACCCGTTCGCCCTGGATGCAGCTTGCGCGAGCCAGCGAAATCGAAGGGCGCTTCCCGCGCCCCTTCGACGCCGGGCCGTCGGGCCTGCATTCAGCACAAACGGAAATTCTGGACAACCGGAGGTTTTGGTTTTGCTCAGGACCATCGGAGGTTCCGGAAAATGGACCCATCAATTTTGGTTATGCTGGCGTCACCGCCATCGCGGAGGCCCGGCATGAATTGCGATGATGCTAGCACGCGCTTGATGCACTTTTGCGCCCCGCACCTGGCGCGCACGCGCCGACCGTGGGTGCTGGCCATCACGGGGCTTCCCGGCTCGGGCAAGAGCACGCTGGCCGCCGCCGTGGTGAAACGCGCGCGCGATGCCGGGTGGCCGGCCGTGGCCATGTCGCTGGACGACGTCTACCTGCCACGGCGTGCGCGCCGGCTGCTGGCGGCGCATATCCATCCCCTGCTGGCCACCCGCGGCGTACCCGGCACCCACGACCTTGCCCTGCTGCGGCACGTGCTGGGCCGGCTGGGGCATGCCGCGGACGACCATCCCGTCGCCATCCCGCGTTTCGACAAGGACCGCGACACCCGTCGGCCGCCGTCGCGCTGGCCACGGGTGCGTGCCATGCCGCGGCTGGTGGTGCTGGAAGGCTGGTGCCTGGGCATCGCTCCGCAGCCGGAAAAAGCCCTGCGCCGCCCCCTCAACGACCTGGAGCGCCACGAGGATCCCGAGGGCCGGTGGCGCCGCCGCGTCAACCATCTGCTGCCCGACTATCTGCGCCTGTGGGTCGACGCCGACGCCCGCGCCCTGATTCGCGTGCGTGACTGGCCCACCGTGTGCCGCCTGCGCCAGGCGGCCGAACAGGAGCGGCGCCGGCGGCATGCACCGCAAGCCATGGACGATCCCGCGCTGGGACGCTTCCTGCAGCATTACGAACGGTTGTGCCGACACGCGCTGAAGCAGCCGCCGGCCGATGTCGACGTGACGTTTTCGCGGTCGGGGTGAGACCGGGGCCCGAAGAGCATCGCGGCCATGGGCCGC
>CAZMXV010000174.1:0-4300 GCA_964570295.1 uncultured Rhodanobacteraceae bacterium
GTCGGTGGTCTGGTGGATCTCGATCGTCTGGTAGTCGGTCTTCTCCGAATGCAGCAGCTTTTCGGTACGGAAGCCGATCGAGGAGCCGGAGGCCTGGTGGGCCTCGGTGAACCAGTTGGACTCGGACATGGGAGGTATCCCGTAATGGAACGGTGGGGCAGGAACCGGCCATTGTAGCCGCTTGTGGCGTGGCGTGGTGGATCGCGCCCCGGCGCCCGCGGGGATGGGCGCGTCCGGCGCTTCCATTACAATGCGACCCGTATTCCCGACCGCCCCGCGGCGTGCAAGAGCGTGGCTCGAGGCTTCCGGCGGTCGGGCGCATTGCGTCAAGGTTCGCCGCTGCGACGTCCCCTTCCGAGACATCATGAGGATGCGTCATGACGACTTCTTCCTGGGACATCGACGATGCACGCCACACCTATGCCGTGGCGAACTGGAGCGACGGCTACGTCGGCATCGACCCGTGCGGCGACCTGACCGTGCACCCGCGCGGGCCGTCGGGTCCCGCCCTCTCCCTGCCCGCCCTGGTCCGGGCGGCGCGTGACGAAGGCTTGCGCCTGCCTCTGCTGGTGCGTTTTCCCGACGTGCTGGCGGACCGCCTCGCGCGCATGCAGGCGGCTTTCGACGGAGCCATCGCGGCGCACGGCTACGACGGCCGTTACACCGCCGTGTACCCGATCAAGGTCAACCAGCAGCGGGCCGTGGCCGCGGAGCTGGCGCGCGTGGGCAACGCGGGCTTCGGCCTGGAAGCCGGCTCCAAGCCGGAATTGATGGCGGTGCTGGCGCTGGCGCGTCCCGGCAGCCGCGTCATCTGCAACGGCTACAAGGACCGCCAGTACATCCGCCTGGCCCTGATCGGCCGGCGGATGGGCCTGGACGTGGTGATCGTCGTCGAAAAACCCTCCGAACTGGAGCACGTGATCGTCGAATCGGCGGCGCTGGGCATCGAGCCGGCGTTGGGTGTGCGCGTGCGGCTGGCTTCCATCGGTGCCGGCAAGTGGCAGAACACCGGGGGCGACAAGGGCAAGTTCGGCCTCGGCCCGCGCCAGGTACTGGCCCTGATGCAGCGTCTGGCGGAAAGCGGCCTCACCCGGCACCTGACCCTGCTCCACTTCCACATGGGTTCGCAGATCTCCAACGTGCGCGACATCGCCTCGGGCATGCGCGAGGCCGTGCGCCACTACATCGAGCTGCGCCGGATGGGCTTGCCGCTGGACACGCTCGATGTCGGCGGCGGCCTCGGCGTGGACTATGAAGGCACGCGCTCGCGCAGCTTCAATTCCATCAACTATTCCATGGCCCAGTACGCCCACGCCATCGTGCAGCCCCTGGCCGAGGCCTGCCGCGAGCACGCCGTGCCGATGCCGGACCTGGTCACCGAGGCCGGCCGCGCCATGACCGCGCATCACGCCGTGCTGGTGGTCGACGTGAGCGAGGTCGAGGCCGTGCCCGACGGCGCCGTGCCGCCGCCCGCGCCGGACGAACCGGCCGTGCTGCGGTACCTGCGCGATGTGCACGCCGCGCTGGGCGAGCGCCCCCTGCGCGAACTCTATCACGAGGCGCGTTTCCATCTCGTCGAGGGGCAGACGTTGTTCGCGCTCGGCCAGATGGATCTCGAGCAGCGTGCGCGCCTGGACGATCTCTACTATGCCATCGCCAATGCCGTGCGCCGGCGCATCAACCCTGCCGAGCGCGCCAATCGCCAGGTGCTGGACGAACTGGATGCCCGGCTGGTGGACAAGTACTTCGGCAACTTCTCGGTGTTCGAATCGGTGCCGGACGTGTGGGCCATCGACCAGGTGTTTCCGGTAATGCCCATCGCGCGTCTCGACGAGGCACCGACGCGACGCGGCGTGCTGGTCGACATGACCTGCGACTCGGACGGACGCATCGACCACTACGTCGGCGCCGAGGGCCTGGACGTCAGCCTGCCCCTGCATGCGCCGCGCGAGGGCGAACCGTACCGTCTCGGCATTTTCATGGTCGGCGCCTACCAGGAGACCCTGGGCGACATCCACAACCTGTTCGGCGACACCGATGCCGTCAACGTGCGTCTTGCCGGCGACACCTGGCGTTTCGAGCAGCCGCGGCGCGGCGACACCGCCGACCTGATGCTCGACTACGTCGGCTACGACCTCGACGCCATGCGTCGCACCTACGCGGAAAAACTGGCCGCGGCCGGTGTGGCGGCAGATGCGGCGACGGCCCTGGGAGCCGAACTGGAGGCCGGGCTCACGGCCTACACCTATTTGCAGCGGCCGGATTGAGCGGAGCCCCCTGGTTCGGAGAGATGATGGCTGCGGCCATGGGGTCAGGCGGACCGTCCGGCAATCAACCGCCATGTCCCATGGCTACAGACCCTGTCACACCGCGCCTCAAAAGCCAGGTACCCGGATTGCCGGTGCTATCCCTCGCGGTGGACCTGCAATCCCGCCACGGACTGGCTCACCGGCATCACCTCGATACGGTTGACGTTGAGGTGCGCGGGCAGGTTGGCGACCCACCACACGGTATCGGCAATGTCCTGCGCGGTGATGGGGCGGGTGCCGGCGTACAGCGCGTCCGAGGCGGCCCGGTCGCCGCCGGTGCGAACCAGGGTGAATTCGGTCTCGGCCATGCCGGGCTCGATGTTGGTCACGCGCACGCCGCTGCCGTGCAGGTCGGTGCGCAGGTTCTGCGAGAACTGGGTGACGAAGGCCTTGGTGGCGCCGTACACGTTGCCGCCGCGGTAGGGCCAGCTGCCCGAGATGGAACTGATGTTGACGATGGCGCCGCGGCGCGCGACCAGGCGTGACAGCAGCTTGTGGGTCAGGGTCACCAGCGCGGTGACGTTGGTGTCGATCATCTGGCGCCATTGCGTCAGGTCGCAGGCGGGGGCCGGCGCCGTGCCCAGGGCGAGGCCGGCGTTGTTGACCAGCAGGTCGACCTCGGCAAAGGCGGCGGGAAGCGCGTCCAGGGCCGCCTGCATGGCGGCCTCGTCGCGCATGTCGAACGCGGCGGGGTGGACCTTGCCGCGGCCCAGGCGGTCGGCCAGTGCCTGCAGCCGCTCCGCGCGCCGGCCGCAGGCCACCACCTGCCAGCCGCCGCGCACGAAGGTGTCCACCATGGCGGCGCCAAAGCCGGCCGTGGCACCGGTGACGAGAACGGTTTTCGTGCTCATGCGGAGTCCCTGCGTGCGTGCTTACTGTTCTTTCAGCGCGATGGCATGGATGCCGGCGGCATCGAGCTTCTTCTTGGCGGCTTCCAGCTCGCTGGCGCTGGCGAAGGGTCCCAGGCGCACGCGGTTCCAGGTCTGCCCGTTGATGGTCACCGGCTGGATGTTGGCACGAAAGCCCTGCAGGGCCAGCTTGGCCTTCAGGGCCTCGGCGTCACCCGAGTTGGGGAACGAGCCGATCTGCAGCAGGTAGCTGGCCTTGCCGGCGGCCGGCGCCGCGTCCGCCTGGGGCGAAGTGTCCGCGGCACTGTCGTTGCCGGCGTCGGCCGGGGCTTCCTGGTTGGCCTGCTGTTCGGCTCTTGCCTGGGCGTTGATCTGCGCGTCGGGAATCACGACCTCTTTTTCGGGCAACACCGAATAAAAGTCGTAGCGCGGCTTCTTGCTCTTGCCTTCGGCGGCGATGCCCGCCCCGTCGCCGGCCTGGCTGGACTGCGGAGCCGGCTGCGGGGTGTTGTCCGTGCGCGAAATGGGCATGTTGCCACTGCGGTTGACCAGCCCCATGCCGATGGCGCCGACGATGATGCCGATCAGCACCAGCAGCCATGCCGGCCAGCCTCCGCTGCGTACTGCCTGCTTGCCTTTGCGTGATCGTGCCATGTGCTGCCTCTTCATTCGAAGCCGTCCATCGTGACGGCGCAGGTCGGGCTGCCGGTGCCGGCGACCCGGTCAAAAACTACATGCGCTCCGGAGCGGACAAGCCCAGGAGGTCCAGCCCATTGTTCAACACTTGGCGCGTGGCGACCACCAGGGCCAGGCGCGCGTCGCGCAGCGCGGCATCCTCGACCAGAAACTGTTCGGAGTTGTAGTAGGCGTGGAAGGCTTGCGCAAGGTCGCGCAGCCAGGTTGCCAGGACGTGCGGCTCCAGGTTGGCGGCGGCCGCCTCCACGATTTCCGGGTAGCGCGAAAGCTCGATCATCAGCGCCTGCTCGTGCGTGCTGGCCAGCCGTGGCAGGTTGTCCAGGCCGTGGGCGAGGTCGAAGGCGTAGCCTTTTTCCTCGCACTGGCGCAGCACGCTGCACACGCGCGCATGCGCGTACTGGATGTAGTACACCGGGTTGTCGTTGGACTGCGAGCGCGCCAGGTCGA
>CAZMXV010000175.1:0-4246 GCA_964570295.1 uncultured Rhodanobacteraceae bacterium
TCGTTGACGGCCAGCGCGTACAGATTGACCCAGTCGAGGATGGTCAGCGGGTCCTTCAGCGAGCTTTCCGGCTTGGCGCGCAGCTCTTCGGCCAACGCCGGCGCGCGCCGCTTGACGTGCAGGCCGCCGGGCAGCTCGCCGGGCGAGCGCAGGCCGCGCGCCACGCAGGCCTGCATGGCCTTCCAGATGGTCAGCAGCCCTTCGCGGACCTCAGCCTCGCTGCGCCAGGACTGCTCGTTGGCCATCATCACCTGGGCAATGGTGAGGTTTTCGCGTTCGCACCTGGCGAGCAGTTCGTCGCCGCTGGAAAAGGGATGGCGCACCGGCGTGGTGTCGGCCACGATGCGGTCGGCCGCGGCCTCGTCGTGGTTGACCACGAAGCCGCCGCCCACCGAGTAGTAGTCGCGGCTGGCCAGTTCGTTGCCGTCCGCGTCGAAAGCCCGGAAGCGCATGCCGTTGACGTGGTAGGGCAACTTTTGGCGCTTGTTGAATTTCAGGTCGCGCTTCTCGTCGAAGCCGATGTCGTGCTTGCCGCCCAAGCGGATGCGCTTGTCGCCGCGGATGCGTTCGAGCATGCCGGGGATGGCGTCGGGGTCCACGCTGTCGGGCCACTCGCCCTCGAAGCCCAGCAGCACCGCCTTGTCGGTGCCGTGGCCACGGCCGGTCAGGGCCAGCGATCCGTACAGTTCGCAATGCACGCGGTCGACGCGGTCCAGCACGCCCTTTTCGTCCAGCCAGTGGTCCACGAAGCGGGCGGCCGCACGCATCGGCCCCACGGTGTGCGAGGAGGACGGCCCGATGCCGATCTTCAGAAGGTCGAAAATGCTGACTGCCATGGTGGGGCGCCGACTTGGGGGAGTGTGGCGGTATTCTAAGGGCGATACGCTTCTTTTTCACATGAGCACGGCATGCCCCGACTGACCCTCTTCCAACGCGACGACTGCCATCTCTGCGACCAGGCCCTGGAAGTGATGGCCATGGCCCGCGCGCCGGATTTCCGCAGCCTGTGGGTGGATGACGAGCAGGCCCTGGAAGAACGCTACGGCACGCGCGTGCCGGTGCTGCGCGACGAGGCGTCGGGCCGCGAACTGGACTGGCCGTTCGACGAGGCGGCCTTGCGCGGATTCCTGGCGCAGCTGTGAGGCGGGGCAGGGCGGTTGCGCCACGACCCGCCCCCGCAATGGCGGAAAGCCTCCGGCTGGCGTCCGGCGATCGGTCTCACTTCAGTACCAGGTGCCCCTTGACCGCGATGCGCTTGCTGATGCCGTCCCAGTCGCTGCTGGCGCCGAGCTTGTAGTCCAGCCGCGAAAGTTCGGTGGACACGTCCAGCGTGGCGCCGTCGCCACGCGGCGTGAAGTGCACCGCCAGGTCCACCGGGTGGCTGATGCCGTGCAGGCTCAGGGTACCGTGGGCGACGACCCGGCCATCGGCTTCCTTGCTGAACGATTGCGTCACGAAGTGGGCTACGGGATGGTTCGCGACATCGAAGAAATCGCTGCCGGCCAGGGTCTGGTCGCGGTCGGCGCTTCGGGTGTCCACGCTGCCGAGCTTGACGTGCACGTCGAAACGCGCGGTGGTCAGGTCCGCCGGATCGTACCGGATGACGGCGTCGAACTGCTCGAAGCGGCCCTGGAAGGCGTCGCCCTGGAAACTGCCCTCGAAGCCGAGCGTGCTTTGCCCCGTGTCGACTTGCCAGGTCTTGCCCAGGGCCAGGGCGGGAACGAGCAGCAGCAGGAGCATCAACAGGCGTTTCATGCGGTGGGGTCTCCGGGGGTTTTGACGCGGGCGAACGGCAGCATGCGGCGCAGGGTGTCATCCCGGTCGACGACATGGTGCTTGATGGCGGCGGCCACGTGGCCGACCACGATCACCACCATTGTCCAGAACAGCCAATGATGCAACGCGCGGGTGATGTCGGCGAAGTCGGGGGCCGGGCCGCCGGTAAGGCTGGGCATGCGCACCATGCCCCACCAGTGCAGCGGGCGCAGGGCGGTGGCCGAATCGAACAGCCAGCCGCTGAGCGGCACCGCGAAAATCAGCACGTAGAGCAGCACGTGGGTGGCGTGTGCCGCACGCCGCTGCCACGACGGCATGGGCACGTCCCGCGGGCGACGGTCGACGAGGCGCCAGGCCAGACGCAGCACGGCCAGTGCCAGGATGGTCAGGCCGATCGACTTGTGCAGGTTGTAGATGGCGAACACGCTGGGCCGCCTGGGCAGGTTGACCATGGTCAGCCCGATCACGGCCTGGGCCAGGATCAGCAGCATGATGGCCCAGTGGAAGGTTTTCGCCATACCGCCCCAGCGGTAGGGATGGCTTTTCAGCATGTCGGCACCCGTGCGCGCTTGTTCCTGGCGATCATCGCCTGTCGCGCCAGCACCGGCAACCGTGGCGACGGCATGCCCGGGACGTGCGCCGTGCCCTTGCGCCCGGCCGCGGCTCGGCTTACCTTCAACCAATTTCAACACTCGTGGGGGAACTCAATGTCTGCCAAGCCACTTGTCGCTGCCTGCCTGCTGGCGCTTTCCGCGGGCCCGGCGCTGGCTGCCGATGCCGGCGCCACGCACCCGTTCAACGTGCAGGACCTGGTGATGCTCAAGCGTCTGGGGGATCCGCAGCTGTCACCCGACGGATCGCATGTGCTGTTCACGGTGCGCCGCACCGACTACGCGGCGAACAAGGGCATCACTTCGATCTACGACCTGGACCTGTCCGCGCCGGGCGCCGAACCGGTGCAGCTGGTGGACAAGGCCGCCAGCCCGCGCTGGTCGCGCGACGGCCGTACCGTGTACTTCCTGTCTTCGGCCTCCGGCAGCAGCCAGCTGTGGTCGGTACCGGCGGCCGGCGGCAAGCCGACCCAGGTGACCCGCTATCCGGTGGACGTCAACAACTTCACGCTGTCGCCGGACGGCACCCACGTGGCGGTGTCGATGGACGTCTACACGCATTGCCCGGACCTTGCCTGCACCGCGCGCCAGCTCGAGTCCGACAAGGCCAACAAGGCCAGCGGTCGCATCTACAAGCGGCTGTTCGTGCGCCATTGGGACACCTGGGCCGACGGCCGCCACTCCCAGCTGTTCGTCGACACCCTGCAGGGAGCGGGCGATCCGGTGTGGGTCAGCAAGGGCGTGCAGGGCGACATTCCCTCCAAGCCGTTTGGCGATGCCGGTGAATATGCCTTCTCGCCGGACGGGCGCAGCATCTACTTCGATGCGCGGCTGGCCGATCATGGCGAAGCCTGGTCGACCAATTTCGACATCTACCGCGTTCCGGTGGACGGCTCCGCCGCGCCACGCAACCTCACCGCCGCCAACCGCGCATGGGACGGCTGGCCGGTGCCGTCGCCGGACGGCAAGACCCTGTACTACCTGGCCATGAAGACGCCGGGCTTCGAGGCCGACCGCTTCGGCATCATGGCCATGGACCTGGCCACGGGCGAGACGCGCGAGCTGAACGCCGAGTGGGACCGGTCCGCCGGCAGCATGCAGGTGTCCGCCGACGGCAGCGCCTTGTACGTCACCGCTCCCGAACAGATGCAGAACCCCCTGTTCAAGGTGGACACCGCCAGCGGCAAGGTCTCCCGGCTGGTGTCCGAGGGCAGCGTCAGCGGCTACAGCCTCTCGCGGACCCGCATCGTGGTGGCGCGCAACGACATCAAGCACCCGGTGGCGCTGTACAGCATGGACCTGAAGGGTGGCGGCTTCACGCGCGTGACCCACTTCAACGATGCCGCGCTGGCGAAAACCGAGATGGGCGACATCCGCTATTTCCATTTCGACGGCGCCGATGACGAGCGCGTATACGGTTACGTGGTCACCCCGCCGGGCTACAGCAAACGCAAGAAGTACCCGGTGGCCTTCATCATCCACGGCGGGCCGCAGGGCGCCATGGACAACAGCTGGAGCTACCGCTGGAACCCGCAGACCTACGCTGGCCAGGGCTTCGCCGTGGTCACGGTGAACTTCCACGGCTCGGTCGGCTTCGGCCAGGATTTCACCGACTCGATTTCCGGCGACTGGGGCGGCAAGCCGCTCGTCGACCTGCAGAAGGGCTGGAAGTACGCGCTGGACGAGTTCACGTTCCTGGACGGTGACCGCGCCTGCGCCCTGGGCGCCAGCTACGGCGGCTACATGGTCTACTGGATGGCCGGCGTGTGGAACGCGCCCTGGAAATGCTTCGTGGACCACGATGGCGTGTTCGACACGCGCATGATGTATTACGCCACCGAGGAGCTGTGGTTCGAGGA
>CAZMXV010000176.1:0-4234 GCA_964570295.1 uncultured Rhodanobacteraceae bacterium
GCCACAGCGTCGACTGGGCCCGCCAGGCACAGCGGGCGCTTGAGGCGGATTGAGGGGAAGGCGCACAAACCGGGACGGCATCACAAATCACGCCACCGGCAGGACCCTGCCGACGACGATGGCATCAATCCTGCTCACCTCATGGCAGATTGCTACAGGGGAATCGCCATGAACCGCCAGCAGCCCGCCGGCTTCACGCTGATCGAGCTGATGATCGTGATCGCGATCATCGCCATTCTTGCTGCCATCGCCATTCCGGCCTACCAGAACTATGTCATCCGCGCCCAGGTCAGCGAGGGCATGAGCCTGGCCACGGGTGCCAAGGCGGCCGTATGGGATTTCACCGCCAATACCGGGCGCTACCCGGCCAGCAATGCCGAAGCCGGTATGGCCAAGGCCACTTCCATCGTCGGCACCTACGTCTCCAGGGTGGATGTCACGGGCGGCAAAATCTCCGTGGCATTTGCGCAAGCCGCCACCAACAGCGCAATCAAGGACAAGATCCTGACCTTGTCGCCCACCACCAGCGCCGGCTCCATCGCCTGGACCTGTGTCGGCAACGGCAGTGATGCGCTATCCGGACCCTACCTGCCCTCGGTGTGCCGGCCATAGGAGCTTCCTGCCACGCCGCATCACGGCCATGAGCCGCTCCCACAAAATCATGGGCCGCTCCCGCAAGATGTTGTCGAAGCCCGCATGTCCGCATGGCATAGCGGCAGGAGTCGGTTTCTGCCTTGCGCCCCATGCATGACTGCGACAAGGATTTGCCGGCGCACAGCCCAGCCTGCCCAAACGTGGCACCCGGGTGACAAAATTTGTCACCTCGTGACGCCCCGCGGCAATACATCCCATTCTCCCGCCCCGCCTGCCTGCATACCCCTACCGTACCTTGGCCGTCCATGCGCCCAATCCGTGACTTTCCGCACACCACCAGCCACCTCATCCATGCGGAAATACCTCCCGTGGCGGATTGGCACGCGACCTGCAGCTTTTCCGCCACGAGCTTCCCGGTCGTTCCTGGCAGACATGGTTCTGGGAGGCCGGTACCGGACAACGCATCCGGCGCCGGGACAAGGGGCTCAGGGGGCAAAACCATTTCGGTCTGCGGACCAAACGTTGAACGTTGATAGAGGAACCACCATGAAAACCACGCAGAAAGGCTTCACGCTGATCGAACTGATGATCGTGATCGCGATCATCGCCATCCTGGCCGCCATCGCCATCCCGGCGTATCAGAACTACGTGATTCGCTCGCAGGTGTCGGAAGGCCTGTCCTTGGCGGACGGCTCCAAGACAGCAGTCGCCGAATATTATACAAATTACGGCGATGGCGATAAATTTAAAAATATTGACAATGCAGATGCTGGCCTTGCAGCGGCCAATGAGATTGGCGGCAACTATGTTGGCAGTGTGGGCGTGAGCACCAATGGCTTGATTACCGTTACGTATGGTGCGGTTCAAGGGGGTACTTTTGGAGGCGAGGCGAACAGCGCAATTAGCGGGGACACGCTGGTCCTGTCGCCTGTAACGGGCTCGGGCAGCATTGCTTGGACCTGCAAGGCGGGAGGCACCAATCCGGTTGATGATAAGTATCTCCCGACCTCTTGCCGCACTGGCAGCTGATAAAAATAATCAATATGGGAGTCAGGCCATTCGCCTGATCCATTTGAAGGGCCGCATTATGCGGCCCTTCTTTTTATGTCACCTTTTTTATACTGTAATATAATACCAATACTCAGAATAAATTATTCATTACAAACAACAGTCTCCACACTTTCTATTACAGTCATCGTATAATCAATATACTACCACTCCAGCCTGCCCAACAAACGTTATCCGTGTTCTCTTTCATCCGATCCTTGTCAACCTGCTTCTGGCTCTCGTCTGCGGCCACTTTCACGCTTCTGGCCGTACTCCTGGCAGGGACCTGGGGGATCTACCACCCCGGCCTTTCCGGCACTTTCCAGTTCGATGACTTCGCCAACCTGCCCGCCCTGGGCGCCACCGGCCCCATCGACAACTGGCCCACCTTCTGGCGCTACATCACCTCGGGTACCGCCGATCCCACCGGTCGGCCCGTGGCGCTGCTGTCTTTTCTTGTCGATACCCATAACTGGCCAGCCGACCCGCGGCCGTTCCTGCGGACGAGCATCCTGCTGCACCTGTTCAACGGGTTCCTGCTGTTCGTGTTGCTGCGACAACTGGGCAGAGCGGTTACGGACTACTCCTCCCGCACGGTGCCCGCGCAGCCCGGAGCAAATATTGTGGAAGCGGCCCATGGCCGCGATAGCCACCGCCCCGCCTTGCGTATCGACCTGGCCGCCCTGCTGGGGGCCGCCCTCTGGCTGCTGCACCCCCTGTTTGTTTCCACCACGCTGTATATCGTGCAGCGCGAGGCCATGCTGCCGGCCACATTCACGCTTCTGGGGCTGCTGGCCTGGTGGCGCGGACGCCACCGCATGTTGGTCGGCGCCACTTGGCGGGGCCTGGGTTGGCTGATGCTGGGTCTTGGCGCATGCACGGTACTCGGCATACTGAGCAAGGCCAATGGCATCCTGCTGCCGGCACTGGCACTGGTGATCGAGTGGGTGTTGTTGCGTCATTGCGGAACACCGACGGATCACGACCATGGGCCGCACCCACAAGGGGTTCGTCCCCCCCCTGTGGGAGCGGCCCATGGCCGCGATGGCACCGGCTCGCCGCAACGCCGCCGATATCGCCTGGCCATGTGGGTGCTCGCCGGTATCCCGACCGTGTTTGTGGCCGGCTACCTGTTGCGGGCCGGATACAACGGCTTTGCGCACGGCATTTCGTCGACGCGACCCTGGACCCTGGGGCAGCGCCTGCTGACCGAGCCGCGCGTTCTGATCGACTACCTGCAGTTGCTGTGGCTGCCGCGTCCGTTCACGCCGGGACTTTTCAACGACCAGATTGTCGCCTCCACGTCACTGCTGTCACCCTGGACTACCCTGCCCTGCCTGCTGGCGGTGGCGGGGCTGATTGCCGGCGCCATCGCATGGCACCGGCGCTTTCCGGCATGGGCAGCGGCCATATTGTTCTACTTCGTGGGCCAGTCGCTGGAATCCTCGACCATCGCGCTGGAGCTGTATTTCGAACATCGCAACTACCTGCCCGCCCTGCTGATGTTCTGGCCGCTGGCCTTGTGGCTGTGCGGCGTTCCACAAACCGGGCCGGGCAGGCCCGGCCCGGCGGGACAGACACCTACCCCCGGGCCTGCCCGCTGGCAATGGGCCAGGGCCGTACTGGCCGTGCTGGTATTGGCGGGCGTGGCGGGCATGACCCATGCACGCGCCAGCGTCTGGGGCAACACCCATGAACAGGCCTTGCTGTGGGCGCGCCTCAACCCCGACTCGCCGCGCGCCCAGGCCAATGCCGCCATGGCCGAGATGCGGGCCGGCCGCGCCGCCCGCGCCATTCCGCAGTTGCACCGCGTGCTACAGCAGGAACCGGGGCAAGTGCAGCTGGCATTCAATCTGTTCGCCGCCGAATGCCGCCTTGGCCACGTACCCGCCAGCACACTGGAGGCTGCACGCACGGCGTTGGCCACCACGCGCAACCCGGGATCCCTCCTGACCAGCTGGTTCAGTCGCGCCATCGACCAGACCACCCGCCCCCCCTGCCCGCAGCTGACGCTGGATACCCTGGCCAGCCTGGTACAGGCTGCCCAGTCCAATCCGAAACTGATGGCCAGCCGCGGTCGCCGTCAGGATCTCGATTCCATCCTCGGTCGTCTCGCGCTGGCGCACGGCAACCCCGACCAGGCACTGGCAGACTTCAACCGTGCCCTGGACCAGGATGTACGCGTATCGGCGGCACTGGAACAAGCCGCACAACTGGGCATGCACGGCTACCCTCGCCGCGGCCTGGCCCATCTCGACCACTTCGAGCAAGTGAAGGCATCCGGGCAACACAAGCCACGCTTCGGCATGGCCCGTATCCATGCCTGGGTACTGGAGCAGCAAGGCTACTGGGCAAACGAGATGATGCACCTGCGACATACGTTGCAGGCCGATGCGGACCGGTCTCCCGCCTCCCGGAGCGAACCATCCCCGGACAAAACCTGAGATATTCCGCCGGAGCCGGCTATCACCCTGGACCGTCTCGTGAGCGCACAATTGGCGGTCGAAGGGAAGCAACAACCCTCTCTTCTACTTGGACATTTGCCCCGCATTCATCCCCGGTACGGCATAACGTGGAATCGGAACCGCGCCGA
>CAZMXV010000177.1:0-4221 GCA_964570295.1 uncultured Rhodanobacteraceae bacterium
AGCCGGCGTTGTACCAGTCCGCCGATTCGGGCACGTCGGTCTGCTCGCCCCACACCTGCGGGCTGGCCGCGGGCAGGTCGCAGTACCAGTCGTAGAACGAGAGCACCGTGCCGCCCAGCAGGCTGACGTAGCGGGTACCGGATGCGTAGGACACCATCGACATCGCCGGGATCGGCGAGAAACCGGCGACGCGGTCGGGACCGTATGTTTCGATGGTGTGCACGTTGGCCGCGGCGGCGATTTCCAGTGCCTCGTCCCAGGACGCGCGCACGAAGCCCCCCAGACCGCGCGCCGCCTTGTAGTCCTTTCCGTCCGGATCGGCCATCAGCGATTCCCAGGCCTGCACTGGTTCCATCGTCTCGCGCGCCTTGCGCCAGCGCCGCAGCAGACGGTCGCGCACCATGGGGTATTTCAGGCGGTTGGCGCTGTACAGGTACCAGGAATAGGAGGCCCCGCGCGAGCAGCCGCGTGGTTCGTGGTTGGGCATGCCGGGGCGGGTGCGCGGATAGTCGGTCTGCTGGGTTTCCCAGGTGACCACGCCCTGCTTGACATGGATCTTCCAGCTGCACGAGCCGGTGCAGTTCACGCCGTGGGTCGAACGCACCACCTTGTCGTGCGCCCAGCGATTGCGGTAGCCGTCCTCCCACTGCCTGGCCTCGCGCCGCATTTCACCCCAGCCGTTGGAGAACGGTTCGCGGGTGCGGCGGAAATAGCGCAGGCGTTCCAGGAAATGAGCCATGACGTCGGTCCTCTCAACCAGATGAGTTGCCGGGAGTGGGGGCACGGGAAGGTGGGGGTGCGTGCCGGCCGTGGAAATCCACGCGCTTGATCTCGGTGAAGTAGATCAGGATCAGCGACACCCAGACGATGCCGTAGAGCAGCATGAAGGCGCTGGAGCGGATGCCCAGCCAGTCCAGCAGCACGCCCCAGATGATCGGCAGAAGAAAGCCCGCCAGGCCGCCGGCCAGACCGACGATGCCGGTGACGATGCCGAGGTTGTCCGGGAAGTCGTCACCCAGGTACTTGAACGTGGAGGCCATGCCGAAGGCCAGCGCGATGCCCAGCAGGAAAAGCAGTGGCGTGAACAGCCACAGGTTGACACCGATGCCGAACGTGGCTTCGCCGCGGATCGTGTGCACGGTCAGATGCGTCTGCGGGTAGGACAGCACGAACAGCACAATCCAGGCCACCCACAGTACCCACCAGGTCATGGCGTGGGCGCCGAACTTGTCGGCCAGGCCGCCGCCCAACGCGCGCAGGGCGCCGCCGGGCAGGGTGAAGCAGGCGGCCAGCAGTGCGGCCATGGCGATGCCGACGCCGTATTCGCCGATGAAATACTGCGGCATCCACAACGAAAGCGCCGTGAAGCCGCCGAAGGCCAGCGAGTAGAACTGGCAATATTTCCAGACCCTCGGATCCCGCAGCACACGCAATTGCTCACGCATGCGCGGGAACTGGTGCGGTCCCTCCGAACCCGGCGCCGGCGCGGACAATATCCAGAAGATCGCCGCCGTCACCAGCAGGGCGACGGCGTACACCTTCGGCACGATGCGCCAGCCGTAGTGATCCACCAGCCACGGCGCGATGAACAGGTTCAATGCGGCGCCGCTGGTGCCGGAGCCGAAGATGCCCATGGCCAGGCCGCGTTGGCGGGGCGGAAAAAAACGCGCCACGTAGGGACTGCCGGCGGCAAAGCTGGCGCCAACCGCTCCCAGGACCAGACCAGCCACGAGGAACTGCCAGAATCGGCTGGCATATGCCACCAGCCAGACCGGAACGGCGCAGGCAACCAGGAGGATCAGCATCACCAGGCGGCCACCGAAACGGTCGGCCCAGGCGCCCACGGGAAGGCGCAGGATCGCGCCGCTGAGGATGGGAATGGCCGTCAGCAGCCCGAACGCGATGCTGTCCAGACCCAGCGCCTCGCGTACTGGAATGCCGATCACGCCGAACATCATCCATACCGCGAAACAGATGATGAACGCGAACGTGCTGCCCCCCAGAACACGCCAAGCCTTGCCCACAGCTCGCCCTCCAAGCCTGATGGGCGGCATGCCGTGGCCGAGCTCTCCAAGGCACACCACCTTGGTCAACTTACGGGCACGAGTGTGCCACTCGAGGTAATGGCTGGCAAACGGGGAAGTGGCAGCGGGCAGGTGTTCCGGGCGTGACCCGCGGCCATGCCGGAGCGGCGTATCGGCGGCAGGTGCCGGTTGCAGCCGGTACCTGCCCGGGGCGTGGTCACCGCGCTTTCATGCCGGCGCGCGTATGGTGAATCCCTGTCCAAACACCCAG
Source organism: uncultured Rhodanobacteraceae bacterium (assembly GCA_964570295.1). Classification (GTDB taxonomy): domain Bacteria; phylum Pseudomonadota; class Gammaproteobacteria; order Xanthomonadales; family Rhodanobacteraceae; genus Oleiagrimonas. The sequence continues at coordinate 2,296 of CAZMXV010000177.1, forward strand.
CGAGGCCCGCCATGGAAATCGATCATACATGCGCCAATCCGTCATGCCAGTGCCATGTCGCGCAGGCGGGGGAGTATTGCTGCGACGCATGCGAACAGCAGGCAGAGGATGGTCGGACCAGCGTGTGCCCCTGCGGCCATGTCGACTGCGGCACTTCCACGCCGGAGACGCACGGCGTGCCGGACCAGACCTGAGCGCGGCTGCGGGCCGGCGCCCGGAAAAGCCGGCGCGCTGTCGCGGCTGAAGCCGCTGCCACGAAGGCACCCGGGTTTTTCGAGGTTTCCTTTCAGGAAGGCGTGCGGCTGATCCGGATCACGCTTCCGCCGGCCAGGGCGTGCAGGAAGTCGTCGCTCCAGTGCTGCAGGTCGTAGTGGTGCAGGGCGGCCATCATCGCCTTCCAGCGTGCCCGACGTTCCGGCAGCGGCATGTGCAGGGCGGCATGCATGCCCGCCGCCATGTTCTCGATGTCCAGCGGATTGACCAGCACTGCATCGCCCAGTTCGCACGCCGCTCCCGAAAACTGCGACAGCACCAGCACGCCCGGGTCCCGCGGGTCCTGGGCGGCGACGTACTCCTTGGCCAGCAGGCTCATGCCGTCGTGCAGGGGCGTCATCAGGCCGACGTCGGCAATGCGCAGGAAGCCGGCCAGCATCTGCTGCGGAAACCATCTTTTCAGATAGCGTATGGGCGTCCAGTCCGGGCCGGCATGGTGGCCGTTGATGTCGCTGACCTGGCGGTCCAGCTCGCGGTCGAGCTTGCGGCAGAGCGGAGTGTCGCAATTGGCCGGCGGCGCGATCTGCAGCATGGAGAAGGTTCCCGCCAGTTGCGGCGACTGTTGCAGCAGATGATCCAGCGCACGCAGCCGCTGCCCCAGCCCCTTGGCATGATGGGGGCGATCGACGCCGATCAGCAGTTTGCGTGACCCCTGTCCGTGGCGAAAGTGGCGGAACAGGGTCCGTGCATCGGCACGCTGTGCCAGGTCGGCCATGCGTTCGACGTCGATGCCCACCGGAAACGACGACAGCTGCAGCGTGCGGGTGTCCGTGCGCAGGCGACCGTCGCCGTCCTGTGCCACGGACTGGAAACGGATCAGGTAGTCCCGCAGCGCGTTGGCATCGCGTGCGGTCTGCACGCCGATCAGGTCGCACGCGCGCAAACCGCCAAACACCTGCTCGTGTCTGGGCATGGAGGAGAGGATGTTGCAGGGCGGCAGGGCGGCATGCAGAAACAGGCCGATGCGGTTGGCCACGCCCAGGGCGCGCAGCTCATTCGCCATGGGCAGCAGGTGGAGCCCGTTTATCCAGACCAGGTCACCTGGCTGCAGCAGCGTTTTCAGGCGCGCGGCGAGGCGGGCGTTGACCCGCAACCAGGCCGCCATGTCGTCACGGCTGTATGCCATGTCGTTCAGACGAAACTGCAGCAGGGGACGCAGCGCACGCTCGGAGAATCCGTTGCGGAGGACCTCGTGATCCTCGGGGTCGAGGTCGAATGCCGCGCAGTCGAACCCGCCGCGCGCGTCCTGCTGCAGGCTCAGTGCCGGCTGCTCGACCACCGCTCCGCTCCAGCCGAACCACAGTCCGCCATGCATGCGCAGCACCCGGCGCAGGGTCATGGCCTGGCCGCCCGAGCGCGCGTCGTCGTGGTGCACGATGCGGCTGGACACGACGACCAGTCGCTGACGGCACGGTGACGGCTGCTGGACGGCGACGGGCCGGGTTCGTGGCCGCCGTCTGGTCGGGTGAACCGGCCCCGGCACCACGGCCGGGGAATCGAGGGGAAGCGGCGGGGTGTGGGCAGTGCGTGTCATGACTTCCATAGTGGCATCGCCAAGCTGTATGAAGCCCTCTCGCCGGCGCCGGTCGAGGGACGAATCGAAGAGCGTGCCAGCTTTTTTCCAGCGCCGCCTGATATTTGACATAATATACA
>CAZMXV010000178.1:0-4195 GCA_964570295.1 uncultured Rhodanobacteraceae bacterium
CGGTCGGCGCGGACAGCTTCGCCGAGGCGCTGCGTGCCGGCGCCGAGGTGTTCCACGCCCTGAAATTCGTGCTCAAGCAACGCGGCCTGTCCACCGCGGTCGGTGACGAGGGCGGTTTCGCGCCGGATCTGAGCTCCAACGAGGAAGCCATCGAGACCATCCTGGAAGCCGTCGAGCGGGCCGGCTACCGCGCCGGCAGGGACATCTGGCTGGGCCTGGACGCGGCCAGCTCGGAATTCTTCCGCGACGGCCGCTACGACCTGGCCGGCGAGGGCCGCACCTTCGACTCGGCCGGCTTTGCCGACCTGCTGGCCGGCTGGTGCGACAAGTACCCCATTGTCACCATCGAGGACGGCATGGCCGAGGGCGATGATGCCGGCTGGAAGCTGCTGACCGAACGTCTGGGCAAGACCGTCCAGCTGGTCGGCGATGACAACTTCGTCACCAATCCGGCGATTTTCCGCAAGGGCATCGAGGCCGGCATCGCCAACGCCATCCTGATCAAGGTGAACCAGATCGGTACTCTGTCCGAAACCCTGGAAACCATCGCCATGGCCCACGATGCCGGTTATGCCGCCGTGGTCTCGCACCGTTCCGGAGAAACCGAGGACACCACCATCGCGGACATTGCCGTGGCCACTACTGCCACCCAGATCAAGACCGGCTCGCTGTGCCGCAGCGACCGCGTGGCCAAGTACAACCAGTTGCTTCGCATCGAAGAGCAACTGGGCAGCGCCGCCCGCTATGCCGGTCGCGAGGCGTTCCCCAACCTGGCCCGCCTGCCGGGCTGACGGAGGCACCGTGAAGCGCTGGCGCTGGCTGGGATTGCTGCTTCTTGCCTTGTTCGTCGCCCTCCAGGTCAAGCTCTGGATAGGCGACGGCGGGGTGCGCGGCATCCATGCCCTGCGCCAGAGCGTGGGTGCGCAGAAAGCGGAGAATGCCGAGCTGGAAAAGCGCAACCAGGCCCTGGCCGCCGACGTGACCGACCTGAAACGCGGCCAGAACGCGGTGGAGTCCCGGGCGCGCAACAACCTTGGCCTGATCAAGCCCGGCGAGGTGTTCTACCAGGTCATCGACCCGGCGCCGGCGACCTCCGGCGCGGAGCAGCCTCGCGATGGCGACTGAAGCGGGCGGCGTGTGGTGCGTGATTCCGGCGGCTGGCCGGGGCACCCGCCTCGGCGCCGCCGTGCCCAAGCAGTACCTGCTGCTGGCAGAGCGTCCGCTGCTGGTGCATACGCTGGAGCGTCTGGCGGACCTGCCGCGCGTGCGGGGACTGATGGTGGCGCTGGCTCCCGGCGACGCGCACTGGCCGGACACCGTGGCCCCGCGGCTCGACAACGGCGGCGATACCTGTCGCGGCAAGCCGGTACGCACCTGTCGTGGTGGCGGCGAGCGTGCCGATTCGGTCCTGGCGGCACTCGAAGCACTGCCGGCGGACGTGGGGTGTCGGGATTTCGTGCTGGTGCACGACGCGGCGCGGCCCTGCGTACGCGCGGCCGACATCGCGCGCCTGCTCGATGCCGCGGGACAGGGCGAGGGCGGGCTGCTGGCGGCCCCCTTGCGCGACACGCTGAAGCGTGCCGATGCCGACGGCCGCAGTGCCGGCACCGAGCCGCGCCAGTCGCGCTGGCGCGCCTTCACTCCGCAAATGTTCCGGCGCGGGGCGCTGACCGATGCGCTGCATGCCGCGCGCTCGGCCGGCCTGGCCGTCACCGACGAGGCCATGGCCATGGAACGCGCCGGCATCCGGCCGCTGCTGGTCGAGGGGGCCGAGGACAACATCAAGATCACCACGGCGGCGGACCTGGCATTGGCCGAATTCCTGCTGTCGCGCACGAAAGGAACAGGCACATGCGCATAGGCCAGGGATTCGACGTCCATGCCTTCGGCGAAGGCGACCATGTGATGCTGGGAGGCGTGCGCGTGCCGCACGAGCGCGGTGTGGTGGCGCATTCCGATGGCGACGTCGTCATCCACGCGCTTTGCGACGCCCTGCTGGGCGCGCTGGCGCTGGGCGACATCGGCCGTCATTTCCCGCCCTCGGACGAGCGCTGGCGTGACGCCGACAGTCGCGACTTCCTGCGCGCGACGGCCGGCATGCTGGCCGCGCAAGGCTACACCCTCGGCAATGCCGACATCACCGTCATCGCCGAGCGTCCCCGGGTGGGGCCGCACGTGGAAGCCATGCGTGCCCGCATGGCCGACGACCTCGGTTGCGGCATCGACCGCCTCAGCATCAAGGCCACCACCAGCGAAAAGCTGGGCTTCACCGGCCGCCGCGAAGGCATCGCCGCGATGGCGGTGGTCTTGCTGGAGAGGGCCTGACTCAGGCGCGCGGGTGTTCGTCCAGGGCCAGCGTCATGTGCCAGTGCTCGATGCCCGCTTCGAGAAACACCGCGCCGTGGGCCTGGAAACCGAACCGCCGATAGAAACCGATGGCGCCGACCTGGGCGTGCAGGGTTACCCGCGTCCAGCCGCGTCCGCGCGCGCGCTCGATGAGGGCCAGCAGCAATGCCGTTCCCACGCCGTGCCCGCGCCAGGCAGGCAGGACCGCCATGCGGCCGATGGCCTGCTCACGCGTCAGGCGGCCGGTACCGACCGGCCGGCCGGCCCTGTCCCGCGCCAGCATGTGGTCGGCGTCGGCATCCAGTTCGTCCCACTCCATGTCCGGTGGCACGTGCTGCTCGATAACGAACACGGTTTCGCGCACATGGCGCAGGGCGTCGCGGTCGCGTACCCAGTTGGCCTCGACGATGTGCCAGCCGGGTTGGGTCACGCGTCGTCCCCGATGATCAGGTGTCCCTGGTTGAGCAGGAGCAGCAGCACGTCGAGTTCGGCTTCGCCGGGAGCGGTGTCGAAGACCAGCCGGCTTCGCGTACACAGCCGTTCGGCCAGGGGACGCGGGCAGGGCAGCGCCTCGCCGGCCACGAACAACGTGGCCGCGGCGTCGCCGGTCTCGCCGGACAGCCACGCCAGGCGTGTCCATGGGTGGCGCAGCAGTACGGCACCGTGGCGCAGGGCGTGGTCCAGCGCGGGCCGGGGGGTGCCGTGTGGCGGGGGCGCGGCGAACTGGGCACTGCGGTAGCGGGTGATGAAGCGGCCGAACCAGTCGGCAAGGTCCGCGGGCCCGGCCAGCCCCGCCGCCGGCCCCAGGGTGTCGGCCACGCGCGCCAGGGCCGCGGTGTCGATTTCGCCGGCATGCCGTGCCGGGGCAAGATCGGGGTCGCCGTAACGTGCCTGTTCGGGCAGCCGTTCAGCCACGTGTTCGACGAAGTCCAGCAGCAGTTCGGCTCGCGAAGGGGCCCGCATGCCCACGGAAAAGGTCATGCAGGCACCGTCCGCCACGCCGTCGTGGGGCACGCCGGGCGGCAGGTACAGCATGTCGCCCGGCGCCAGGGTCCACGTGTGGCTGGCCGAGAACTCCCGCAGCAGTTTCAGCTCCACGTCGTCGCGAAAGGCCGTCGGCGGGTTCGGGCGGGCATCGATGCTCCAGCGCCGCCGGCCCATGCCTTGCAGCAGGAACACGTCGTACTGGTCCACGTGCGCGCCGACGCCGCCGCCATCCTCGGCATAGCTGATCATCACGTCGTCGATGCGCCAGGCCGGCAGGAACCGGAAGTGCTCCAGCAACCGGGCGACGTCCGCGTCCCATTTGTCCACGTCTTGCACCAGCAGGGTCCAGTCGCGGTCGGGCAGGCGCGCGAACAGGGCCTCGTCCAGCGGGCCGGTGTGCACCGTCCAGCGGTCGTCCGCGCGGTCGTATTCGATCAGCCGCGACAGCGCCGACTCCTCGCAGCCCAGGCCGCCGAGGTCGTCCGGTTCCAGCGGCAGTTCGAACCCGGGGAAGGCCTGCCGCACCAGCAGCGGGCGCTTCTGCCAGTAGTCGCGCAGGAACGTCGCTTCCGGCATGCCCAGACGGTGCTCCGGCGTGGCCTGTACCTCGATGGCGATGGGGCCGTTCATGGTTGCCTCAGATGTCGCGTGCCAGGTGTGTGGCCAGGCCGGTGTAGGTGGCCGGGGTGAGCTCCATCAGGCGTGCCCTGGCGTCTTCGGGCAGGTCCAGTGACTGGATGAAGCCACGGATTGATTCGCGTGTCATGCCGTGGCCACGGGTCAGGGCCTTGAGTTGCTCGTAGGGGTTGGGCAGGCCATGGCGGCGCATCACGGTCTGGATGGCCTCGGCCAGCACTTCCCA
>CAZMXV010000179.1:0-4103 GCA_964570295.1 uncultured Rhodanobacteraceae bacterium
TGCGGTCCTCGGAGATGTCCATCACGAACACGCGCCGGGTCACGCCGACCTGGGTGGCGGCCAGGCCGATGCCGTTGGCGGCGTACATGGTTTCCAGCATGTCCGCGGCCAGCCGGGCCAGCGCGTCGTCGAACACGCTCACCGGCTCGGCCTCGGCACGCAGGCGCGGATCGGGAAATTCGAGAATGTTGAGCTTGGCCATGACGGACTCGACGGGTTGGCGCGGCGGAAACGGCCCCGCAACAGGGGCGATACTGCCAAATTGCGGGCGATTTGGCGAAAACCAAGCCGCAGGGACATTACGATGATGTCATTCTAAAGGAGTCCGCGGACGATCTCACGCAGGTTTGATCCGCGGGCCGGGTGCCGGGCACGTCGACCATGGCCGATCGCCCCGGCACTTTTGCGCCAAGCGAGGCTTCACGCACATATTTCGTTCGTCAAAACCGGGGAAACGGGGGACTTGCCCGCCATGTTCAAGAAAACACTTGCTCTGCTGGCCGGCCTGGCGGTCGCGCTGACGGCCTACGCTGCCACCACGCACCTGAAACCAGGGCATCCGGACCGCTACGTGGTCAAGAAGGGCGACACGCTGTGGGACATTTCCGCGCGCTTTCTCACCCAGCCGTGGTACTGGCCGGAAATCTGGCAGGCCAATCCGCAGGTCCACAACCCGCACCTTATCTATCCTGGCGACGTGCTGAACCTGTCCTACGACCACGGGCCGGTGGTGAAGCTCTCGCCGAGCATCCACGAAGGCAAGTCGCCGGTGACGGCGATTCCCCTGTCCGACCTGGAAATGTTCCTCAAGGACATGCGCGTGGTCGATTCGAACGCGCTGGCCGACAGCCCCTACGTGATGGCGTTCGAGGAAAATCAGCTGCGCGGCATGCCCGGCAAGTTCGTTTACGTGCGCCAGATCGAGGCGCGGCCCGGGCAGCGCTATGCCATCGTCCGTCCCAGCCACGTCTTCCGCCAGTTCGACGAGGGGAACGGCCGTGAGCGCGTGGCCCACGAGCTGGAAAGCAACGTCGAGATGGTGCCCGGCCCCTGGAAGGAGGACTTCCGCAACGATGGCCATTACGGTCGCGGCGACGAGCTGGGCGTGGAGGTGCGCGTGATCGGCACCGCCGAGGTGCTGCGCGGCGGCGACCCGGCCTCGCTGCTGGTGACCGATTCGAAGATGGAGATCCGCAAGGGCGACCGCCTGCTGCCGATCGACGATCACCCCTACGACCCGTACTACTTCCCGCATGCTCCCTCGGCGCTGCCGGCCGATGCGCGCGTCATCGCCTTCGCCGAAGGGCTCGCCGCGGTCGGCAAGCGCCAGGTCGTGGCCCTTTCGGTGGGCAGCGACGACGGCGTCGACAACGGCACCACCTTCTCCGTGTTCCAGCCCGGCGAGGTCGTGCACGACGACGTGTCCGGCTACGCCCTGCATTCCAGCCTCGGCGACCACGTCAAGCTGCCCGACGAGTATGTCGGCCACGTGATGGTGTTCCGCACCTTCAAGCACGTCAGCTACGCGCTGGTGATGGACGGGATCCGGCCGGTGAAGAAATGGAGCCGGCTGGCGATGCCGGAGTGAGGAGGGCGTGACGGGAGCCGGCCCCCGGGCCGGCTTTCCGCGGAAACGGTCCATGGCCGCGATCGCGCCTGCCGGCGTGCCGCGGCCGAGCGGCGAAAGCCCCCGGTTTCCCATTCCCGATTCTCCAGAAAAAGCCTTCCCCTACACGAATCCGCGGCACCCGCCGTCAACCCACCGCCATGCCGCCGCCTACACTGACGGCATGTCCGAGCATGACGACCTGCGCGCCTGGCTGACCCTGCTGCGCGCACCCGGCGTGGGTGCGGTGAGCCTGCGCGCCTGGTTGCGGGAAGCCGGTGATGTCGCCGGGGCGCTGGCCATGGCGTGTGACGAGCGGCGGCTCGCGGCGAAAACGCGGCGCTGGCTGCGGGCGCCGGACGAGGCGCGGCTGGCGGCGGACCTGGCCTGGCTGGATGGTCCCGGCCACCGCCTGTTGCGTTGCGACGAGCCGGATTTTCCGCCGCAGCTGGGGTCCATGGCCGACCCGCCCGCGGCCTTGTTCGTGGCCGGGGATACCGCGTGGCTGCTGCGGCCGCAGCTCGCCATCGTCGGTGCCCGCGGCGCCAGCCCGGCCGGCCTGGCCAACGCCCGCCTGTTTGCCCGGGCGCTGGCCCGTACCGGGCTGGTCGTCACCAGCGGCCTGGCCGATGGTGTCGACGGCGCCGCGCACGCGGCGGCGCTGGAGGCCGGCGGAGCCACGGTGGCGGTGATGGGTACCGGTCCGGACCGGGTGTACCCGCGCCGGCATCGCGGGCTGGCCGCGCGCATCACGGGGCAGGGAACCCTGGTCAGCGAGTTCGTGCCGGGCACGAAACCGCATCCGGGACATTTCCCGCGCCGCAACCGCATCATCGCGGGGTTGTCGCTGGGCACCCTGGTGGTCGAGGCCAGCGTGCGCTCCGGTTCGCTCATCACCGCGCGGCTGGCCAGCGAGCAGGGGCGCGAGGTGTTCGCCTTGCCCGGCTCCATCCACAACCCGCTGTCGCGCGGCTGCCACCGCCTGATCCGCGACGGCGCGCAGCTGGTGGAGACGGTCGACGAGATCATCCAGGCCATCACTCCGTTGGCGCGGTCGCTGGGACAGGAACTGGCCCGGCGCCTGGACGAGACCCCCGGGGTGCCGCAACGGGCACCCTCCGCGGACGACGGTGACCCGCGGCTCCGGCGCCTGCTGGACGCCCTGGGTCATGACGAGCCGCTGGCGGTGGACACGTTGAGCCGGCGCAGCGGGCTGGACGCCCGGGCCGTGTCCTCGTTGCTGCTGATGCTGGAGCTGGAGGGGCGGGTCGCCAGCCAGGCCGGCGGACGCTGGTTGCGCATGGCCTGAACGTGGAGGAAAACGCACGGGAACCGCCGCCGGCGAAGCGCCGTCACTTGACAGCATGGGCCGGCGTGTGATCCCACTATATAGACAAGGTGTCCCCGATGTGCCGGATCTGTTCCGGTGGTACGGAAAAAGGACTGTCCCATGATGCGGTTGCACGCGAATGAGGGTGCATGGCCGCTTCCGGTGGCAGCCCGGCTTCTGGCCCGCGGCGCGGTTTCTGGATAGCATGCCGTGCGCATGGAGTCGATCGGGGCTCCCGCTTGCCTGCCGGAACATCGGCGGGCGTCACCTCCTTTTCGCGTTTGGACAATCGCCCCATGGCCAAGAACCTGCTCATCGTCGAGTCCCCTGCCAAGGCCAAGACCATCAACAAATACCTTGGCAAGGATTTCAAGGTGCTGGCGTCCTACGGCCATGTGCGCGACCTGCGCCCCAAGGAGGGCGCGGTCGATCCCGAGCACGGCTTCGCCATGACCTACGAGTTGATCGAGCGCAACACCCGGCACGTCAACGACATCGCCAAGGCCGCCAAGGCCGCCGACAGCATCTATCTCGCGACCGACTTGGATCGCGAAGGCGAGGCGATCAGCTGGCACGTCAGCGAGATCCTCAAGGACAAGGGCCTGCTGGACGGCAAGGACGTGCACCGCGTGGTATTCAGCGAAATCACGCCGCGCGCCATCAAGGCCGCCGTGGCCAATCCGCGCGAGCTGTCGCATGACCTGGTCGATGCCCAGCAGGCGCGCCGCGCGCTGGACTACCTGGTCGGCTTCAACCTGTCGCCGGTGCTGTGGCGCAAGGTGCAGCGCGGCCTGTCCGCGGGCCGCGTGCAGTCGCCGGCACTGCGCATGATCGTCGAGCGCGAGGAAGAGATCGAAGCCTTCAACCCGCGTGAATACTGGACCGTCGAGGCCGACCTGGCGCATCCCGAGGGCGCCTTCCGCGCCCGCCTGACCCGGCTCGGCGGCAAAAAGTTCGAACAGTTCGACCTCACCGATGAAACCGCGGCGATGGCCGCGCGCCAGGCGTTGCTGGACGCCGCCGGCGGCAGCCTGACGGTCGGCGAGATCACCCGCCGCCAGCGCAAGCGTCGCCCGGCCGCGCCGTTCACCACCTCCACGCTGCAACAGGAGGCCGCGCGCAAGCTCGGTTTCACCACCAGCCGCACCATGCGCGTGGCGCAGGGCC
>CAZMXV010000180.1:0-4074 GCA_964570295.1 uncultured Rhodanobacteraceae bacterium
GAAGCGACATGGCTACACGAAACTCATCGAGCGACTAAGCGAGATGTTTGGGATGTTGCATTTCGAGTGTTAATTCACTTTTCCTTCTTGATAAGCGGCAGGCTTCGGGTAAATGTAAGGGAATCCACTTCCTCAAGTGCCCCCTTTAGCGACGACGGATTGACGAAGGCTGGGCCCTTGACGGGTTGAATAAGACCCAAAGCGACTTCTTTCTCAATAGCTGCAGCGCCAAGCGCGTTGCATTTCGTCATCCATGCGGTGTCGCCAAGGGCGGCCTTCGATATCGGCGTACAAGAAATTTTGAATGTTCCCGTACGTACACCGTTGTTGATCGCAACAATAGTTTCGCTCGTGAATGTCACGAGCTTGCCTTGTTGCCTCAGGCTCGCCGATGTTGCCCCTGCCCAGGTAGCCGACGCAAATAGCAGGCTGGCACTTATCCCGATGACCAGTATTTTCTTCGAACGAATCATCTTTTCTCCTAATCTAACGCCTGGGGTGACCGGCAACCAAAACGCGTAGCCGTTTTAGCGTCCTGTTCACCGATTTGTTGAGCACGGAGTATGTGTATCTTCCGTACAGCAAAAACAGCGCGCACATAGAAATGCACAAGCACTTCATTTGTTGCTAGTGGGAGGCCATTGGCTCAGGCCATCCCGCCATTGTGGCCCACTAATGTTAATTGTGCTCATGCTCGGTATAATTACCTTGTGGACGATTGATATTTGACTTGGTTTAAAAATACGGTGCATGAGAGTATTTGTCATCTTGAATCTACTCATGCATTTTGACCCGTACTGTAAAAATAGGGTTTCATTATTTTTCACGCTGACACCCGCGAGCGGTATATTTTCTTTAGCGGCGGTGGACATTAGATCCTTTATTCCACCCAATCCGCCAGTTGCAAAACGTGTCTGCATTGGAGCCAAGGAAACAACCTTGACAATGCACTCCTTGCGAAATGGTAGTTGGGCTTGCGAGGCACACCCGGACACGCTAACTGTCAATAGGAACGTAAATATTGAGAGATTCTTGAGCCGAATTTCCATGAGCGCTTTCCTGTTGAGGAAACCTTATGAACCATTTATTGCCACCTGGACCCGGCATGGCCGTAAATTTTATGCCATCGGTGGAAGATGATCCGGTCAATGTGCTGCTGTAGTATTTTTCCTCGAACCATGATGGATCAGCAGTCACGTCCAAATAGCTTCCATCACTATTCAAAGGTCTCTGAGTAACGTGATACCCAAATTGATCCGTGGCCAGTGGACCGGAAACTGCGAATGGCTGGACGATAATTCCAGCCTTGGATGTGACGATACCATGGTAATCCCCCCGCTTTTAGCGGACTTCAGAAGTGGAGCTATGCGGCCATCGCCAGTTTCTGCATCGGCGTGATGCCGCCGAGCGCCATGTTCGGTCGCTCGTGGTTGTAAGTCCATAGCCACGACGTGGCCATGTCCTGCACCTGCTCGATCGAATCAAACACGGTGCTGACCAGCCAAGCGTAGCGGACAGTGCGGTTGTAGCGTTCGATGTAGGCGTTCTGCTGCGGTTTACCAGGCTGGATGTGGTCGATGGCGATACCTCTCAATGCTGTCCAGGCCAGGAGTGCACCGCTGATGTACTCGGGACCATTGTCGCAACGAATCCTGGCGGGTTTACCGCGCCACGCGATGATGCGCTCCAGCGTGCGGATCACACGGGCCGCCGGCAGCGACAGATCGACCTCGATCCCCAATCCTTCGCGGTTGAAGTCATCGAGCACGTTCAGTAACCGGAAGCTGCGCCCGTCGCCAAGCTGATCGTGCATGAAATCCATCGACCAGACCTGATTGATGGTCTCGGGCACCGCCAGCGGTTGCGGCCGTTCGCGCACAAGCCGCTTCTTCGGCTTGATGCGCAGGTTCAATTCCAACTCGCGGTAGATCCGATACACTCGCTTGTGGTTCCAGCCGAAGCCCTTGACGTTGCGCAGATACAGGAAGCACAGCCCGAAGCCCCAATCACGGTAGGCCGTGGTCAGGCGTACCAGCCAGTCGGCGATCACCGCGTTCTCCTCACACCGCTTGGCCTGGTAGCGATAGCAGGTCTCGCTCACCGCGAAGGTCTGACAGGCATGCCGGATATTTGTGCGCCCACGCGCGACCGCATCTCGGGCCATCTCTCGACGTTGAGATGGCCTCAACCTTTTTTTGCCAGCGCTTCCTTGAGCAGATCGGCACTGAGCTGGGCGTCGGCGTACATCTTCTTCAGGCGCCGGTTCTCCTCCTCCAGCTCCTTCATCTTCGCCACCATCGACACATCCATGCCGCCGTACTTGCTGCGCCAGTTGTAGAACGTGGCTGTACTGATGCCGTGCTCGCGACACAGCGCCGGCACGGGCGTCCCCACCTGCGCCTGCTTGAGCACGTGGATGATCTGGCTTTCGGTGAAGCGGGACTTCTTCATGGAACCTCCTCGGGTCAGGGTACGAGAAAATTCCACTTCTGGGGTCAGCTATCCTGCGGGGGGATTACCAAAGCTAGTCAATTGTGCACTTCAAACTTGATGCTACGACTTTAAACGAAATTTCTTCACTAGAAGCTTTGCTAGTGCGAGAATGCAGCCGATGGCCAGTATGGGAATGAACCAACTAAACCAAACGCCCGCTGCATACAAGATGTCAAAGTTACACGAGGAGGCATTGATGTTTGTGCAAAAATCTCCATGCAGATTTTGGGTTGCTCCAATATAAAGTATTGTACTTGCTATAATGGCTGATCCGACACACCAAAGTAGGGCAAACTTTTTCATGGGCGACACCCCTTTTGTGACCATGGCCTTAATTTAAAAACTCTTGCGACGCGCGCGCCATAGGTATCAACTTTTTCTGCGCCAAGAAAGTTGTAAATGGATGCAACCTTTGCTGGAGTTGGATTCCTAATTCTTGCTTTGATGCGAGAAATTAGAATTACGCCGAACACGATGTTGTAGTAGGGGCACCCAAGGAGTTCCTTGGTTACACCTAATTTTCGCCAATATTTATAGTTTATGTTCATTGGCAGGATTGTTTTTTTAAATGGATAAAGTGCGTCGTACCAGCCATGAGTTGTTTCAACGTACATGATGGCCCTGACTAGATCCGGGTTAACGCCATACTTTCTTGCCACTGAGGTGGTTAAGTCGCACCAATGAACGACTTGGCTCTCAAATCCAAGCTCGTAAAATGGCTCTGACCCGTCGGCAGACGAATTGCCAACGATATCAAATATGGCTGGCGTATTGTTGATGATGCTTTCTTTCCGTTCCTTGCTGTCCTTCAATACCGGGATGCTGCTCACGATCACTCCTTGCTAGTGGCTGGTCTGTCATAACTACAATTCGGCCCCCCAGTAGGCCGTTGCACAGTGTATCGCACCCTGAACATCAGCTGATAAATCCAGTTTATTCTTCTCATATCAATCACTTGTGTTCGAGCGAAGGGCGCCTTGTGCTCGTGCCTCCCCGGGGTATGCACCACATCGGTGTGATTGTCATTTGGCAGGGTGTCGTGTCGGTATAACTCGGGGATCGAACGGTGACTGGACAAAAACAAAGCCCCGCGCCGATGGCGTCGACGCGGGGCGGCGTGAGTGGGCGACCTCGGGGCCGAGGCGCCTCGACAGGATCAAAGCACTTCGAACACTCCGGCGGCGCCCATGCCGGTGCCGATGCACATGGTGACCATGCCGTATTTCTGCTTTTTCTGGCGCATGCCGTGGACCATGGTGGCGATGCGGATGGCGCCGGTGGCGCCGAGCGGGTGGCCGAGGGCGATGGCGCCGCCGTGCGGGTTGACCTTTTCAGGGTCGAGGCCGAGTTCGTTGATGACGGCCAGGGACTGGGCGGCGAAGGCTTCGTTGAGTTCGATCCACTGCATGTCGTCCTGGCTCATGCCGGTGGCGGCGAGGGCCTTGGGGATGGCTTCCTTGGGGCCGATGCCCATGACTTCGGGCGGCACGCCGGCGACGGAGAAGCCGACGAAGCGGGCCAGCGGAGTGAGGCCGTAGTCCTTGATGGCCTGCTCGCTGGCCAGCATCACGGCGCCGGCGC
>CAZMXV010000181.1:0-4048 GCA_964570295.1 uncultured Rhodanobacteraceae bacterium
GTCGTCCTGGTGCTGGTGTGGGCCTACAGCTGGGTGGTGATGAAGCAGGTGATGCAATACGCCGGCCCGTTCGACTTCGCCGCGTTGCGCTACCTGGGCGGCGCCGCGATCCTGTTCCTGCTGCTGCCGTTGCGCGGCGTGTCGCCGAAGCCGCCACCGCTGCGCCTGACCATCGCGACGGGCCTGTGCCAGACCACCGGTTTCCAGGCATTGTCGCAATGGGCCCTGGTCTCCGGCGGCGCGGGCCATGTGTCGCTGCTGGCCTACACCATGCCGTTCTGGGTGGTGCTGCTGGCCTGGTGGATGCTGCGCGAACGGCCTACTTCGCGGCAGTGGGCGGGCGTGGCCCTCGCGGCGCTGGGGCTGGTCTGCGTGATGGAGCCGTGGCGCGGCATGGGCAGCCTGCACAGCGCCCTGCTGGCGGTCAGTGGCGGGTTCTGCTGGGCGCTGGGCACCGTGCTTACCAAGCGCATGTTCCAGCTGCATGCCCCCTCGCCCATCGCCTTCACCGCCTGGCAGATGCTCGTCGGCGCCATCGCCCTGGGCATCGTCGCCCTGCTGGTGCCCTCGCGCCCCATCGCCTGGACGCCCGCCTTCGTGGCCGGCCTGGCCTACAGCGTGGTCCTGGCTTCCAGCGTGGCGTGGCTGCTGTGGTCCTTCGTGGTCGACCGGCTGCCGACGGCCGTGGCCAGCCTGTCCAGCCTGGCGGTACCGGTGACCGCGGTACTGATGGCCTGGGCCATCCTGCACGAGCGCCCGGACGGCATGGAAACCACCGGCATCGTCCTGATCGTGCTGGGCCTGCTGGCTGTCAGCGGCATCGGGCGACGGCGGCCGTCCCGCGCCACCGGACGCGCATAGGGAAAAAGGGGCGGGTCGCGGGTCCCGGCCTCCCTCACCAGGGCATCGTCTCCAAATCCACATTGCCACCGGTAAGCACCACGCCGATCCGCCTGCCGGCAAACCGTCCGCGATGGGCCAGCAGGGCGGCCAGGACGGTGGCGCTGGAGGGTTCGACGGTCTGCTTGAGGTGTTTCCAGAGCAGTTTCATGGCCGCCACGGTGGCCGCGTCGTCGATGGTCAGCACTTCGACGCGGTGCGCGCGCAATATCGCCAGGTTGGGTTCGCCGATGGTGGCGCGCAGGCCGTCGCACAGCGTGTCCGGCACTACCGTGACGACACGCTCCCCGCGTGCCATGGATTGCGCGGCGTCATCGGCGCCGGCGGGCTCGGCCACGCAAAACCGGAGGTCCGGATCCAGCGCGTGCGCCATGATCACGCAGCCGCTGGACAGGCCGCCGCCGCCGACCGGGGTGATGAGGGCATCCAGCGGCCCGGCCTGGCGCATCAGTTCAAGGGCCACCGTGCCCTGGCCGGCCATGACCTGCGTATCGGCATAGGGATGGACCAGGGTGGCGCCGGTGGCGGCCTGCACGGCGGCGGCGGCGGCCTCGCGCGCGGCCTGAGTGGGTTCGCAGCGGTGCAGCACGGCACCGGCGGCCGCGATGGCCTCGACCTTGGCGCGCACCGCGCCCTCGGGCACCACCACATGCGCGGCGATGCCGCGGGTGGCGGCGGCCATGGCCAGCGCAAGGCCGTGGTTGCCGGAGGAATGGGTAACCACGCCGCGTGCGGCCGCCTCTTCCGGCAACGCCCACACCGCATTGCAGGCTCCCCGGAACTTGAACGCGCCGCCGGGCTGCAGGTGTTCGCACTTGAAGTGCAGCGCGGCGCCGGCCAGTTCGTCCAGCGCCGGCGAACGCATCACCGGGGTCGGTACCGCGTGGCGCGCGATGCGTGCCGCGGCACGGCGCACGTCGGCGGCGGAAGGCGGCACGACGGCACTCACCGGACGTGCACTTCCAGACCGCAGCGGAACGTCCGCACCTCCCCCGGCGCGAGGGTGACGGCAGCGGCGCAGTCGGGGCGGTTGAAGGCATCGGTCATGGCCTGCATCGGCTCCAGGGCCACCGCGCGGCGCGCGGCATCGCCGTCCAGGGTGTCGCCGGTGTAGACCTGCAGCACACCCGACGCCTGCCACATGGCCACGTGCAGGCCCGACTCGGGATCACGCAGGTGTGAACGGATACGTCCGTCGCCGTCGGCCTCGAGGTCGTCGAAGCCGTTGTCCAGCACGCTGTCGCCAATGCGTCGCCAGTCGCGGAAATCGCAGTCGGGGCGGTCGTCCAGGGAGACATGGGCCGCATCGCCCGGCAGCGGGATCAGGGCCGCGTCGGTGACGATGGCGCGGCGTGCCGGCAGCTTCATTTCCAGGTCGCGGATGCCGTCGTCGCCCAGGCGCAGGTAGGGATGCCAGCCGAAGAAGCACGGTGCCGCGGCGTCGCCGACGTTGCGCATCGCCGCCTCCAGCTCCAGGCCGGCCGGGCTCAGCGTGAAGACCACTTCCAGGTCCAGCGCGAACGGATAGCCCGGAAAGGCATCCGGGCGGATCGCCTCCGAACGCAGGCGCACCGAGGCGCCGGTGGCGTCGGTGTCCATCGACACCAGTTCGAAATCGACATCGCGCAGGAACCCGTGCAGGATGCGTCGTGCCGTGCCGGTGGCCCCCGGGGCCAGGTCGTGGACGCGGCCGTCGAAGGTGTAGCGCGCATCCGCCACGCGGTTGGCGAACGGGCACATCACGGCGAAGCGCGAGCCGGCCAGGCTGTCCAGCGCGCCGGTGGTGGCATAGCCGTCGACCACGTTGCGCAGGCGGTCGTGCACCGGAAAAAGGTACTCCAGCACGGTGGCGCCGCGGCGCGCCACGCGCACGGTGGTGCCCGTGACGGTATCGATCATGGCCACCACCGGCCACGATCCCAGGTGTTCATGACGAAGGGCGTATCGACTCATGGTTGTTCCGCAGCACGCACGCATCCGGCGTGGTCAAACGGCCGCCATGGCGGCCAGGGGTTGATGGGAGGTTCCCCGAACCCCCATGTTAGCGTGAATACCCCTACCGGACAGCGACCACCATGAGCCTTCGCCACAACGACCAGCATCCGACCATCCGCCTCGCCGACTACCGGCCGCCGGCATGGCGCGTGGACACGGTCGAGCTCGACTTCGACCTCGGCATCTCGCACACCGACGTGCACGCCAGGTTGCACCTGAAGCGCGATGGCGAAGGCCCGCTGACGCTGGACGGCGAGAACCTGGAACTGGTATCGGTGCAGCTGGACGGGCGCGCCCTGGACACCGCCGAATACGACTACGACGGCACCGTGCTCACGGTGCCCGGCGCCGAGGACGGCAACGTGCTGGAAACGCACGTACGCCTGGATCCGTCCGCCAACACCGCGCTGGAGGGCCTGTACCTGTCCGGCACGCCCGACGCCGGTTTCCTGCTGACCCAGTGCGAAGCCCAGGGCTTCCGCCACATCACCTTCATGCCCGATCGCCCGGATGTGCAATCGCGCTACACCGTCACCCTGCGCGCCGACAAGGCGCGTTTCCCGGTGCTGCTGGCCGGCGGCAATCCGGACGGCGCCGGCGAGCTGGAGGGCGGCCGCCACTGGGTGCGCTTCGTGGACCCGCATCCCAAGCCGACTTACCTGTTCGCGCTGGTCGCCGGGCACCTGGAAAACATCAGCCAGGACTACACCACCGCCGACGGCCGCGCCGTCAAGGTGACCCTGTGGGCCGAGGCCGACGCCATCGACGAGTGCCATTTCGCCATGGATTCGCTGCTGCGCGCCATGCGCTGGGACGAGGAAACCTACGGCCGCAACTACGACCTGGACGTGTTCAACGTCGTCGCCACGCACGACTTCAACATGGGCGCGATGGAGAACAAGGGCCTCAACATCTTCAACACCAGCTGCCTGCTGGCCGATGTCGATACCAGCACCGACGCCGAATTCCGTCGCGTCGAGGCCGTGGTCGCGCACGAATACTTCCACAACTGGTCCGGCAATCGCGTCACCTGCCGTGACTGGTTCCAGCTGTCGCTCAAGGAAGGCTTCACGGTGTACCGCGAGCACAGCTTCAGCGCCGACATGAACTCGGCGCCGCTGAAGCGCATCGAGGACGTGGCCCTGCTGCGCCG
>CAZMXV010000182.1:0-4045 GCA_964570295.1 uncultured Rhodanobacteraceae bacterium
TGCAAATCCTGAGCTTCGTGGAAAGCGTGCATGCCCTTGGCATGGACGTGACCCAGCTGACTCAAGGGCAAAAGCCTCACATCGCGCAAATGGCCAAGGACTTTGCTGCCACCGGAGCGAGCCTCGCGGGTGCGGCCTCGGCAGGATACGAAACGGCTGCCGTGCTCAAACAGCTGGCTGTGGGCGGTACCAAGACCAAGGAATTCTGGCTGTTGAGCCTGAAAGCTGGAGGTTTGGGACTATGGGCCGCTGCGTTTGAGGCGGTGGTAGGTGTATCGGATGCCGGAAAGCTATGGAAAAGTGGCGATCATGATGCTGCGGGTGCAAAAGGGATTGCCGCGGGAACCGAGGCTTTTAGCGCCGGTCTTGGCTATGCGGCACTGCGTATCACCGCCACTGCCGCACTGAAGAAAGCAGCGATGGAAGCCGCATTGGGTACGGCAGGTGAGTTGGCGGCTGATGCAGCCACCGCTGCTGCCGTCACTCGTGGTGGCGCGATCGTCACCTCCGAAGTCCCCGTGGCTGCAGTCGTACTGACCATTCTTTCCACGGCGCTCTGGGTGACTTCCATCGGACTCGAACTCTGGTCGCGCTACCTCACCACCTCGCCGCTGGAAAAATGGGCCGATCGCAGTTTCATTGGCGATCACTCCGGCGACTATGGACACGCTTACACCAGCATGAGCGTGCAGCTGGACGACCTGTTGCGCCTGCTCTACGCGGTCAAGATCAAGGAGCCCTCCGCCTTTGGCTTGGACAATGCCATGACTGTCAGCGTGCCAGCCTATGGCGAAGCCGCCGAACTGGATATCCAGGTCGATAGCGCTGACTACACGGTCGGGCGCTACATCATCAAGGGATTGGCGGACGGCCAAGTGCCGCCGCTCCAGAATCTGGCCCGTCCGCGACCGGGGCTGGTGGTTCACGCCCAAGCCGAACGCGAAAACGGCGGCCTCAAGATCGAAATTCGCATCGGCGGGGCCGATTCCAAATGGCTGGAAGACGCCAAGCAAATGGGTTTACGCATTCTGGTGCCAGCGTGGGGCTTTTACGATACCGCGCACAAACTCGTCGAAGGCATGCCCACGGCCAAAGTGCATTACTACCCGAACAAGACCGCCTACCCGCATCTGTGGATCGACGGCGAATCGCTGGAGGACATCATCGAAGAGCGGGAGAAAGCCAAGTGAGTGCCGGCAAACAACCCGTTGCTCGTGGCAACGCCCCTCCGCAACCGGTCAACCCGCTGACACCGGGGCCGCTACCACGCACCAGCAACGCCACCCCGCTGACCATCCGTCCCATCATCAAGTTGGATCAGCATTCCATGGTGTGGGCGAGAGATGGCATTGCCACGCAAGTGGAGTCTCTAGGGCCATTCATTGCACTAGTTTTCTCGATTTTTGTGATTGGCTTCATATGGATGGCATTCGCAAGTGAGGGCTATTCCTCTGCGGGTACAGGGACTGCAATTACTCTAATGGTTGCTACAGTCGTCTTTTCCGTAATAGGTGTCGGGGGCGCTGTCTACTTCCTGAAAATCAGCGTTTTCAACACCTATGGCGATCTGCATTTCAACCGCAAGACTGGCAAGATCTATACCGCCGAAGCCGGTGAGCCGATCATCATGGATTGGCGGCACGTCCATCCCGAAGCCGTTCTCACCGTCGGCCCCATCCAGATGGGCGCGCCACCGGTCATGAGCCTGACTCTGGTCGAGACGTTCCCCGACAACCCCCAGGCTTGGAAAACCCGCCTGGCCGTGGCCGGCCCGCTGCCCAACCGCGAAGGCTGCCAACAGGTCTGGGAGTTGATCCGCCGCTACATGGACGATCCACCGGAAACCATGCCGGAACTGGAAGTGGTGCCGGGAAGCCAAAGCTGGACGGATGTGCTCTTGACCAGCGGCCCCATGTCTCGCTTCGGGCCGGAAGGTTCTGAATTCGTCAAACGGTTGCGTCAAAATCACTGGAAAGTGTTCATCAACCCCATCCACTTCCTGATATGGTTTGCGGGCTGGCCGTTTGCCCTCTCCGATACCCTGTAC
Source organism: uncultured Rhodanobacteraceae bacterium (assembly GCA_964570295.1). GTDB lineage: Bacteria > Pseudomonadota > Gammaproteobacteria > Xanthomonadales > Rhodanobacteraceae > Oleiagrimonas. The sequence goes on from CAZMXV010000182.1 coordinate 2,048, forward strand.
GCCAAGTACCGCCGTAAAACCAGGCTGCCTGCGGAATGGACACGCGAGGAAACGCCGCCTGCCGGGGAGGAAAGCCCCTATGCCTGCGGTGCCATGAATCCCGAGGAAGCAGCCGGTCGCCGTCATGCCGCCCGTGTCATCGGCCTGTCCAGCGGCATTTGCGTGGTCCTGGGCATAGCGGTAACCGCATGGGTCCTCTGGTTGCTTTTCGGCGATATGTTTTATTGAGGGTTGCAGTGCATGGTTCGATTATCGTGGCAAGATTGGGTTTACCTCGCTCTCGCAGTCGTGGTGGTCAACTGGATCGCTGAGCGGCTGTACGTCATCCTGGGCCGCTACCGCAACTTTCAATCGCCATGGAAACGCTTGGCTGTGGTGGGCATTCTTCCGCTCATGACCCTCGGTCTGCTGATTGAGGTCTGGTACGTCACTACGCACTGATTCTCACATGCAAACAGTACGCACCGGTCAGTCGAAGTAGCCCTCATCGGCCAGCTTGGCAAGCGTCGGGATGTGCGCGCCGTACATGATCACCTCGTCGACAGGCTCCATCTGTGGCGATGGCAAGGCCTTGCCCATGAGGCCATCGTCCACGGACTTCCCGGGGGCAGGAGCAGATTTGCGTTGGATGAGGGTGCCCTGTTTGTTGGCCAGATCATTGAACAGCATGCGGGCGCGGATCACATCGAAGCTGTAGCCGCGGCCCATGCGATTCATGACACGGGTCAGGTTGTTGCTGGATTCGGTAAATGCATTGGTCATAGGATTCTCGAAGTAATTGAAGATTTCCTGATGCCAGTTCGTCATGGCGCGGATCAGGGCCTTGAAGTCGCCTTCCAACTCGGAAGGCACGTTGGCCAACCACTGCTGCCAAGCCGTCTCGGCTGACGACCGCGTGGTGTGATCCCAGATTGCAAGGAAGCCCTCTTTCAGGGCGTGGGCTTCGCTAAGCAACGGGAATTGCTTGAACCACACGGCCAAACGCTCGAAATCAGCCGGTGTCAGATCATGCTGTCGCTTGAGCAGCAAAAAACGTTCGTCCTTGAGCTTCAGGCGCTGGCGCGCCGGCAGTGTCTTGCGGAACCGTTTGCGCATCGCTTCGATGACTTCGTTGCCCATGCGCTGGATATGAAACCGGTCGACGATGATTCGGGCCTTGGGAAGGGTCTGGTGAACCACGCCCCGATAGACGTGATACATGTCCATCGTCACCCACTCCACGCGATGTTTGTCCGGCATGGCTTGGAAGTAGGCCAGCAAATCCTGTTTGGAGCGCGTCGCTCGCATGTCGAACAGGCACCGGTGCTCGATGTTGGTGATGATGGCTCGGTAGGCGCCGACAATCTTGAGCTCGTCGATGCCCAGTACCCGTGGCGTACGGAAGCGAAAGGTGGCTTCCAGCTCGGCTGCATAATCTTCGAAGACGTTGCGGACGGTCTTTTCATCCAACGCTACTCGCCGAGCCAGCGCCGCGAAGGTCTCCCGGAAAACATGTTCGCGGACATGGCGCATCAAGCGCCGGGTGACGCGACGTTTGGAATCCATGGCTGGCAACGCTTCGAACCAGGTCTTTTGGCAGGACTGGCAGCGGAATCGGCGGTGTTTCACCACGATGCATACCATCTTGCCGTGCATGGGCGTATCGCGGAACCGGTGTTCCTGCACGCCATGCCGATAGGCGACTCCCTGACCGGCCCGGCAATCAGGACACGTCGGGGCAGGCAAGGTGCTTTGCGCCTCGACGAGGTACTCCATGCCGTTGTCATGTACGTGAAGGGATTCCATGTCCTTGAGGTTCAGAAAGTCGGTCACCGGCACATCCCACACACAAGTCCGGTTTTCAAACTAACATATACAGATCCAATCCACAGGAAATTCCGGTTTTCAAATTGGTTTGTACACCTGAACGAGATGACGGCTCCCACACTTAAATCCGGATACCCCATTTTAACCGATCCGGATACCGGCGACGGCGCCTTGCCATGCTCGTCCCGCTGG
>CAZMXV010000183.1:0-3980 GCA_964570295.1 uncultured Rhodanobacteraceae bacterium
GCCATCGCCTGGAGCAAGCCGCACCTGGTCATCCACGGTCAGGACGGCCTGGCCACCGTCACCCCCGAAAACCACCTCTGGGTCAGCGGCACCGACACCCTCCTCACCGCCGGCAAGGACATCAACCTCGCCGCCCAGGGCGAACTGTCCCTCATCGCCGCCCACGGCATCGCCCTGTACGCCCAGGGCAGCGACGGCCAGGCCCCGATCACCGAGACCGGCATCAAACTGCATGCCGCCACCGGCAAAGTGAGCATCCAGGCCCAACAGGACAAAGCCGGCTTCGCCGCCCAAAAAGCCGTCACCCTCGTCAGCACCGACGCCGACATTCAGGCCCAGGCCAACACCCACCTCCTGCTCACCGCCGCCGGCGCCTACCTGAAAATCAAGGGCGGCGACATCGAAATCGGCGCCCCCGGCAAGGTCGAGTTCAAGGGGGCGCAGAAGGAGTTGGTGAGTGGGGCATCAAGCAGCGCAACGGAAGTAAGCCTTCCCACAAGCAAGTTGGATGAGTGTGAGTGGAGCTGACGATGACAGCACAGGAAGTGTCCCAACATGCGTCCGACAAGATAGTCGAAACGCTCTTTCGGCGATTTGACAGCATCCCCGGCGCATGGGTTTACGTTGTTTTGGATGGGAATCACCCGGTGCCAACGCAGCATGCCTTGCACCCTCGGATACTCGCCGAGCGTACCCCGTCGGTATCGCTTGTTCCTGTGCGCCATCCGAGGCGTCCGTCGGACGCGACTTCATGGCCACAGTTGCTCGTATTGCGTTCTCCCGACGACCATGGCTGGCCCGATGAGCAGTTGTTGCGTCTGACCTTTGACACGGCCAGATCCCAATGCACGAGCATCAACGGTATGTACGTGTCGCAGTGGATGGTGGCTGACAGTGAACCCCAAACATTGGCGAAAAGGCTAGGCCGGTCATTGCTTTGGCGTACGCCAAGCGGGCGTCCGATGTCAGTGTCGTGGTTTGAGCCCTATCTCCATACACTGCTTTTGCGGTCGCATGAATTCTGCGCGAAGCTGCAGTATCTGCTCCCACATGTGCATAGCTGGTATTGGGTGGACAGCCGGGGGGAACTGAAGACACGGCATGCAATGGAAGCCAAAGGTACGGACAGCATTGCCAGGAACAACGTTCTGAACGCCACGGATCTCGCCACCGTGCGTCGTTCGAAGCAGGGACGTCAGGCATTACTCGCATTGGTGAAATCCGGGAGCCAGATTCCAGAAGATATCGAAAATTACATCGATGATTTGCTGGTGCGGGGAAAGCACATGGGACTCGTACAGCTTGAAGATCTCTTGTGCTTTGTTGTTCAGAGTATCGAGCTTGGCTCTGGCTGGTATGGAACAACCCCGGGAGAACAGTGTATGGAGTTGGCCATACAAAAGACGCAATCGCTTGCCGGTGCCCTTGATGCATTGTCTCCGGCGGCTTGCAGAGATTTGATTGTCACGAGTAAGTAAGCATATGAACACAGTTATGGAAAACGACGCGGCGACGAGAGTCCGCAAGGGGAATGCGGCGGCTCGCCAAGTGGCCAGTTGTAGCGGGCAGGGGAATTGCCCCATGTGTCAGCGCATGGGAGTTCCCGTACTTCCCCTGCGGTATGCGGTAGTTCCTTCTTTTATAAGCTGGGGCGGAAACGGTCTTCCTGGCAGCCTTGGCGGCGAGGTGGAAGACAAAAAATTGACCGGGTTCCGTTACGTGCTGCGGACCCTGCGCAAGGGCTTTGTGCATGTGTATTTCGACAAGCCTGGGCACTGGCACACCTATGCCGTCACGCCCGATGGCCTGCTGCGCATTCTTCCCGACCCGGATGATGTGGATGCCAAAACGGAGCGTGATATCTCCGAAGCCTGCCGGCGCAAGGGTGACGATATCCCTGCGAGTTTTATTCATGTACCGCCCAAAGTGGCTGCGGCCGGCGGTCGCCTGTGGGTTGCTTTCAGCACCGAAGCATGGGATGCCACCGTACGTGCCGCCTATGAGGCCGACCCCGGCGTGCGCATGCAATCGTTTGATGTGAAGGGGCTGATGAGCGCGCCCGGGACGCAGAAACATGGCTTTGCACCCACGGCTTCATTCCTGCACGATACGGTGCTGGAGTATGTGGATGATACTGATGAGCTGAAGCGCCGCGTGACTTATCAGCCCAACAGTATCGGCAGCGGGCAACCCTCTCCCAAGGATCAATGGCGCGGGAGCGAGCCGCCGCGCAACTCGCGTGTCGCGCATGCGGCGCGTGTGGCAGAGTATGCCGAAAACTACCAAAGTGAACATGTCGTGGATGGGCAACATCCACATGTCTCCGGCATCGCCCTGTTTGACGCGGTGGGAATGCTTCAAGACATCAACAAGACCCGGCTCGCGTGGGTAAAAGAGCGACAGGATTACCACGACAAGAACCATCGCCTTCTGACGGTTTCCCGTTCCATCCTCGGTCTCAAGGAAGTTGTCAAGCAGCAGACGTTGGCGGAGCTGACGGCGCGCGAAAAGGCAGCGGGTACACCGGATGTCATTCCGGCGCACAAAAAATATATCGAACACGGAATGCATATCACGGTTCCCGAAAGTACGCGTGAGCAGCGTGCGGAACACGAGTTCCGGCACTACAAATGGCCGGACATGCAGAAAAATTTCGATGTTGGGAAACGCGTCAAGTTCCAGGCTCGATACGACGCGGACATGGAAAAATACCATTCGCAACTGGTGATCGTCGACAAGGATTGGGCGGCGTGGGCCGATGACGAGCAATGGCAGGCCTGGTTTGACGACTTCGACACCAGGCAATCGAAGGGGCAGGCGACATTGGTCAAGACGCTGGCCCCGTGCATAGCCGGGGGCATCGTTGAATCCATCGCCGAGAATGCGGGTAGTGCCAACGGCACGACCGCCAAGGATGAGGCGACAAAAACAGCGGGATACACATTGTGGAAATCATGGCTTTCCATGCCGTCGAATCCGGCGTTTCGGGTACTTCTTGGTGGCCGCGAGGACATGCTTTCCAAATTGTCCGAAGAAAAGGACCTGTACGAACGCGCCAAGGCGATTTACGGCTCAGATGAAGCAGGGCATTTTCTGCACAACGAAGTCAAAGACGCCGTGAGCATGGCGCAAGAGGCCATCAGCGCCGCCTTGGGCCGATTGGGTGACGAACTGACGGAAACAGCACGAACAGTTGGCCTGCATGCACAAATGGCATCCATGAAAATGTATGCGGACATGGACGTGCTTATTTTTGATGCCAAGCTGACGCTGCAGCAATACCTTGATCTTCTTTCAAGAGACACCTTCCAGCTGGCCCGCAAGACCGGCGATTTCATGCGGGCCACCGCAAAGGAAGGTGGCCGCGTGGTGCGCTCTGTCATGCAGGGCGGGATGAGCCTGTTGCACCTGGATGACGACAGACTGCGCAAGCTGACGATGTCGGTCACGTTCTGTCTGGTGGTGGAAGGTGAAATATTCGAGCAGGCCATGAAGCTCAAGGGGCAGGCGCTGCGCAACTGGTTGCGTGAACAGGCGGGCCTCAAGGCCGTGTCCGATGAGGCGGGTGCACTGGCCGGCCGGGTACGCCAAGGCGTGACACGGGCCGTGGGAAGCATCCGCCTGAAGGGGCTGACCCTGGCGGGTGATGAGCTTTCCGACATGGTGAAGCAATTGCGGGCGGGCATCGCATTTGATTCGGCTGAAACAGCGCAACTGGTGGGGGGCGCCATGCGCAAGGGGCGTCTTGCGCTTGCCCATGCCGGCGACTCGGCGTGGGCTGGAGGTGCCTTCTTCCTCAATATTTGGGTATTGCGCGAATCGCTGGCCGAGTACGAAAAACAGGTGGGAGGCGGCGAGAGCACCGCACAGGCGCGCGTGGCCATTTTGACCGCGTCCTTCGGTTCGGCGGGCGCGACGGCGGAGGCGTTTGGCGCGGGACTCAAATTGACCACCATAGTCAACACGGGATCCAAGGCAGC
>CAZMXV010000184.1:0-3959 GCA_964570295.1 uncultured Rhodanobacteraceae bacterium
CCGGCACGGACGCCGGGTTTTCCGGGTCGGTGGCTTCGGGCATCGGCAGTGACGGTGGCGCCACGAGGTGCAAGGTGTCATGCGCGAAGCAGCGTCCGACCAGCTCGCTGTGCGGGTTGGGGTTGACCCGGATGACCACGTCGTAGCCTTCTTCCACGGGGTCGACCATGCGGTCGTTGGCGTCCAGCGCCACGCGCACGTCGGGGTAGCGTGCGGTGAACTCGGCCATCAGGCGGCCACCGAACGTGTTGGCGAACAGCACCGGGGCGCTGATCCGCAGTTGTCCGCGTGGCTGGTCGTTGCCGGAGGCCAGGTTGCGGCCGACTTCCTCGATGTCGCGAACCAGAACGTGGGTACGCTCGTACAGTGACTGGCCTTCGGCCGTCAGGCGCAGGGCGCGACCGCCGCGTTCGACCAGGCGCACGCCCAGGGATTCTTCCAGATGGCGGATACGACGGGACAGGGTGGCCTTGGGGCGGCCGCTCTCGCGGCTGGCCTTGCCGAGGCTGCCGGCGGCAGCGACCCGATGGAAGTCGGTCAGGGCGGAAAGGTCCATGTCTTTGTACCAATTATGAAACGATATGTTTCAATCATATGACTTTCGATCATGTAATGAAACGATCAGGATAGGGTTGTCGTCGCGGCGGAGCCATGCATGGATCGTCACGACGCGTGATTTCACCCATTCTGGAGAGCCGTCATGAACGCCGTTTCCGAAAAGACCCCATTACCTGTTCGCCCCACGATCTGGGACCCCGTCACCATCGGTCGCATGTCATTGCCGCACCGCCTGGCCATGGCGCCCATGACCCGCGGCCGCGCCAACCCGGATGGCACGCCCGGCCCGTTGGCGGCCGAGTATTACGCCCAGCGCGCGGGGTTCGGTTTGTTGATCAGCGAGGGCACGCAGCCGTCCGATGACGGGCAGGGCTACATGAGCACGCCGGGCGTGTATACCGATGCACATGTTGCCGGCTGGCGTCGCGTGACGTCCGCCGTGCATGCGCAAGGCGGTCGCCTGTTCATCCAGTTGATGCATGCCGGGCGCATGTCGCATCCCGACAACACGCCGCATCATCGCCAGCCGGTGGCGCCGTCGGCGATCGCGCCGGGGGTGGAGATGTTCACCGCCAGCGGCCCGCAAGTCGCGCCGACGCCACGCGCGTTGTCCACCGACGAAGTGCGCGCCACCGTACGGGATTTTGCCGATGCCGCCGAACGGGCGGTCGAAGCGGGTGCCGATGGCGTCGAGATTCATGGTGCCAACGGCTATCTGATCCAGCAGTTTCTGGCGGCCAATGCCAACCGGCGTGATGACGTCTACGGTGGCGGCATCGACAAGCGCGTGCGTTTTGCGCTGGAAGTAGCCGCGGCTGTGGCCGAGCGCATCGGTCCCGAGCGCACCGGCATTCGTCTGTCCCCGGGGAGTCACCTGGGAGGCATCGACGAAGGTGCGGAAGCGTCGGATCTGTACCGACATCTGGTGGCCGGGCTCGCCGAGCTCGACTTGGCGTACCTGCATCTGTCACATGCCGGCGACGACGATCTGTTGCGCGATATTCGCCGGTTGTGGCCCAACGCGTTGCTGGTCAACCGTGGCAACCGTCCGCTGGAGGCGCTGGGTGCCGACATCGAGGCCGGCCTGGCCGACATGGCGCCGGTGGCACGCTGGGCGCTGGCCAATCCCGATTTCATCGAGCGGATCCGGCACGACGCACCATTGAACGAACTGGACCCGACCACACTGTATGGCGGCGGAGCTTCCGGCTACACGGATTATCCGGTGCTCGACGAGCCGGTCCGCCAAAGCGCCTGAGTGGAAAGCCGTCTAACCGTTGGAGGCTTTGACGAAGTCGATGAACGCCCGCAGCGGCGCCGGCACCAGGCGCCGCCCGTGGTAGTAGAGCAACGGACCGGAGAAACGCTGCCACCACGGTTCCAGCACGGGTTCGAGGGCGCCGCTGTCGAGATGCGGACGCAGCCAATCCTCGAACAGGAACACGATGCCGGTACCGGCCACGGCGGCGTCGATCGCCAGATCGGTGGCGCCACCGGCACGCACGACAAGCGGGCCGGTGGGTTCGATCTTGATGACCTCGCCGTCGCGCTCGAACTCCCACGGCGGCATGGCGCCGCTGGGGAAACGACCGCGCAGGCAGGCGTGGTCGAGCAGGTCGCGGGGATGCTGCGGTCGGCCATGGTTGTCCAGATAGGCCGGCGAAGCGGCCGCCGCCGAGCGCTGGGTACGCGGCCCGATCGGCACCGCGATCATGTCCTGTTCCAGCCTTTCCTCGTAGCGGATCCCGGCATCGCAACCAGCAGCGAGGGTGTCGACGAAGCTCTCTTCGGTGATCACTTCCAGCTGGATGTCGGGGTAGGCTGCCAGGAACTTCGGCACGATGCCCGGCAAGGCCAGCCGCGCCGCGCTGACCGGAACGTTCAATCGCAGCGTGCCGCTCGGCTTGTCACGGAAACCGTTGACCACGTCCAGCGTCGATGCCACCTCGGCCAGCGCCGGCGCCAGCCGTTCGAGCAGGCGCTGGCCGGCTTCGGTCGGGACCACACTGCGCGTGGTCCGGTGCAGCAGGCGGACGCCGAGCCGCGTTTCCAGGCGGCGCATGGTTTCGCTGAGCCGGGAGGCGCTGCTGCCGCTCAGGCGCGCGGCTTCGCGGAAACCCCTGGCGTGTGCCACGGCGACGAAGACGTCGAGATCATCCAGGCTGGCTTTCATTGTTCGAAATTCCGCACGGCTTGTGCTGATTGTGCCGGATTATCAAGGCAGTGACGAGCACCTATCGTGTAGGTGTCATCACTGAGAATGCATTTGAGGAGGCTCCCATGTCCCGTTCAACCCACGCTTTCACCCTCGGCGACCGCAGCGTGAAGCGACTCGGCTACGGTGCCATGCAACTGGCTGGCCCCGGTGTGTTCGGCCCGCCGAAAGATCGCGATGCGGCCCTGGCCGTGTTGCGCGAGGCCGTCGCGTCCGGCGTCGACCACATCGACACCAGCGATTTCTACGGTCCGCATGTGACCAACCAGCTGATCCGCGAAGCGTTGTCACCGTATCCCGACGATCTTGTCATCGTCACCAAGATCGGTGCGCGGCGCGACGAAAAAGGTGCCTGGCTGCCGGCTTTTTCGGCAGAAGATCTGACGCGTGCGGTACACGACAACCTGCGCAACCTCGGGCTGGACGCACTGGAAGTAGTCAATTTCCGTGCCATGCTTGATTCCGAATCCCACGGCCCGGCCGAAGGATCGATCGAGGAACCGTTGACGGCGCTGGCCGAATTGCAGCAGCAGGGCCTGATACGCCACATCGGCCTGAGCAATGTCACGCCGACCCAGGTTGCCGAAGGCCGAAAGATCACAGAGATCGTCTGCGTGCAGAATCTTTACAACCTGGCGCATCGCGACGACGACGCCCTGGTTGACGCGTTGGCCCGCGACGGCATCGCCTATGTGCCGTTCTTTCCGCTGGGCGGATTCAACTCGTTGCAATCGTCCACGCTGGACGAGGTGGCCGCGCATCTCGACGCCACGCCGATGCAGGTGGCGCTGGCGTGGCTGCTGCAGCGCTCGCCGAACATCCTGCTGATTCCCGGCACTTCGTCGGTGGCGCATTTGCGCGAAAACCTCGCTGCCGGCGACCTGGTGTTGCCGGATGACATGGTGCAAAAGCTGGACAGCGTGGCGGGCATCAGCTGATCATCATCCATTCGTCGGGCGCTGATGCCATACTCGCGTACAGACTTTTCGAGGTTCGATGACGTGAGTGAAAACGTGGCCCCCGACGACAAACAACTGGATGCCCTGGCTGCCGCGGTGGCCGATGTCGCCATCGCGCGGCACCAGCGCGTGGTCACCGCCGAATCGTGCACCGGTGGCTGGATCGCCAAGACCCTGACCGATCTGCCGGGCAGTTCCGGCTGGTTCGACGCCGGCGTGGTGGCCTA
>CAZMXV010000185.1:0-3946 GCA_964570295.1 uncultured Rhodanobacteraceae bacterium
TTAAAATGCACGGTTTACTCCCGTTGGACAGTCGCGATGAACTTCCGTACCCGTTTTGCCCCCAGCCCCACCGGATTCTTGCACATCGGCGGCGCGCGCACGGCGCTGTACGCCTGGCTGGAGGCGCGGCGCAAGGGCGGCGAGTTCGTGCTGCGCATCGAGGACACCGATCGCGAGCGCTCCACCGGCGCGGCCGTGCAGGCCATCCTCGACGGCATGGCCTGGCTGGGACTGGACCATGACCTCGGCCCCTATTACCAGACGGAGCGCCTGCAACGCTACCGCGAGGTGGCCGAGAAACTGGTGACCGAAGGCAAGGCGTATTACGCCTACGAAAGCCGGGAAGAGATCGACGCCATGCGCGAGGCGGCCCGTGCGCGAGGCGAGAAACCGCGTTACAACGGCTATTACCGCGACCGCAACGAACCGTACCGCGACGACCCCAACCGCGTGCTGCGCTTCAAGACGCCGCATGCGGGCAGCGTGGTGTTCGAGGACAAGGTCAAGGGCCGCATCGAAATCGCCAACAGCGAGCTGGACGACCTGGTGATCTTCCGTTCCGACGGTTTTCCCACCTACAACTTCGCCGTGGTGGTGGACGACATGGACATGGGCATCACCGAGGTCATTCGCGGTGACGACCACGTCAACAACACGCCGCGCCAGATCAACATCTACAAGGCCCTCGGCGCGCCGGTACCGGCCTTCGCGCATCTGCCGATGATCCTGGACAAGGACGGCAAGAAACTTTCCAAGCGTACCAATGCGGTTGGCGTCATGGACTACCGCGAGCAGGGTTTCCTGCCGCATGCGGTGCTCAACTACCTGGTGCGCCTGGGCTGGTCGCATGGCGACCAGGAGGTGTTTTCCATCGAGGAAATGCAGCGCCTGTTCGATGTCGGCGACGTGCACAAGGCCCCCTCGCGCTTTGACACCGACAAGCTGGCCTGGCTGAACCAGCAATACCTGAAAAACGATGCCCCGGAGTCGCTGGTGCCCGAGTTCACCTGGCACCTGGCGCGGGCCGGTGTCGACGTCGCCACGGGTCCGGACCCGGCCGCGGTGATCGTGGCCCTGCGCGAGCGCGTGCACACCCTGAAGGAAATGGCCGAGCGCGCCCGCATCTGGTACGGCCCCATTGTTGAATGGGATCCCAAGGCTGTGAAGAAGCATCTCGGTTCGGCCACTGCGCCGGCGGTGCTGGAGGCGGCCCGCGAGGCGCTGGCGGCACTTTCCGCATGGGCCCCCGCGCCCATCCACGAGATGGTCCGCGAGGTGGCGCAGGCCCAGGACATCGGCATGGGCAAGGTGGCCCAGCCGCTGCGCGTGGCGATGACCGGCACCCAGGTGTCGCCCGCGATCGAGGACACCATCTACCTGTGCGGCCGCGACACCGCCCTGGCCCGCATCGACGAGGCCCTGCGCCGCGCCCGCGAGGCGGCAGCCTGAAGCGCCTGCAGGCGGAGCGGCGACGGGCGCGCAGCTTGCAAAGCCCGGCGCCAGGCCGCATCTTTGATGCATGGAAACCTGCAGCGCCAAACCGCACCAGCGTCATCCGGATGCCGAAGGCTACGTCAAGGCCGTCGAAGAGGCCTGCCGTGAGCGCGGGTTGCGCCTGACGCCGTTGCGCCGGGAAGTGCTGCAACTGGTGGCCGCCTCCGGTAAGCCGGTGAAGGCCTACGACCTGCTGGACCGGTTGCGCGACACCCACGGCAACGCCGCCCCGCCCACGGTGTACCGGGCGCTGGATTTCCTGCTGGCACAGGGCTTCATCCACAAGCTGGAATCCATCAATGCCTTCGTCTGGTGCCCGCACCCCACGGATACCCACCAGGTGCCGTTCCTGATCTGCGACGTCTGCGAAAACGCCGTCGAGGTCTGCGACGACCAGGTGGCGGACCTCATCGCGGCCCAGGCCCGCCGCATGGGCTTTCGCCCCCGCGCGCAGACCCTGGAAGTCCACGGCGTGTGCGAGCACTGCCGCAAGCCCTGACGCCACCGCATTCCCCGGCCGCGATGGCCGTATCCGCCGCACGCAGCCCCTTCGTACAACGGGCGGGTGGCGTCACCGTCCGTAGGTGTAGGTCACCTGTGCCTTGCCCAGGGCGTGCCGCCTGATGGCGGCCATGGCCTCCTCGGGCGAGGTTTCGGCGGTCAAGGCCAGGGCCGCCGTGTCCAGCGCGTACACCGTGAACCGGTAATGGTGCGGGGCATCACCTTTGGGCGGGCAAGGGCCGTCCCATCCCGGATGGCCGAAACTGTTCTTCAGGGCGAAAGCCCCCGGCGGCAAGGTGCCGTCCTCGTCGATGCGGGTGGTGATGGCCGGGATGTCCAGCACCACCCAGTGCCACCAGCCGCCCTCGGCGTCCGGGTCGTATACCGTGACCGCGTAGCCGCTGGTGCCTTCGGGCGGGTTTTCCCAGCGCAGGGTGGGCGAGCGGTTGTCGCCGCGGCAGCCGGAAGCGTTGTAGACGTGAACGCGTTCGATGCGGCCGTCGGCGTCGGCGGCGTGCACTTCGAGCTTGAAGGTGGCGGCCTGTACCGGGCCGGTGGCGGCGACAAGCAGGGCCAGGAAAAGGGTTCGGAACATGGCGTGCCTTTCCAGGGGGATCGACCCGCCCACGATAAGGCAGCGGGCCTGAACATGACAGCCCGTGTGGCGAAACCGGGGTCAGGGCGCGGCTTTTCGCGCCAGCACGCCGTCCGGCAGCTGCATGGTCATGCAGTGCAGGCTGCCGTTCTGCCAGATCAGGGCACGACACGGGACCTGGACCACTTCGCGTCCGGGGTGGGCGCGGGCGACGACGGCGGCGGCCGCGTCATCGGCGGGATCGCCGTAGGCCGGCACCAGCACGCCGCCGTTGAGTACCAGGTAGTTGGCATAGGAAGCGGCCAGGCGGCGCCCTTCGTCCAGGATCGGGCGGGGCCAGGGGAGGGGGTGCAGGGCATAGGGACGGCCATCGGTTGTGCGCAATGCCTCCAGCTCTCCCTGCATGCGGGAAAGTTCGTCATGGTGCGCGTCGCCGGTGTCGTCGCAGGCCTGGAAGACAATGCCGTCATCGGGGGCGAAGCGTGCCAGGGTGTCGACGTGGGCGTCGGTATCGTCGCCCTGCAGGTAGCCGTGGTCCAGCCACAGCACGCGCGAGGCCGCCAGGTGCCTGCACAGGAAGGCGGACATGTCCGCGCGGCTCATGCCGGGATGGCGCTGGTGCAGGCACCGCCACGTGGTGAGGAGGGTTCCGGCGCCGTCGCTTTCGATGCCGCCGCCCTCCAGCGCCCAGTCCACACGCACGCGTTCGGCGTCCACGAACATGCCGGCCGCGGCGAGGGTGCCGACCAGCGCATCGTCGCGCGTGGCCTGGAACTTGCCGCCCCAGCCGGTGAAACGGAAGTCCAGCAGGCGGAACCGCCCGTGCTCGTCGCGCAGCGTGATCGGGCCCGAGTCGCGCAGCCACGTATCATCGTAGGCCAGCTCGACCAGGCGGACCCGGCGCATGTCGGCCCCGGCGTGGTTGAGCAGGAAGTGCACGCGCTGACCCAGGTTGGCATCGCCCACGCAGACCACCAGGTCCTGGAAGCGCGTGATGGCGTGCGCCATCGCCACGCAGGTGCGTTCCACTTCCGCCAGCCGTGCGGCCCAGTCGGTGCCGGCATGCGGCCAGGCCATCAGGATGGCCGATTGCGGCTCCCATTCGGCGGGCAGGCGGAACGTATCGGGCGATGTGGCCATGGAGGTCTCGAACGGCGGAAGAACATGCTCCCGGGTCTCGTGGAGCCGGACGATTATCGCAGAATGCACGCGCCGCGCCCCGCGGCGGATACCGGCCACCGCTTCGCGACCTGGAAAAAACCGCCGTCTCCCCCATTGACCATCCCCCGGCTTCTGCGTAGAATGCAGCGCTCCCTTCGGGGCGGTTAGCTCAGTGGTAGAGCACTGCCTTCACAC
>CAZMXV010000186.1:0-3915 GCA_964570295.1 uncultured Rhodanobacteraceae bacterium
CGGTCGCGCAGCCGGGTCTGGCGGCTGGTCATGGGCATCCTGCGTCCGGCGATGAAAACCTGGGCCGCGTGGCTGGACAGCTCCAGCGGATCGCCGCTCCAGACCACCACGTCGGCCAGCTTGCCCGGCTCCAGCGTGCCCAGTTGCCCGTCCATGCCGTAGATCCTGGCCGGATTCAGCATCAACGCCTTCAACGCGTCGATCCACGGCAGGCCGTTGGCGACCGCGTTGCCGGCGGCCTGGGTGACGTTGCTGGCGTTGTGGGTGTCGCCGGTGGCGAAGGCGATCAGCACGCCGGCCTGCTGCAGGCGTGCGGCATTTTCCAGCGTCGCACCCAACGTCTCGAAATGTGCCGGCAGATTCTCCAGCGGGTCCAGCAGCACCGGCACTCCGGCAGCCGCCAGCTGGTCGGCGACCATCCAGGCCTCGGCGCCACCGGCCACGACCAGCTTCAGCCCGAAGTCGCGGGCCAGGCGCAGCGCCGCCTCGATGTCGCTGGCACGGTTGACGCGGACCACCAGCGGCTCCTTGCCGGCCAGCACCGGTTTCAGCGCCTCCAGGTCCCGCCGCGTCAGGGCATCGGGACGGTGCTGGTCGCTGGCATAGGCTTGCTTGTTGTCGGCATGGTCCCTGGCATCCTGCAGCGCGTCGCGCAGGGCCAGCAGCGCGGCGGCGCGCGAACCGCCGGCCTGCGCGGCGCCGGACTCGCCCAGCACCGCGAACATCGCGGCCGGATCGCGGTGGACGAAGTCTTCGGTGGAACCCAGGTCGATGATGACGCCGCGGCCGGAAATGACGTGGTCGCCGCCACGGGTGGGCGAGACCATGGCGCGGGTGACGCCGGCAATGCGGTTGACGGGAATCAGTACCGAGCGCGGGTTGATGGCGTCGGCCACGTCGAACGCGGCACTGAAGCGCGAGTCGCCGGCCGAGGCGTCCCGCGTCTGCCCGACCGAGCCCACTTCCACCACGCCGAACTGGCTCGCCGGATCGAAGATGCCGGGTGTGACGACCTTGCCGCTGGCGTCGATGCGCTCGGCATCCTCCGGAATCTCGACATCGGCGCCGACGGCCAGGATCCTGTGGCCCCGGAGCAGCACCGTACCGTGCTCGATCTTGCCGGCCTCGCCCAGCGTGTAGACCGTGCCGCCGGTGATGGCCCAGGTCTTGCCGTCGCCGGCACCACCGTCATCCACGCGCGTCGTGGCGCGGCCGGTATCCGCATCGGCGCGGGAGTCGGTGTTGTCGACGGGACTGCAGGCGACGCAAAGCATCGCGGCCAGCATGACCAGGTATTTCATGGCGAGGTCTCCGTGTCGGGGCGGGCATCGACGGAGGCGTCGATGAAATGGCCGAGCATGAAGTCCGAGGTGGCCTGCCGCGCGGGATCGTCACGTTCATACACCACCGCTCCGTCCAGGAACACCTTTTCGGCCCGGGTGTAGACGCTGAACGGGTCGCCGTCCCAGATCACCACGTCAGCCTGCTTGCCCGGTTCCAGCGAGCCGATGCGGTCGGCCAGGCCGAGCGCCCGGGCCGGGTTGAGGGTCATCCACATCACCGCGTGCGCCTTGCTGATGTCAAGCCCGGCGCGCCGGCCCGCGGCCCAGGCCTTGGCCACCTCCTGGTTGAGGCGCTGGATGCCGTTGGCGTCGTCGGAGTGGATCATCGCGCAGGCGCCGCCGGCATCGACCATCGCGATGTTGGCGCGGATGCCGTCCCACGCCTCCATCTTGAAGCCCCACCAGTCGGCCCACATCGCCGCGCAGGTGTCGGTCCGGGCCAGCAGGCGCGGAATCTTGTAGGCCTCCACGGCATGGTGGAAGGCCGCAATATGGAAGCCGAACTCCCGTGCCACATCCAGCATCACGGCCATTTCGTCGGAACGGTAGCAATGCATCTGCACGCGGATCCTGCCGTCGAGCACCATGGCCAGTGTCTCCTTGGCCAGGTCGCGTTTGGGCGGCGGCCCGGCCTGTGTGCTCCCCTTGGCATCGACCTTGGTCTGCCACGCCTTCCATGCCCGGTCGTAGGCCTGGGCATCGGCAAAGGCCTGGCGGTAACCGGCGACATCGCCCATCAGGGTGGACGGGAACTGGTGCCGGCTGCCGTACACGCGCATCGGATTTTCGCCGCAGGCCATCTTCAGGCCGTATGCGGCATCCGGAAACTTCATCGCCTGCACGGTGGTGGCCGGCACGTTCTTCAGCACCACGCCGCGGCCGCCGATGAGGTTGCCGGAGCCGGGCAATATCTGCAGCGTGGTCACGCCACCCGCACGCGCGGTGTTGAAGCCGGGGTCCTGCGGCCACACCGAATGCTCGGCCATCACCTCGGCGGTGGTCGGGCTGGTCATCTCGTTGCCGTTGGCGGTGGACTGGACCGCCGGCGACGGATACACGCCCAGGTGCGAATGCACGTCCACCAGGCCGGGCGTCACGAACTTGCCCTCGGCATCGATGACCACGGCACCGGCTGGCGCGTCGACCTGCTTGCCCACCGCGGCAATCTTGCCGTCACGCAGCAGGATCGCACCGTCGTCGATGCGCTCGCCGGTGCCGGTGAAGACCGTCGCATGCTCGATCAACGTCGCCTTCGAAGGCAGCGGCTGGTAGGTGGAGGGAAACGCCTCCGCTGGAAACTCGGCGGGCGGCGGCGTCGCCGCGCCGGCCACCATGCCACACGGCAACACCAGCAACATCGTCAGTGCCATCGCACGCAACTGGGCGGATTTCATCTCGGCTCCCCTACAGGTTGGCAAGGTGCCCTTCCTGCCCTGGTCGGCAACAAGCAAGTGGTCCGTTTCCGTACCGGCCGAACGTTACAGGGAATGCGCCGCAATGTCTCGCCCCGCTCCCGCGAAGGCCCGAACGACGACGGCACCCGGCACGGCTTCGCGGACTGGAGCCGGGATGCCGTCGCCCACTACACTGCCCGGTCATGACGAGGTATCCGCTTTGACCACCGCCACCCGCCCCGCCAAACCCGTTCAGGACAAGCACACGCCGGTGATGCGCCAGTACCTGGCCGCCAAGGCCGAGCACCCGGACGTGCTGCTGTTTTTCCGCATGGGCGATTTCTACGAGCTGTTCTACGACGACGCGCGCAAGGCGGCCCGGCTGCTGGACATCACACTGACCCAGCGCGGGCAGTCGGCGGGACAGCCGATTCCGATGGCGGGCGTGCCGTACCACGCGGTGGAGAACTACCTGGCGCGGCTGGTGAAACTGGGCGAATCGGTGGCGATCTGCGAGCAGATCGGTGACCCGGCCACCAGCAAGGGGCCCGTGGAGCGCAAGGTGGTACGCATCGTGACGCCCGGCACGGTGACCGACGCGGCGTTGCTGGAGGAGCGCCGCGACAACCTGCTGCTGGCCATCGCCGCCGGCGAGCGCGGACGTTTCGGCCTGGCCTGGGTGGACCTGGCCGGTGGCCGTTTCCTGCTCACCGAAACCGACGATGCCGAAGGCCTGGCCGCGGAACTGGCGCGCCTGCAACCGGCCGAAACGCTGATCGCCGAAGACGGTGGCTGGTCGCGCGTGGTCACCACCCTGCCCGGCCTGCGCAAGCGCCCGCCGTGGCATTTCGACCACGACGCGGCCATGCGCGAATTGAATCGTTTCTTCGGCACGCGCGACCTCGGCGGCTTCGGCGTCGACGGGCTGGATCTGGCCGTCGCCGCCGCCGGCGCCCTGCTCGGCTATGTCGAGGAAACTCAGAAGAGCGCGCTGCCGCACCTGTCCGGCATGGCCGTGGAATCGGCCAGCGAAACCATCGCCATGGACGCGGCCACGCGGCGCAACCTGGAAATCGACACGCATCCGGAGGGCCGGCGCGAGCACACCCTGCTGGGCATCGTGGACGAGACCGTCACGCCGATGGGCGCGCGCCTGCTGCGGCGCTGGCTGAACCGGC
>CAZMXV010000187.1:0-3912 GCA_964570295.1 uncultured Rhodanobacteraceae bacterium
TGCTGTCGGTGTTCGGCACGCTCAACGGCAGCATCCTGTCCAGCCCGCGCGTGTTCTACGCCATGGCCGAGGACGGATTGTTCTTCAAGACCGTGGGCAAGGTGCATCCGAAGTACGAAACACCCTACATCGCCATCGGCTTCATCGTGGTGCTGGCGGTCATCTACGTGCTGCTGCGCACCTTCATGCAACTGGCCGCCGCCTACGTGCTCGGCATCTGGCCGTTCCTGGCGCTGGCGGTGGTCGGCATCTTCATCCTGCGCCGCAAGCGGCCGGATTTCCCGCGCGCCTACCGCACGCTGGGCTACCCGGTGGTGCCGGCGCTGTTCGTGCTGGCCACGCTGGTGGTGGTGGCCAACTCCCTGTGGCGCGAGCCGTTGTCCACCGGTACCAGCATTCTCATCACGCTGGCCGGCGTGCCGCTGTACTACCTGTGGATCTGGTGGCACAGGCGCCGGGGCAACAGCGTCCGTGGAGGCTGAGCCATGGCATCCGGGCCGGGGTCGGCACCCGCCAGCCATCGCCCGTCACGCCGCATCCCGTGGCGAAAGCCGCGCTTGTTCCGGATGTCATCCCTTCCGCCCAACCGAACGTGCGCTTGCGTATGGATTGGTTTAAGGTGACACCATTCATGACCACACTGGGGAGAGCTTCATGCCTCGTCTGCACTATCTGAGCGGCGCCATCGTGGCGGCGCTTTTCATGAGCGCCGCGGCGCACGCCGGCAACACCGATTTCAACAAGATGACGGTCTTCGGCGACAGTCTCAGCGACAACGGCAACATCTCGCTGGCCAACGGTGCCGAGCAACCCAGCCGCTTCACCACCAACCCCGGCAAGGTGGCGGTCGAGCATGTCGCCGATGCCTACGGTTTCGAGCTCACGCCCTCCCTGACCGGCGGCAGCGACTATGCCTTCGGTGGCGCAGGCATCCTCAGCAATGCGCCGGGCGTGCCGGCCTCGGTGCCCACCATCACCGACCAGGTCAACGGCTACCTGGCCAAGGCCGGCAGCATGGACGCGCACACGCTCTACAGCATGTGGGGCGGCGCCAACGACATCTTCCACCACGCCACCGCCGTGGCCGCGGCCGGCGCGGCCCAGCAGGCCATCGCGCAGGTCATCCAGCAGCAGGTCCAGGCCGCCATTGCCAACCAGCTGATTCCCGACGACCCGGCAGCCATCGAAGCATTCACGCAGCAGATCACCCCGACCGTGACCGAGCAGGTGATGGCCCAGGTCGCGGCCCAGGCCGGCGTGACACCGGAAACCCCGGAACAGGCCCAGGCCGCCGTCGCGGCCGCGGCCCGGCAGGAGCTCAACTTGCTGGGCAAGATGCACGAGGCCGGTGCCGAATACACCCTGCTGTTCAACCTGCCGGACATCGGCAACACCCCGCAGGCCGCCGCCCAGGGCGCGGAAGCCGCCGAAGGCCTCAGCGGGCTGTCCATGATCTACAACGGCGTACTCGCCAGCGGCCTGAACACGCTGTCCGACCAGGGCCTCAACGTGGTGCCGGTGGACGTGTACGCCCTGTTCAACGAGGTGATCGCCGACCCCGCCGCATTCGGCTTCTCGAACGTCACCGAGGCCGCCTGTGGTGCCGGCTCCAGCTCGGTGCAATGCGGCCCCGAAGGCTCGGGCGCGCCCTATACCTACGAACCGGGTGCCGAACAGAGCCATCTGTTCGCCGACGGCGTGCACCCCACCACCGCCGCGCATGCCATGCTGGGCCAGTACGTGACCGCCGAGCTCAACGCACCGGGACAGGTGTCCATGCTGGGCGAGGCCCCACTGGCCGCCGCCGACGCCCACATGGACATCCTGCGCAGCCAGATGCGCGCCGACCAGGCCGGTGCCGGTACCCGGCTGTTCGCCGGCATCGGCTACGCCAAGCAGCGTTTCGACGCCACCGGCAACTCCCCGCGCACGCACAGCGACAACATCAACCTGGCCCTGGGCGTGGATGCCTCCACCAGCGACACCTTCAACATGGGCGCGGCCCTGGGCCTGGCCCGCAACGACGCCGACATCGGCGCGGGCGGCTATCGCCTGGACGCCATCATCGGGTCGGGTTATGCCACCTGGCACAGCGGCGGCGGTTACCTGGGCGCCAACATCGGCTTCGCCCAGCTCAGCTTCAACGACATCCACCGGCGCTTCCAGCTGGGCGCCCTCACCCGCACCGAAAGCGGCAGCACCGACGGCAGCCACATCATGGCCGGCATCGACGGCGGCTGGTGGTTTGGCTCGGACACGGTGCAGACCGGCCCCTTCGCCCGCATCCAGTGGCAACGCATCCGCGTGGACGGCTACAACGAATCGGGCAGCGACAGCTCGGCGATGTGGTTCGGCAAGCAGGAGCGCATGGCCCTGGTCGGCACCCTGGGCTGGCAGTTCAAGGGCAGCATGACCATTGGCAACGCCACGCTGCACCCCTACCTCAACGTGGCCTGGAACCACGATGACCGTGCCGACCCGCGCAAGGTGCGCGCCGGCCTGTCCGGCATGCCGGGCAGCTTCGCCCTGACCGGTTTCATTCCCGACGCCGACTGGGGCAGTGCCCGTCTCGGCCTGACAGCCGACCTCAGCGCCAGCGTCAGCACGTGGATCGGCTACGAAGGCCGGTTTTCCGACAGCAACCAGCGCCTGAACCACCTGGACATGGGATTCAAGGTGGCCTTCTGACCGTTTGACCGCAACGGGCGGCGTTGAGCCGCCGCGTCATGGCCGCACGCGTCCCACAGGCAGCTCGACCACCTCGATGCTCCTGTGGGGCGCCTCCAGCCGCAACGGCGTGCTGCCGGCCCGCACCCGCCGCGACTGGAATCGCTTTTCGCATACACCCACGGTTTTTCGGGACGCTGCCGGCCCTCCGACCGATACCGCCACAAGAAAAAGCCGCCCGGCATTGCCGGGCGGCTTTTCGTCAGCCAGCGCAAAAGCGTGGCTTACTTGGTCTTCTTGGCCTTGGCGAACACGGCTTCGGCATCCTTGCGCAGCTTGGCAACGGCTTCGTCGTCCAGCTTGGTGGTCTTGCCATCGGCTTCCTTTTCGTTCAGCTCGACCTTGCCGGCACCCGTCCAGCTGACGCGGTCGATCTCCTGGACCTTGCCCTTTTCGCTTTCCTTCTTGGTCCGCACCACCACCCAGGGCTTGTTGTCCTTGTAGGCGAAATTGGTTTCGGAATAACCCCCATCGACAAAATCGGCCAGTTCGATGACGAAGCGGATGTCACCGCTTTCCTTGTCACGGAACACCTGCCAGCCGCGCGAAACGGTCTTGTCCAGCGAGGTGCCCTTGCTCATGTGCATGCCGCCGATATGGGCCTTGAGCTTGTCGTACTTGGCCAGGATCTTCTCGCCCTTGGTCGGCACGGCCTCAAGCGTGATGTTGGCGGTGCTGGGCGCACCCTGGGTCAGCACAGGCGCCTGCAGCTTCATGGTGTAGTGGCGGATGCCGTCGACCAGTTCCGCCTGCACCACGTACAGGTCGGAGGCCTTCACCTTCTGCGGGTCCACATCCAGGGTGAACTTCACCGGCATGGCATCCACGGGCGAGATGCTCTTCCGGGCCAACGGCTCGCCACCACGGGCGGACACGTCGACCAATTCGATGTCCAGCTTGGCCTTGTCGGACAGCTTGTGCGGCTTCGACAGGCTGATCGTGCCGGTCACGCTGGAGGCAATCGGCGCCGCGGCGGTGGAACCGTTGCCAGCCACGTTCGAGCCCTGCTGCGCACCCGAGCCGCCACTGCACCCGGCCATACCCAGTGCTGCCAATACAGCCAGGGACAAAACCATTGCACGCATGGGGGAACCTCTCTCTGTGATGTTCGTGTTACGAAGGCCAGCCCGGCGCACTTGTCGCCCGTGGCTTTCGCAGGGGAATGCTCAAGGATAGCGTCAAAAC
>CAZMXV010000188.1:0-3875 GCA_964570295.1 uncultured Rhodanobacteraceae bacterium
AACCAGACCATCGATCACGACACCGCCGTGCTGGTGGTGGAAGAACTGGGTCACACGCCGATCGATGCCGAAGAGCGCACGGCCGAAACCACACTGCTGGAACAGACCGCTTCCGTGGACGAGTCCGGGACCAAGGAGACGCGTCCGCCGGTGGTCACCATCATGGGCCACGTCGACCACGGCAAGACTTCGCTGCTCGACCACATCCGCCGCACCAAGGTGGCCACCGGCGAGGCCGGCGGCATCACCCAGCATATCGGTGCCTACCACGTGACCACCGACAAGGGGGTCATCACGTTCCTGGACACCCCGGGGCACGCGGCCTTCACGTCCATGCGCGCGCGTGGCGCCAAGTCCACCGACATCGTGGTGCTGGTGGTGGCTGCCGACGACGGCGTCAAGCCGCAGACCATCGAGGCCATCGAGCATGCCAAGGCGGCAGAGGTGCCGTTGATCGTGGCGGTCAACAAGATCGACAAGACCAGCGCCAATGTCGACAACGTCAAGCAGGGTCTGGCCAGCCACGAGGTGGTGCCGGAAGACTGGGGTGGCGACGTGCAATTCGTGGAGTTGTCGGCCAAGACCGGCCAGGGCATCGACGAACTGCTGGATGCCATCTCGCTGCAGGCCGAGCTGATGGAGCTCAAGGCCGTGGTCGACGGGCGTGCCTCGGGCACGGTCATCGAGGCCCGCCTGGAGCGGGGCCGCGGCCCCGTGGCCACCATGCTGGTGCAGCAGGGCACTCTTCGGAGGGGCGACTTCGTCGTCTGCGGCGTGGAATACGGTCGCATGCGTGCCCTGATGGGTGCCGACGGCAAGCAGGTCGACAGCGCCGGGCCGGCCATTCCGGTGCAGGTGCTGGGCCTGTCGGGCGTGCCCGCCGCCGGCGACGATTTCGTGGCCGTGGCCGACGAGAAGCTGGCCAAGCAGGTGGCCGAGGAACGTGCCCAGCGGCGCCGCGAGACCCGTCTGGTGGGCAAGGCCAACCGCCTGGAGGACATCATGGCGCAGATGGGCCAGGGCGAAGCCCAGCAGGTGCTCAACATCCTGGTCAAGGCCGACGTGCAGGGTTCGGCGGAGGCGTTGCGCGAGTCGCTCAGCGACATCGGCAACGAGATGGTCAAGGTCAACGTGGTGTCCTCCGGCGTGGGCGGCATCACCGAGTCCGACGCGACCCTGGCCGCGGCCTCCAAGGCGCTGTTGATCGGCTTCAACGTGCGTGCCGACGCCTCGGCGCGCAAGGTGGTCGAGACCAGCGGCGTGGACCTGCGCTACTTCTCGATCATCTACGACGTGATCGACCAGGTGACCCAGGCCGCTTCCGGCCTGCTCGGCAACGAGGTGCGCGAGGACATCATCGGCACCGCCGAGGTGCGCGACGTGTTCCGCAGTTCCAAGTTCGGCGCCGTGGCCGGCTGCATGGTGTCCGAGGGCGTGGTCCGGCACAACAAGCCGATCCGCGTGCTGCGCGACAATACCGTGGTCTTCGAGGGCGAGCTGGAATCGCTGCGCCGCTTCAAGGACAACGTCGAGGAAGTGCATGCCGGCACCGAGTGCGGCATTGCCGTGAAGCAGTACAACGACGTCAAGCCCGGCGACCAGATCGAGTGCTTCGAGCGCATCGAGGTGGCGCGTACGCTGTAGCGCGTGCCGCTTCGGCGCGGGAATGGGGAGTCGGGAGTAGGGAATGGCCGGTGCGGCTGTTCCGGACTCCCGCCCCGCATTCCGTCATAATGCATTTCGACTTTTCCCGTTCTCCATTCCCATTTCCCGATTCTCCGCCTTTCATGCCTTCACGCGACTTCAAACGTACCGACCGCATCAACGCCGAACTCCGCCGCGAGCTGGGTACCCTGGTGCACGCCGTGGTGCGCGACCATGGCCTGCCGTCGGTCAGTGTCAACGACGTGGAGGCCACGCGCGACCTGGACGTGGCCACGGTGTGGGTGACCACCCTGGACCCGGCGGATGCCCCGGTGGCGGTAAAGGCGCTGCGCGAGATGGCGGGCGAATTCCGCTACCAGCTGTCGCAACGCATGCGCCTGCGCCGCGTGCCCGAGCTGCGCTTCAAATACGACGATTCGGTCGATCGCGGCGAGCGCATCGAATCGCTGCTGCGCGACGAGAAGGACAGCGGGCGCCTGTAGTCTTGCGGGAATCGGAATTCGGACAAACCTTTACATGCGGGGCACGTAGTGTCCGCCCTGTCTGCCAGCGATCCATGTCACGCAAATTTCGACGTCCTGTCCATGGCATCCTGCTGCTCGACAAGCCGCAGGGTCTGAGTTCGAACCAGGCACTGCAGGCGGCCCGGCGGCTCTACCGTGCCGCCAAGGCCGGCCATACCGGCAGTCTGGACCCCATGGCCACCGGCCTGCTGCCCCTGTGCTTCGGCGAAGCCACCAAGGTGGCGGGGTGGCTGCTGGGGTCGCGCAAGGCCTACGAGGCCGAGTGCCTGCTGGGGGTGACCACCAGCACCGACGATGCCGAGGGTGAAGTGCGGCAACGGCAGCCGCTGCCTCCGCTGGAAGAGGGCGTCCTGCGAAAGGCCCTGCAGGCGTTCACCGGCACGATCGAGCAGGTGCCGCCGGCCTTCTCCGCGTTGAAACGTGACGGCGTGCCGATGTACGTGCGTGCCCGCCGTGGCGAGGATGTGCATCTGGAGGCGCGTCGTGTCGAGATCCATGCCATTGAACTGCTGGACTGGCAATCGCCGCGGCTGCGCTTTCGTGTCACCTGCGGTTCGGGCACCTATGTCCGCAGCCTGGCCCGCGATCTGGGCGAGGCGCTGGGGTGCGGTGCCCACCTGACCGCGCTGCGACGCTTGTGGGTGGATCCGTTCACGGCTCCCGCGATGCATGCCCTGGAAACCGTCGAAGCCCTGGCCCCGGCCAACCGCGACCTTCTCCTGCTGCCGGTGGACGCGGGTCTGCAGGCGCTCCCGGCGGTGCATCTGGATGCCGCGGCCACCCTCGCCATGAGCCATGGCCAGGGCGTGGAGCGGACAAACCTGGAAGAAGGACGCTACCGGGCCTATGCCGACGACGGGCGCCTGCTGGCGCTTGCCGAACGGCGGAGCGACGGGTTGCTGCACGTGCTGAGGGGCTTCAACCTGCCCGAAAACGCTCTCCGGGCGGGCCCGGAGGCATGAAAAAGACCGGACAGCTTGTTGTTGCGGCCCGGGCAACGTTACAATTGCAGCTTTCCCAGTGAGTTGCATTGGCGATCACGGGGTTTGCGCAGGTTCATTCGCCGGGTGGATCCGCGCAAGCCTCGTGCCTATTGTTTTTTTGAGGAAATCAAAACATGTCCCTGACTGCTGAACAGACCAGCAAAATCATTGCCGAGTATGGCCAGACCGAGAAAGACACCGGCTCCCCCGAGGTGCAGGTGGCCCTGCTGACGGCCCGCATCGCGCACCTGACCGAACATTTCAAGACCCACAAGCAGGATCATCATTCCCGTCGCGGCCTGCTGAAGCTGGTCAACCAGCGCAAGCGTCTGCTGGGTTACCTGAAGAAGAATGATTCGGGTCGTTACCAGTCCCTGATCGAGCGCCTCGGCCTGCGCCGTTGATGCCAGGGTCCGAGGAGAAAATCATGGCGAAAGTAACCAAGTCGTTCCAGTACGGTAACCACGAAGTCACGCTGGAGACGGGCGAAATCGCCCGCCAGGCATCCGGTGCGGTGATGGTTTCCATGGGTGCCACCAAGGTGTTGGTGGCTACCGTGGCGGCCGCTTCGCAGCGCGAAGGGCAGAGCTTCTTCCCGCTGACCGTCGACTACCAGGAAAAATTCTATTCCGCCGGCCGCATTCCCGGCGGTTTTTTCAAGCGTGAAGGCCGTCCCACCGAAAAGGAAACGCTGACCTCGCGC
>CAZMXV010000189.1:0-3844 GCA_964570295.1 uncultured Rhodanobacteraceae bacterium
GCATCGACGCCGCCGCCGCGGCCGGCGTGACGGCAGTGATCCAGCCCGGCGGTTCCATCCGCGACAAGGAAGTGGTTGCCGCGGCCGACGAGCACGACATGGCCATGGTGTTCACCGGCATGCGGCATTTCCGGCACTGACCGCACGCCGCGCGTAAAGCCGCGCGATGACGGCACACACCATCAGCTGGATCTGGTGGAACAGCATCAGGGGCAGCACGATGACGCCCAGCGGATGGCCGGCGAACATCACCTGGGCCATCGGCACGCCGCTGGCCAGGCTCTTCTTGGAGCCGCAGAACACGATGGTGATCTCGTCCTCCTTGTCGAAGCCCAGGCGACGCGCGCCCAGCCAGGTGATGGCCAGGATCATCACCAGCAGCACCACGCTGACCACCGCCAGCCCGCCCAGCACGCCCAGCACGCCCGGCGGCACCTCGTGCCACAGACCCTGCAGCACCGAAGCGCTGAAGGCCGTGTACACCACCAGCAGGATGGAACCCTGGTCGACGCCGTGGACCAGCCTGGCATGGCGCTGCACCCAGCCGCCGATACGGCGCTGCGCGACCTGACCGGCCACGAACGGCACCAGCAGCAGCAGCACGATGTGGCCCACCTGCCCTGCCGACATGCCGCCTTCCCGCGCGCCCAGCATGATCCCCGCCAGCAGCGGCGTGAGGGCGATGCCGAGCAGGCTGGAGGCCGAGGCCGCGCACACCGCCGCCGACACGTTGCCGCGCGCGATCGAGGTGAAGGCGATGGACGACTGCACCGTGGACGGCACCATGCACAGGAACAGCACGCCCGTGTAGAGGTCCGGGGTGACCAGCGGCGCCAGCAGCGGCCGCAGGCCCCAGCCCAGGAGGGGAAACACCACGAACGTGCTGGCCAGCACCATCGCGTGCAAGCGCCAGTGCAGCAGGCCCGCGACCACGGCCTGCCGCGAGAGCTTGGCCCCGTGCAGGAAGAACAGCAGCGCGATGGCGGCCTGGGTAAGCCAGTCGAACACGCGCGCACCAACACCTTCGGCCGGCATCACGCTGGCGGCCAGCACCACCAGCAGCAGCGCGCAGGTGAAACGGTCGGGGAGAAAACGTCGCCACATGGGGTCGTGCCACGGAAAACAGGCGCCCATTACAATGCCCCCATATTGATAAATCCAATCGTTTTAATGCAATGATTCATGCATCATGAGCATCAATGTCACCCTGCGCCAGTTGCGCGCCTTCCTGGCCGTGGCACGGCAACGCCACTTTCATCGCGCCGCCGTGGAACTGCACCTGACCCAGCCGGCGGTCAGTCGCCAGGTGGCGGACCTGGAGCGGGCACTCGGCATGCGCCTGCTGGACCGCAGCACCCGCGAAGTGGTGCCCACCACAGCCGGGCGGCACCTGCAGCATGCGCTGGAACGCATCCTGGGTGAGCTGGACGGCGCCCTTGCCCAGGCACGCGACCAGGCCCAGGCGCGCCGCGGCGTGGTGCACGTGGCGGCCGGCCCCACGCCGGCGGCGGAACTGATGCCGGCCTGCATCGCACGGTGCGCGCGCGACTGGCCGCAGGTGGCGATCCACCTGCGCGATCTTACCCAGCACCAGGTGCTGGAAAGCATCCAGCGCGGCGAGGTGGACTTCGGCGTCGCCATCGACCCCCCGGACTCCGACCGGGATGTCCGCGAGACGATCATGCACGACGCCTTCGTGCTGGCCTGCCGCCCCGACCACCCGCTGGCGGGCCTGAAGCGGATAGCGTGGAAAAAGCTGGGCGGGCAGCCCCTGGTGCTGCTCGATCATACGTCGGGCAGCCGCCGCCTTATCGACGAGGTATTCCGCAGGCACGGCATCGACGCCCGCGTGGTACAGCAGGCGCGCCATACCCATACCGTCTACCGCATGGTCGAGGCGGGCCTCGGGGCGAGCGTGATGCCGGGGCTGGCCGTACCGGATTCGCCGGCCCTGGTGACCCGCCCCCTGACGCCGCGGGTACGCCGTGCCATCACGCTGGTGCGGCGGCGCCACCGGTCGCTGTCACCGGTGGCCGAGCTGGTGTGGGACACGTTGCGCGAGGTGGCCCGCCAGCGGGAGCAAAAACCGTCCGGCGCCGCCTGACTCAGTCGGCGTCGCCGCCGCGCTTGCCTTTCGGCTGCCCCCACTCCAGCACCTTGTACAGCACCGGGTCGACCGGCGGCGCGCCGGCGGCACGGTTGAGTCGCCGGTTCTCGTCCACGAAATACGTGTACGGCACCCCGTGCGCGGGATGCACGCGGACCATGTACAGGTTGCCGCCCCGGTAGTATTCCTCGATCAGCTTGCCGTCGTGCTTTTTCACCTTCACGGTGGGCGCAGGCTCGCCGCGGGGGTCGGTCGCCGTGCCGCCGGGAAGCTCCGGCAACGGCACGGCCATGGGATCGGCGTCGCCTTCCCGCGGCAGCGGGCTGCTGGCCGCCGGCGCCGGCCGGGTGCCGGGGTCGTCGATCGACGGGGGTGGAAGCGCTTTCAGGGTCGAGGCCGGCGCGGTCTGTGCCGGCGCGCCGGTGGCCGCCGCCAGGGCGAGAACGGCGGATGACAGCAACAGGGAAACTTTCATGACGGGCTCCGCGCGCGGGCTGCTGGGGATGTGATGCAGGATAGCAGGCCCACGGGAGGATGCCGGGCCGCCATTCCCGCGACGGATTCCGGGCCCCCCGGCCAAAAGCGGCCGTCAAGGGGGCTATCCTTTGCGCATCCGCAAACGGTTTTCCATCATGTCCGACCTGACCCTGATCGACGGCTCGTCCTACCTGTTCCGTGCCTACCACGCGCTGCCGCCGCTGACCAACGCCGCAGGCGAGCCCACCGGCGCGCTGTTCGGCGTAGTCAACATGCTGCGCGCCATCCGTGATGCCGGGCCCGCGCACGTGGCCTTCGTCATCGACGCCTCCGGTCCCACTTTCCGCCACGCCATGTACGCCGACTACAAGGCCAACCGGCCGCCCATGCCGGACGACCTGCGCGCCCAGGTCGAGCCGATGCTGCGGCTGGTCGAGGCCCTCGGCTATCCGATCCTGCGCGTGCCGGGCGTGGAGGCCGACGATGTCATCGGCACCCTGGCGCGCCAGGCCGAAGCCGCCGGCATGGCCGTCACCATTTCCACCAGCGACAAGGACTTCGCGCAACTGGTCGGTCCGCACATCACCCTCGTCAATACCATGACCCGCACCACCACCGACGCCGACGGCGTGCGCGGGAAGTTCGGCGTGGCGCCGGAGCAGATCATCGACTACCTGGCCCTGGTCGGAGACAAGGTGGACAACGTGCCCGGCGTCGACAAATGCGGCCCCAAGACAGCCGCCAAATGGCTGGACCAGTACGGCTCGCTGGACGCCATCATGGAACACGCCGACGCCATCAAGGGCAAGATCGGCGAGAACCTGCGCGCGGCGCTGGAACGATTGCCGCTGTCGCGCGAGCTGGTGACGATCAAGACGGACGTGGCGCTGGAGGTGGAGCCGAAGGAGCTCGCGTTTGCCAAGCCGGATGTGGAGGCGTTGCGGGAGCTGTACGAGAGGTACGAGTTCAAGGCGGCGTTGAAGGCGTTGGAATCGGGACCGGGGACCGGGGACCGGGGTCCAGTAAAAGCGGATACACAGTCAAACCAGACATCCGTGCCAGCTCCGAGCGAGAATGGTTACGAGCAGGCCGCAACTTCCGGTGCTTCCCCCGGTCCCCGGTCCCCGGTCCCCGGTCCCGACTACGAGCTGGTCACGACCACCGAACAACTCGACACCTGGCGCCAACGCCTCGAAGCCGCCGGGCTGATTTCCTTCGACACCGAAACCACCTCGCTCGACGCCATGCGCGCGCGCGTGG
>CAZMXV010000190.1:0-3785 GCA_964570295.1 uncultured Rhodanobacteraceae bacterium
GCTGGTTCATGCAGGTCTTTTGCGGGTCCACGCAGCGGTTCAGGATGCGCGTGTACAGGTCGTCCGGAAACCCGGAAAAATACTGGATCGGCGCGGCGCGACCGGGCTCGGCAAGCTTCTCGTAAGTGGCGCGGTCGAGCGTGCCGCCGCCGGCCCGGACCTTCTCCACCCAGGCCTCGAAATCGGCCTGGCTGAGACCATGGAACTTGAAGCGCATGTCGGTGAAGCCGTGGCCGCTGTAGTTGGCCGACATGCCCTTGTACACGCCCGGCTTGTTGATCACGGCGTTCAGCTGGGTCTGCATGCCGGGCATGGTGTAGATCATGCCGGCCAGGTCCGGCACGAAAAACGCATCCATCATGGCTGACGAGGTGAGGTCGAAATGAATCGGCACATCCACCGGGGCCGCCAGTTCGTTGACCGTGGCCACACCGTACTGCGGGTAGAAGAACAGCCACTTCCAGGGCAACGACACCACCTCGACCTCGAGCGTGCGCGTGTCCGGGGTGACCGGCCGGTCCGCGTCCACGTGGTCGAGCGGGCGGTAGGGGTCGAGCTGGTGGGTGCCGATCCAGCTGATCGAGCCCACCGCGATGATGATGGCCAGCGGCGCCGCCCACACCAGCAGTTCCAGCCGGGACGAGTGGTCCCAGTCCCCCCGGTAGTCGGCCTTGCGGTTGGAAGCCCGGTAGCGCCACGCCACGATGGCGATGGCGATCATGACCGGTACGATGATCAGGGCGATCAGGGCCGTGGTCGAGAGCATGATGTCGCTCTGCTGGCGGGCGACATGGCCCGCGGGGTCCAACAGCACCAGATGGCAGCCGCCGAGCAACAACACGACAGGTGGCAGCAGCAGGCCGCCGAAACGTTTTACTGGCATGGGAAACATCGTGGGGAGGGGAAGGTATGGGGAAAAAACTCCGCAAGAGTACAAGAAGCCGCAACGCTTGCCGATCAGACGATTTGTCGCATGGTCAAACGTCTTTTTTTGGTGCATGCTGAAAGCGCCGGCGCGCGGCACCATGGCCGGATGCGACGACTTTCGCCCTTCACCCGTTCAACGCCACGCCATACGAGACACGCCAGGACACCACACGACCCGCCACGCCCCAACGGAGGCATCATGTCGAGCAGCCACGCGCCATCCACCACCCACCCCGGTTTCGTTCCCTCGGACGGTCACCACGACCAGCACGTCACCCCCGGGGACATCTCCATTGGCGTCGTGATCGGGCGGCTCACCGGGTTCTTCGACTTCTTCGTGTTCGGCATTGCCTGCGTGCTGGTGTTCCCCCAGGTGTTCTTCCCCTTTGCCAGCCCCCTTGACGGAACGTTCTACGCATTCGCGATCTTCGCGCTGGCCTTCATCGCGCAACCGCTGGGCTCGCTGTTTTTCCTGCCGCTGCAGCGCCGTCACGGGCGCGGCACCAAACTCACCGTGGCGCTGCTCATGCTGGGCACGGCCACGGTGCTGATCGCCCTGCTGCCCGGCTACGCCACGCTGGGCTGGATATCCATCGCGGCGCTGGCCGCGCTGCGCTTCATTCAGGGCTTCGCCATCGGCGGCAGCTGGAACGGGCTGGCCTCGCTGCTGGCGCTGAAGGCCCCGCGGGAGCGCCGCGGCTGGTACGCCTCGATTCCACAGCTGGGCGCACCGGCCGGGTTCATCATTGCCGCGGGCCTGTTCGCCTACATCTGGTCCAGCCTCACGCCCGGGGAGTTCATCGGCTGGGGCTGGCGCTACCCGTTCTTTGTCGCCTTCGCGGTCAACGTGGTGGCCCTGTTCGCACGCCTGAGGCTGGTGGTTTCACCCGAATACGCCCGGCAGATGGACGAGCGCGACCTCGACCCTTCGCCGGTAGGCGAGCTGGTACGCACGCAGGGCAAATCCATCGTGCTGGGCGCCTTCGCTCCGCTGGCCAGCTACGCGCTGTTCCATCTGGTGACCATCTTCGCGCTGTCCTGGGCCCTGCTGTTCACGGAGCAGTCGCCGGTGGACTTCCTGGTGGTGCAGATCATCGGCGCCCTGGTGGCCATTCCCTGCATGCTGCTGTCGGGGCGCATCGCCGACCGCTTCGGACGCCGTCGCACCCTGGCCCTGTTCGCCGTGCTGATCGCGATCTACAGCGGCTGGACGCCGGTCATGCTGGCCGGCGGGGTCACCGAAAGTTACGTGTTCATCATCGCGGGCTTCGCCCTGCTCGGGTTCTCGCACGCCCAGTCCGCCGGCGCGGTCAGCTCCAGTTTCCGCAGCTATTTCCGCTACACCGGGGCACGCATCACCTCGGACCTCGCCTGGCTGATCGGGGCCGCCTTCGCGCCACTGGTGGCGTTGTCGCTGGCGGTCTACTTCGGCGTCGGCTACGTGGGCCTGTACCTGCTGTCGGGCGCGATCTGCACCCTGGGCGCGCTGTGGATCAGCCGCCGGCTGGGCGGCTTGCCTGATCACCACGGGTTGTAACTGTTTCGGCACTTGGGCCCGGAACCTCGACCTTCGGGAAGTTCCGGGCAATCAGCCGGCTGGCGGCTTCGGAACGTCACGCGCAAACGTCTCGTGACCGCGGCCGCTTCCTTGCGGTCACGGCCATGCCTCATGCCGGTCAGGTGCGATCCCCGAGGCGGCCGACCCAGCGGTACAGGCCCCAGGTCACCAGCACGAAGGCGATGCCGCCGATCCAAAGCGAAGCCTCGGCGAAGTTTTCGCCCACCAGCGCCAGCGGCGTCTGTGTACCCGAACCCACCACGATGGCCGCGATCACCACGCCGATGATGCTCTCGCCGACGATCAGGCCCGAGGACATCAGGATGCCCAGCTGGCGCGTGCCGGCCGGGTCGCGCGAGCGCTCGGAGCGGCGGTTGAAATACCAGCCGACCAGGGCACCGACCACGATCATCAGCGTCACTTCGGTGGGCAGATAGATGCCCAGCCCCACCGCCAGCGGGGGGAAGCGCATCCGCGTGCCGGCCCTGCCGAGAATCTCGTCGACCACGATGATCACCGCACCGATGATGGCCCCGGTCCAGATCAGGCTCCAGTCGATGTTGTGCTGCAACACGCCCTGCGACAGGGCCGAGATCAGCCCGGCCTGCGGCGCCGCCAGGGCGTGCTCGGTGGTGCTGGCCGCCCCGACGAAGCCGTAGGCCTCGTTGAGCATGTTGAGCACGAACGGAATGATGAGGGCACCGGCGATGACGCCGATCACCAGCGCGGTCTGCTGTTTCCACGGCGTGGCGTCAACCAGTTGGCCGGTCTTGAGATCCTGCAGGTTGTCGTTGGCGATGGTCGCCCCGGCGAACACCACCGAGGAGGCGAACAACGCGAAGGCCACCAGCGCCTGTCCGGCCCCTTCGGGCAGGCTGCGCTGCACGGTCAGCGCCAGCAGCACCGAGGCAATCACGATGACCAGGATGCCCACGCCCGACAGCGGGCTGTTCGACGAGCCGACCAGGCCGGCCATGTAGCCGCACACCGATGCCACGAAAAAGCTCATCAGCGCCACGAAGACCACGCCGCCGATCACCAGCGGCCACATCTGCGCGCCCAATCCGGCCGAGGTGCTGAAGGCCCCCAGCAGCCACGCGATCGGCAGCATGCAGACCAGCGTCACCAGGGCCACGATGCCGATCGGCATGTCGTGCTCGGTGCGCGGCAGGCTGTCGCCCTGCCCCGCCTTGCGCATGCGCGTGGAGCGCACCGCGTCGGCCAGGCCCGTGTATACCGGCTTGACCAGCTTCAGCAGCGTCCACACCGCCGCCGCGCCGATGGTGCCGGCGCCGAGGAA
>CAZMXV010000191.1:0-3771 GCA_964570295.1 uncultured Rhodanobacteraceae bacterium
TCTGGAACAGGATGCCCTTGCCTTCCATCACCGGCTTGCCGGCCAGCGGCCCGATATTGCCCAGGCCCAGCACCGCGGTGCCGTTGGAAATCACGGCCACCAGGTTGGAGCGCACGGTGAGCTCGGCGGCGGCCTGCGGATCCTCGACGATGGCCTCGCAGGCGGCGGCCACACCCGGCGAGTAGGCCAGGGCCAGGTCGCGCTGGGTCAGCAGCGACGTGGTCGGGGTGATCTTGATCTTGC
This sequence comes from uncultured Rhodanobacteraceae bacterium, assembly GCA_964570295.1. Taxonomy (GTDB): domain Bacteria; phylum Pseudomonadota; class Gammaproteobacteria; order Xanthomonadales; family Rhodanobacteraceae; genus Oleiagrimonas. The sequence goes on from CAZMXV010000191.1 coordinate 244, forward strand.
CGGGGTGCGGATTGCGGTGGTACTCCAGCGCGGCTTGCGCGAGTTCCTTGGGAAGGCTGGACATGGATTGGTCGTGAAAACGTGGGGAATGGGGCCGCAAGGCCATGGAACCGTCATGGTAGCACCGCGCACGCACTACACCGATACCCCGCGATCCCGTGTCGGCCGCGGGAAACCGCGGGAATGGAAAGCCGTGCCGGAGGGTGCACCGCGGTACCCGGAAGGACCCTTACCTCACTGCCCGTCGGGAGGCTCCCGGCGTCGGCGTCCGCCGGAACGGCCGCGCGGGCGCTGGCTGCTCTTGTTCTGGCGCCGCGCCTCAAGCTGCGCGGCCTGCTGCTCACGCTCCTCGCGCAGCTTGAGGTAGTTGCGCCAGCGCCCGGCGTCGATGTCTCCCGCGGCCAGGGCCGCCTGCACGGCACAGCCCGGTTCGTTGCCATGGTGGCAGTCGGCGAAGCGGCAGCGCAGGGCCAGTTCCTCGATGTCGCCGAACAGGTCCATCGGTTCCTCGCCGGTAAGCTTCAGTTCGCGCATGCCGGGGGTGTCGATGAGGCAGCCGCCCGAGGGCAGTTTCAGCAACGCCCGGTGCGTGGTGGTGTGGCGGCCGCGGCTGTCGGCCGCGCGCACGCTGCCGGTGGCCATGCGCGCCTCGCCCAGCAGCGTGTTGGTGAGGGTGGACTTGCCCGCGCCGGACGACCCCACCAGCACGGCACTGTCGCCCGGTCCCAGATAGTCCGCCAGCAGCGTGGCACTCGCCGGGTCCTTGCTGTTGATCACGTGCACGGGAATATCGGCGGGCAGGCGCTCCCGCAGTTCGGCAAGGCGTTCCACGGCCTGCGCGCAGCGGTCGACCTTGCCCAACAGCACCACCGGCCGGGCGCCGGAACCTTCGACCAGCAGCAGGTAACGCTCGATGCGCCGCGGGTTGAAGTCGCCGTCCAGCCCCGTCAGCACCAGCACGTAATCGATGTTGGTCGCGATCACCTGCCGTGCATAGCGCTCGCCGGCCGCCGCGCGCGTGAGGATGGAACGGCGCGGCAACACGTGCGTGATCTGCGGCACCGTGCCGGGCTCCCAGCGCACGAAATCGCCCACCGCGGGCCGCAGCGACGGATCCAGGCTGCGCTTGAGGAAGTGTCCGGCCGGCTGCGCCGCGAACACGTCGAAACCGTCGTGCAACTCGTAGCCGGCCCGGTGTTGCGCCACCACCCGCGCCACCGCCGCCTCGGGCAACGGCCCCCGCCAGCCGATGTGGCGCAGGGTGTCGAGGGAGGGTCGGGTACGGGGCATGTGCGAAGCGTAGCAGGGCCGCGCGGGATGCAGCGCATATGGCCGGCGCGTCCACCCCCGCCGTTCAACACTGATAGCATGCACCCAGCCCAAACGGAATACCTGCCGTGTCACGCGTTCCGACCAGCCCCCGCCTCGCCGACGTCCGTTACGAAATCCGCGGTGCCCTGGCACGCCGTGCCCGCGAACTGGAAGCGGCCGGCCGTGACATCGTGCACCTCAACATCGGCAACCCCGGCCGCTTCGGGTTCCGCGCGCCGCCGCACCTGGTCGAGGCCGTCGCCTCGCACCTCGGCCAGAGCGACGGGTACTGCCAGGAACAGGGTCTGGAGCAAGCGCGCGCGGCCGTGGCCGCCCGGCAGTTGGCGCGCGGCAGCCACGACGTGGACATGGACCGCGTGTTCATCGGCAACGGGGTCAGCGAGTTGATCGACATCAGCCTGCGTGCCCTGCTGGCGCCCGGCGACGAGATACTGCTGCCCAGCCCGGACTACCCGCTGTGGAGCGCCGCCACCACGCTCAACGGCGGCTGCCCGCGCTATTACCAGTGCCTGGCCGCCAACGCGCACCTGCCCGATCCGGAAGACATCGCGGCGCAGGTGACGCCGCGCACGCGTGCCATCGTGCTGATCAACCCCAACAACCCCACCGGTGCGGTCTACCCGCGTGCGCTGCTGGAGCGCATCGTGGCCGTGGCCGAGCGTCACGGGCTGCTGCTGCTGGCGGACGAAATCTACGACGGCATCACCTACGACGATGCCCGTTTCCAGCCCCTGGCACCACTGGCCGGCGACGTGCCCTGCCTCAGCTTCGGCGGCCTGAGCAAGGTACACCGCGCCTGCGGCTACCGCGTGGGTTGGATGACCCTGTCCGGAAACCGCCAGGCCACCGGCGCGTATCGCGACGCCTTGCAGCTGCTGGCCGCCTTGCGCCTGTGTCCCAACGTGCCCGCGCAATGGGCGGTGGCACCCGCCCTCCAGGGCCTCGACAGCATCGGCGCGCTGACCGCGCCCGGCGGACGCCTGCACCAGGCCCGCCAGGCGGTGCTTGCCGGCGTGGCATGCAGCGAATACCTGGACATCGTGGTGCCGCGCGGCGGCCTGTACGCCTTCCCGTCGGTGCGCGTGGACGCGCTGCCGGTGTTCGACGACAACGAGTTCGCGCTGCGCCTGCTGGAGGAGGAGTCGGTGCTTCTGGCTCCGGGGTCCAGCTTCAACGTGCCGGCCAGCCGCCACCTGCGCCTGACCCTGCTGCCCGAGCCGCCGCGCATCGCCGACGTGTTCACGCGCATCGAACGCACCCTGGCGCGCATGGCCGCGGAAGCCGGCTCGCCCTCCTCCGTGGCCACGGCCTGAGGCGACAATGGCGACGCCCGCGAACCGCCGCTTCCTGGCGCTGGGGGATTCCTACACCATCGGTGAAGGAGTCCCTGCCACCACGTGCTGGCCGTGCGTGGTGGCACGCCGGCTGCAGGCCGACGGCGTGGCCGTCGACGAGCCGCAGATCGTGGCCGTCACCGGCTGGAGCACCGACGAACTGGCCACCGGCATGGAGACCGCCACGTTCCGCCCGCCCTACGCCCTGGTGACCCTGCTCGTCGGCGTCAACAACCAGTACCGCGGCCGCGACCTGCCCAACTACCGCGACGAATTCGCCACCTTGCTGGCACGCGCCGTCACCCTGGCCGGCAACGACGGCGGACGCGTGCTGGGGGTGTCCATCCCGGACTGGGGCGTGACCCGCTTCGCCAAGGTGGAAGAGCGCGACGCCAGACGCATCGGCGCCGAACTGGACGCCTTCAACGCCGCCGCCCGCGGCATGGTTGAAGGCGTCGGCGGATGCTGGGCCGACATCACCCCCGTCTCGCGCCGCTGCGGCGATGCCCGGGACATGCTGGCCGATGACGGCCTGCACCCGTCGGCGCGACAGTACGCGCTGTGGGCCGACGTGATCACTCCGCTGGTACACCGTATGCTGGGACATCCCGGTCCCGGGGGCTGAGCCGGGCCCCGGCCCTTGAAGATCACCGCCATCGCCAGCATGTGGTGACATTGACCTCTGCATTCATCCTGGAGCCTTCCATGTCCGCCGAACCCGCCACCCGCGAACGCATTGATGCCATCCTCAAGGAGCACCGCGTCGTGCTGTTCATGAAGGGCGACCGCCAGCAGCCGATGTGCGGCTTTTCCGCCGCCGCCAGCGGCGCGCTGAACGACCTGCTGCCCGAGTACCACACCG
>CAZMXV010000192.1:0-3735 GCA_964570295.1 uncultured Rhodanobacteraceae bacterium
ATTTGAAGTTCCGTCTTCGGTTTACGTGTAGTGGTTGAAAACCGGCCCTGCGCAAGATTTTTCTTTGGAGCAAGCTCCAAGAAAAACCTCGCAAAGCCGCCGGGACGTTGGCGGTAATATGGAAAACGCGAACAGCTAAAGATTAACCCATCTGACTTTTTAATATCTCAAGATAATCCGAAATGACTTGGGACTTGTTCTTTTGAATCTTCTTGCCCAACTCACGCCTCGGACTATTTTCGTTGTACTTTGCACCCCAATCCATAATCTCAATGACAATAGGTAGCAAGTCAATCCCCTTTTCGGTCAAACTGTAATTGAACTTTGATTTATTGGTTGGCGACACACTTTTTGAAACAATGTTTTCTTCTTCCAACACCTTCAAGCGATTCACAAGAATGTTGGTGGAAATCCGTTCTTCTGATTCCAAAAATTCACTATACGACACTTTCCCTCTAAGCATTATATCCCTGATAATCAACAATGACCACTTGTCGCCAAAGACATCGAGAGAACAGCTAATCGGGCAATCTGACCTGTTTTTCTTCATCTTCTCATTATAAAGCACTTGCGTTTTGCAATAACTTTATATATTTGTACTTGCAAAATGCAACAACAAATGTAACAAACTTAAAATTTTAGGCCAATGGAAAATTCAAAAACAATGAAAGAACTCTTAGAAACCTACTACAAAGGCTTTGCTCAAAAACAAGGTTGGGAATCGACCATTGCAGAGGACTTCAAGTACACGGGCGGTGATATGACCAATACCGAACCATTAGTTGGCAAATCAGCTTACATTTCCGTTATCAATCGGTTTTCACGTGTATTCCAATCTATGCGGGTAAAGGAAATGATAGTGGACGGAAACAAAGCTTGTGTAATCGGAAATTATGATTACCAATTCCCGAACGGAGCAAAGTTGAACGGAAATGTATCAGAACTTTGGACTGCCAAAGACGGAAAGCTAACTTCACTGACCATCTATTTTGATACGCTTACCTTTGACAAGAACACTCCTAAATAGCACCAAATGGCTTACGGTCAAGAATTAGCGGAACGAATACGAACAGCACTCTCCCACTTGTCCAATGTCGAAGAAAAGAAAATGTTCGGCAGATTGATGTTCTTGGTAAACGGAAAAATGTGCCTGACCGTAGGACCAGAACAAATAATGTGTCGGCTAAATCCGGAGCTTCACGAACAGGAAGTGAAACGAAAAGGCTGTTCAACGGTCATTATGAGAGGAAGAGAATATAAAGGCTACATCCACGTCAAAGAAGAAAACCTAAGAAGAGAATCGGACTTTAAACATTGGATTAACCTTGCATTGGAGTTCAACGAAAAACTGACAGCTGAATGAAAGTACTACCGCCAACATTGGCTATACGTAATGCGGGCGAAAGTGCCAGCCGAAAGGTCGGTGCTTCTATTCCGCCAAAGCTACGCTTTGACGTTTTATAGAAAATAAGTTAAAACATAAAAGCGTACCTTTGGCTACCGTTCAGTGTTAAACTGAAAGGTAATCGCCTTGAAATCCCGCACTACGCATAGCCGAGACCGTTGGCGGTAATTTATCGAGACCGTACAAAAACGTTATAGTGAAAGGTAAAGAACAAATAAAAAAACTACTGACCTCACAATTTGAAATAGAATTGTTAGATGCTGCAATAATTAGCTTAAACGACACTAATAACAAATTGCGGTATAACAATTTTGCATATAGCATTAGAGAGTTATCTCGACATTTCCTCGATAAATTATCCCCAGAAAAAGATATTAAAGAGTGTTGTTGGTTTAAAGTTGAAACAAAAGATGGTAAACCGACAAGAGCACAAAGAATAAAATATGCAATTCAAGGTGGAATAAGTAATGAGATTTTAGAAGAATGGGGGTTTGAAATTGACGACCTAAATGAAAATATTAAATTGGTTAAAAACACGATTGACACTTTAAGTAAATATACACATATAAATCCAGAAGTATTTAATCTATCCGACGAAGAAGTTTCAATAAATAGTGAAGCCATTTTAAATTCATTTATACAATTTGTTAAGACAATTGAAAATTATAGAGAAGAAATCAAAATATTTTTGGATGGCCATATTGAAGAAGATATGATTGATTCAGTTGTTTCAAATTTTTTTGAGAATGTCGACCAATTAGCTCCCCACCATTCTCTAAATTATTGCGAAGTAACAGACTATAAAATTTCTAAAATTACTTACGATGAAATTATAGTGGACGTCTGTGGCGATTTACACGTAACATTAGAATATGGTTCAAGAAAAGAAAGACGTGAAGGAGATGGATTAGATTTAGAAGAAAGTTTTCCATTTGAGACAAAAATAAAGTACGAAATTGACAAAGACTTCCCAACGGAGAAATATGAAATTGACGACTATGATGTTGATACTTCTAAATGGTACGGAGACGAAGAATATAATGAATACGAAATTGATAAAGAAATCAGCAAACAGATTGACAACTTGAAATAAAACTACCGCCAACAAACGGCTGTTCTGCAAGGCGGGGTAAACGTCTTCGATTAACCGCAAAGTAGTATATTTGACGTGTCGGCTTCGACGCACGATAGTGGTAAAAGCCCGCCCTGCAGAAAGCCGCCGACCGTTGTGTGCTATTACGCAGTCATTGAAAAAATACTTTTAGCATAATATATTTAGCTTATATAATAAGCTTTTTAAGTAAAATACAATGTCCATAGTTATATTAGAATGACAAAAATGAATACCTGGACAATCCTTGCACTAATTTTTATTTTCTTAGGAGGTATAGGCGCTATCCTTCTAACAATTGGACAATATAAGAGCTCTTCCCGGGACAAAAATGATATTATAAATATAACAAAATCTGAAAATAAAGGACTAAAGAAAGACATAGCTGAGCTAAAAAATGAAAGAGAAGTGCTTAGAAAAGAATTAATTAGACGAGATAGCCTATTGCAAAAACGTAACGACACCATAGTTGAATTAAGTAATAAACTTTCTGAAAAATCTGAGTATATACAGAAATACCTCACTGGAGGTAATGGCTATCCTTTTATTGATATACGGAACTTTGTAACAAATAGTTCTAATAAGTTTTCAGGGATGTTTTGTGTTGGACTCTTTTCAAAATTCCCTATTTATAATTTAATGATTAATATTATTGACTATGATGAAATAGAGAAAAGTATTAGTAAAATTCCGTATTCTGCCGGCCCAGTAATAAAAATGGCTGAATATAACAAGGCTAAAGTTTTACAATTCCAAATTGACGAGTTATCTCCTACCCAATTCAGAATATTTGGGAAGAAGTTTAACCTAACCGAGGCAAGATATTATGTTCAAATACAAGCACGTAATAAAACGTTTATAGAAAAGATTGCTTCAATTAGGTTCGGTGAAAATTTATACTTCGGCTATCAATTGTTTTCTACGAATGGTAAACTTATAAAACAAAGATTAGTTGAACAAGCAGGAAAAACAGTGAAAGCTGAACTTTTAGAGAGATTAAATTCAATCCCAACCCTACTTGATTTAGGAGTAATTGAATAAAAATGAACAGCACACAACAAGCGGCTGTTGCGCAAGGCCGGGTAAACGTCTTCGATTAACGAAAAAGTATTAGATTTGAAGTTCCGTCTTCGGTTGGCCGGCAGTGGTTGAAAACCGGCCCTGCGCAAGATTTTTCTTTGGAGCAAGCTCCAAGAAAAACCTCGCAAAGCCGCCGGGA
>CAZMXV010000193.1:0-3726 GCA_964570295.1 uncultured Rhodanobacteraceae bacterium
CGACCTGCATCCGACCGCGCAACTGCTGCGCCAGGTCCAGGCGAACCATCGCGCCGTCGCCTATGCCGGCGGTTACGACGGCCAGTTCCACTTCGACGGACGCCTGACGCGGCCGATCGAGGAAGTCCACAGCCCGGCCGCCATCGAGACCTTTGCCCGCAAGCACCCGGACGGCCTGATCATCACCTACCCGGACAAGCCGAGGGGCGAGGCACGCCGTTACGCCGTGCTGATGCAACCGTTCCGCTCGAGCTGGCTGGTCGCCTGGCCGGCCCGGGCGCTTGCCGACATCCAGGCCGGACGCACCCCCGCCGAACCCGCGCAACCCACCCGCATCATTGATCCGGGCCACCCCGGACGCTACCGTTCGCAACCATGAGCCAGGCCCTGATCGACAACCTGCAGGCGCAACTGGACGGCCCGCGCGACGGCGCCCTGCTGCGCTTCTCGCTGGCCGGCGCCCTGCTCGGGGAAGGCCGGACCGGGCAAGCCATCGCCCAATGCCGGCACGCGCTGGACTTCGACCGCGACTACTCCGCCGCCTGGAAACTGCTCGGCAAGGCCCATCTGGAAGCCGGCGACCCCACCGCCGCCGCCGAAGCCTGGCGGCAAGGCATTGCCGCCGCCTCCCGCCGCGGCGACAAGCAGGCGGAGCGGGAAATGGAGGTTTTTCTGCGGCGGCTGGAAAGGGGCGGCGGGAACGGGTGAGTTGCGGGGCTCGGGACTCGGGACTCGGGACTCGGGACTCGGGACTCGATTTTCGGCCAGATGCCGCTAATGACACGGCTCCATGGATTCAGGGGCGCTGCCGGAAAAATACCGGTATCCCCAAACTCCAATTTGCTGGAAATGCCGGGAAACCCTGTGGGAGGGGCTTCAGCCCCGAGGCCGCCCGCATGCCCCGCGTCCCTCAATAAGGATTCTCCAGCCCGTGGCCCGAGAAGCGCCGGTAGTTCCACTGGTATTGGGTGAAGGCTCGTTCCACGCACGTCTCGACACCCTCGTTCAGGGCCCGGCAGGCGACCGCCATGTCGCTGTCGGCCAGGCCGTCCGGGGCGGGCAGGAAATGCACGCGGTAGCCTTTGCCCCGGGGCAGGCGTTCGGCGAAGGCGTACAGCACCGTGGCGCCGGTGCGGGCGGCCAGGCGCGGCAGCAGCACCATCGTCAAGGCGTCGCGTCCGTAGAACGGGGCGATCTGGCCCTCGCCGCCGCGCGGTTTCTGGTCCGGCAGGATGCCGACATGTCCCCCGCGGCCCAGGCGCCGGAACAGGGTGCGTACGCCGGCGCCTTCCGCCCGCACCTGCTCGGGGGCCAGGTCGCCCCGCACTTTCCGCAGCAGCGGTTCCAGTGCTGCCAGATGCGGCGGACGGTACAGAATGGCCATCGCGGCCCGGTCGCACAGCCAGTAATTGAGCAGCTCCCAGCAGCCCAGGTGCGGCGCGGCGATGATCAGGCCCTTGTCCGAAGCCAGCGCGGCTTCGAACAACTCCAGGCCGCGCACATCGCGCACGCCCGTGAGCGCGCGCCGCGCGCCGCCACCCCAGATCCAGGCCATTTCGCTCATCGAGCGGCCGAACTGCAGCATCGATTCACGCACCAGACGCTCGCGGGCCGCCGCCTCGGCACCGGGCCGGGCCATGGCGATGTTGACCCGGGCATGGTGGGCCGCCCGGCTGCCCAGACGCCACATCAGCCAGCCCAGCGCGGCACCCAGGCCGTGCAGCACGCGCAGCGGAAGCCGGGCCAGCAGGCGCATCAGGGCATAGAGGAGGGCAATGTCGGGGCGCATGGGCGTGGTCGTCGGAAGCGGTCGCGGTGGGCGTATCCGTGAAGCATAACCGCTGCCCGAAGCATCCTGGACAGGCGCGCACAAACGCCGCCCCATTCGGGATAAGCTTGGGGGAAACCGGCCAGCCGGCCCTTTCCCGACCATCCGTTCCGCCTTTGCATGATCAGTCTCATCCAGCGCGTCAGCCAGGCCAGCGTCGACATCGACGGTGAAACCGTCGGGGCCATCGGACCCGGCCTGCTGGCCCTGGTGGCGGTGCAACCCGACGATGGCGAGCCCCAGGCCCGGCGCCTGCTGGAGCGGCTGCTGGGCTACCGCGTGTTTGCCGACGAGGCCGGCCGCATGAACCGCTCCCTGGCCGATACCGGCGGCGGCCTGCTGCTGGTGCCGCAGTTCACCCTGGCCGCCGACACCCGCAAGGGCATGCGCCCCGGATTCGACCGCGCCGCCAGCCCCGACCACGGGCGGCGGCTGTTCGAATTTCTGCTGGCGCTGGCACGGGATGCCCACCCGGGGGTGGAAAGCGGCCGCTTCGGTGCCCATATGGAAGTCAACCTGACCAATGACGGCCCCGTTACCTTCTGGCTCGAAGCCCGTGCCTGAAGGTTTTTGGCCGCGCGCCCGGCCACTTGGTGGCAGGCTCTTGAACTCTGGTCAAAAAATCACCATTTCGTTACACTGAACGGTTCTTGCGCCCGGTGGTCTCATGCCCATGGATAACAACCAGCTTCACCAGCAACAGTCTGAAATCAAGCAGCTCATCACCAAGGGTCGTGAGCAAGGCTACCTGACCTACAGCGAGGTCAACGACCACCTGCCCGACGACGTGGTCGACACCGAGCAGATAGAAGACATCATCTCGATGATCAACGGCATGGGCATCGAGGTGCTGGAATCGGCGCCCGACTCGGACACCATCAACCCCGACGCCGCCAGCGGCGACGACGACGACACCGCCACCGAGGAAGCCGTGGCGCTGCTTTCCGCCGTGGACGCCGAGGTCGGCCGCACCACCGATCCGGTACGCATGTACATGCGCGAGATGGGCACGGTGGAACTGCTGACCCGCGAAGGCGAGATTGCCATCGCCAAGCGCATCGAGGAAGGCCTGAACCAGGTCCACGAGGCGCTGGCCCGGTTCCCGTGGTCGATCGAGCTGATGCTCGAGGAGTACGACCGCCATCTCGACGGCAAACGCCGCATGAGCGAGATCGTGGCCGGCTTCAACGACCTCATCGCCGAGGCCGACGAGCGCGCCGCCGCCATCGCCGAGGCCAAGGCCAACGGCACCTGGGACGAGGACGACGAGGAAGCCGAGGAGGAAGAGGACGACAACGCCGGCAGCGGCCCCGATCCCGAGGAAGTCGCCCGCCGCATGGGCAAGATGCGCGACACCTACGCCAAGTTCCAGAAGGCCATCGCCAAGGGCGACATCAACGACAAGAAGATCGTCAAGCTGCGCGAGCAGATGGCCGAGACCTTCCTGTCGCTGAAGCTGCCTTCGGCGCTGATCGACGGCTTCGTGCGCAAGGTGCGCGAGGTGGTCTCCGACATCCGCCGCCACGAGCGCGTGATCATGGACGTCATGGTGCGCCAGGTGCGCATGCCGCGCTCGGAATTCCTCAAGACCTTCCCGTCCAACGAGGGCAGCGTCGAGTGGATCGCCGAGCTGGCGCGCAAGCGCCAGAAGTGGACGCCCGCGCTGAAGAAGCACCGCGAGCAGCTGGAAGAGCAGCAGCAGAAGCTGGCCGCCGTGGCCAGCACGCTGCACCTGCCGCTGATCGACATCAAGGAGATCAACCGCAACATGTCCATCGGCGAGGCCAAGGCCCGCCGCGCCAAGAAGGAAATGGTCGAGGCCAACCTGCGCCTGGTGATTTCCATCGCCAAGAAATACACCAACCGCGGCCTGCAGTTCCTGGACCTGATCCAGGAGG
>CAZMXV010000194.1:0-3698 GCA_964570295.1 uncultured Rhodanobacteraceae bacterium
TCAACGAGGACGGCCTGCGCTACGAGGACGAATTCGTCAAGCACAAGATCCTGGACGCCATCGGCGACCTGTACCTGCTCGGCCACAGCCTCATCGGCGCCTTCTACGGGCACAAGTCCGGGCACGAGCTCAACAACCGTCTGCTGCGCACGCTGCTGGCCAACGCCGGCGCGTGGGAAGAGGTCACCTTCAAGGACCCGCAGGCCGCGCCGATTTCCTACGCGCATCCGGCCCAGGCGGTCTGACCCGCCCGCCGGTGTCCGTCCGGACGCCAAGCGCCCGCGTCGCCTGCCGATGCGGGCGCGTTGCTTTGCGCGGCGGAAAAATGGAGGCGGGCCGGGCGTGGCGGCCCGGGCCGCAAGGAATTTCCGTCGCCCGGACAAGCTCCTGGCCCGCTGCCTCCGCGAAAGCGGCCGTAATCGTGACGGCCCCGGTTTGGCCCAATCGTGACGTGAACGTGATATAAACTGCGACGTCATTCTCGGTTGCGGGCGCCAAGGTGCCCAACAATGACACGGGAGGCGCTCGTCAGGGCGTCCAACGGGAGCGGAATCGGCAGTTCAGTCCTTTTCCGCGGGGGAGTCCGACGATTCGGCGATGGACGCCAGTTCAAGGAACAGATCACGAAGTTTGTGGTCAGTAAGGGATCGCGCCGCCGCGCGCAGGTGTTTTGCGGTGGCGCTTGAAAGCGGTGTCCGTCGTGGTGGTTCCGGCTCCGGAGCCACCGTGGGGGGAGCCACTTTCACGACGACGGTGTCGGCCTTTGCGCCCAGTGCGCGGGCGGCGTCCAGCAGCTGGGTCTGCATGGTCCGCAGGCGTGCCGCCCAGGCCGGTGACGGCGCCAGGAACACCAGGCGCCCGTGCCGCAGGTCGGCCAGCCGTACCTGTTCGCGCAGGGGAGCAGGCAGGACCTCGCGCAGTCGTCGATCCCACGCGTCCCGCTTGCGCGCTTGCCGGGCAAGCGCCAGGTACGGCCCGCTCTCGCGGAGATCGCGTGGGCCGTCGGCCTGGCGGGAACGGGAAGGAGAGGGAGGACAAGAAGGCGACATGAGACCGGATTGAACAACAACAATCATGCAATGAAGATCATACTCGTATCACGCGCCCGAAAAGAGCCCAGGACCCTGGATCTCGCCAGCCCGCGCCTGCGTGCGAAACTGCTGGGTGCCGCCACGCTGGGCATACTGGCCTTCGCCGGCATCGGCGCCACGGTGGCGCTGGCCATCGCCAGTCCGCGGGCACAGACCGTGCGCCAGATCGAGGCGCTGAAGCAGCAGGTGGTTGCCCAGGACCAGCAACTGACCCAGGTGAAGACGCAGGCACAGCGCGACGTCAACGGTCTGGCCGTGAAGTTGGGGCAGCTCGAGGCACAGTCGGTGCGCCTGAATGCGTTGGGCATGCGCCTGACCCGCGTCGGCAAGCTGGATGCCGACGAATTCGACTTCGACCAGCCGCCGTCCGTGGGTGGTCCCGATATCGACGATGAAGGCACCTACCATCTGCCGCAGAGCCTGGATCAGGGCATCGGCCGCCTGGCCACCCGCTTCGACAGCCAGCAGGCCCAGCTGAAGGCCCTCCAGGACCTGCTGCTCGACCGCAAGGTCAGCTCCAAGCTGCGTCCGGCCGGCATGCCGGTGGCGGGCGGCTACATTTCCTCCTATTTTGGCCGCCGCGTGGACCCCATCAATGGCCACCGCTCCTTCCATGCCGGCCTGGACATCGCCGTTCCGCGTGGTACCTCGGTGCAGGCCGTGGCCGAAGGCATCGTGACCTATGCCGGCGTGCGCAGCGGCTACGGCAACGTGGTCGAGATCGACCACGGCGACGGCTACATGACCCGCTACGCCCACAACAGCAAGCTCCTGGTGCAGCCGGGCCAGCATGTGCGCGTGGGCGAGGCCATCGCCAAGGCCGGTTCCACCGGCCATTCCACCGGGCCCCACGTGCATTTCGAGGTCTGGTACAAGGGCCACGTGGTCAACCCCATGGCCTACGTGCGCTCCCGCCGCTGACGCGCCTGGCGCGGGCCGCCCGGCCGACATCCGCGCGCCCCGCCCTTTCGGCGTTGCCGGGGCGCTTGAATCCGGCACCGGCTGGCGCCATACCCTGATGGCCTCCATGTGTGTAGTACCATGAGGGTTTGACCCGCACGCGGGCCGGCTTCACTCCAGTCATCAAATATCCGGATCGTCCATGTCCCTCCTGACCAACGTTTTTGGCAGCCGCAACGAGCGTGTGCTGCGGCAGATGAAGAAAACCGTGGCGCGCATCAACGCGTTGGAGCCGGAGTTCGAAAAACTCGGTGATGCCGAACTCCAGGCCAAGACGGACGAGTTCCGCAAGCGTCTGGCCGACGGTGCCACCACGCTGGACAAGCTGCTTCCCGAAGCCTTCGCCACCATGCGCGAGGCCGCCCGGCGCGTGCTCGGCATGCGCCATTACGACGTGCAGCTGATCGGCGGCATGGTCCTGCACCAGGGCAAGATCGCCGAAATGCGTACCGGCGAGGGCAAGACCCTGGTCGCGACCCTGCCGGTGTATCTCAACGCCCTGGAAGGCAAGGGCGTGCACGTGGTCACCGTCAACGACTATCTGGCGCGTCGCGACGCGGCCCAGATGGGCAAGGTGTACGGGTTCCTGGGCCTGTCCACGGCCGTGGTGTGGCCGGGCATGGACCATGCGGACAAGCATGCCGCCTATGCCGCCGACATCACCTACGGCACCAACAACGAGTTCGGTTTCGACTACCTGCGCGACAACATGGCGCTCAGCAAGGAGCAGCGTTACCAGCGCGGCCTGCACTACGCCATCGTCGACGAGGTCGACTCCATCCTCATCGACGAGGCGCGTACCCCGCTGATCATCTCCGGCCCGGCCGAGGACTCGCCCGAGCTGTACATGAAGGTGGACAAGGTGGTGCCGCGCCTCAAGCGCCAGGAAACCGAGGACGGCGAGGGCGACTACTGGGTCGACGAGAAGCAGAAGCAGGTGTACCTGTCCGAAGACGGCATGGAGAACGCCGAGCAGCTGCTGTACAAGGCTGGCGTCATCGCCGCCGACAGCACGCTGTACGACGCCGTCAACCTGGCCGTGGTGCATCACCTCAACGCGGGGCTGCGCGCCCATGCCATCTACCAGCTCGACGTCGACTACATCGTGCGCGACGGCGAGGTCATCATCGTCGACGAGTTCACCGGCCGTACCCTGCCGGGCCGGCGCTGGTCCGACGGCCTGCATCAGGCGGTCGAGGCCAAGGAGGGCGTGCCCATCCAGCGCGAGAACCAGACCCTGGCCACGGTGACGTTCCAGAACCTGTTCCGCATGTACGACAAGCTCTCGGGCATGACCGGCACCGCCGACACCGAAGCTTTCGAGCTCAACAGCATCTACGGTCTGGACGTGGTGGTCATTCCCACCAACAAGCCGATGATCCGGCAGGACCACCAGGACCTGGTATTCCTCACCCAGCAGGCCAAGTACAAGGCCGTGGCCGAGGACATCAAGGAGCGCCACAAGAAGCAGCAGCCGGTGCTGGTCGGCACCACGTCCATCGAAGTCTCCGAGCTGCTCTCCCGGTACCTCGACAAGGCCGGCATCCAGCACGAAGTGCTGAACGCCAAGCAGCACGAGCGCGAAGCCAACATCGTGGCCCAGGCCGGCGCGCCGGGCTCGATCACCATCGCCACCAACATGGCCGG
>CAZMXV010000195.1:0-3676 GCA_964570295.1 uncultured Rhodanobacteraceae bacterium
GGTGGCCGACCGAGTCGTTGATGACCTTGAAGCGGTCCAGGTCGATGAACAGCACGGCGAACGGCTTCGATGCATCGGCACGGTAGGCCTGCATGGCGACTTCCAGCCGCTGCAGCAACATGGCGCGGTTGGGCAGGCCGGTCAGCGGGTCGTGCAGGGTTTCGTACTTCAGGCGTCGCTCGATGCGCTCGCGTTCGGCCATCTGCTTGCGCAGGTCACGGTTGGCCAGCGACAGGGCCCGGGTGCGCTCGGTCACGCGCCGCTCCATGTCGGCATAGGCCTGCTGCAGGATCTTGTGGTCGCGCATGCGCTGCAGGGCGTTGGCGATGTGGAAGCTGACGAAGGTCAGCAGTTCCTGGTCGCGGGTTTCGTAGACGTGCTCGGCCGAATAGCTCTGGAGCGCCAGGATGCCGAAGGCCTTGCCGTCCCAGGTCAGCGGCACGCCCAGCCAGTACACGGGCTCGGTGCCGATCAGCTCGATTTCCCCCTGTTCGATCAGCCGCCGGAACAGGTCCTGGCCCGCCAGAAGGGGCTTGCCGTGGCGCAGCACGTATTCGGTGATTCCGCGTTGCCCGGCATTTATCTGGCTGTGCGGGTCGATCTCGTCCACGAAGTAGGGAAAGTTCAGGTGGCCGGTTTCATCGTCCTGCAGCGCGATGTAGAAGTTGCGCGCATACAGGAGCGCGCCGATGATCCGGTGGATGGCCGCGTAGAACTCGTCGAGGCTGCGTGTCGAGCCGGACAGCTCCGCGATGCGGAACAGGGCCGACTGCAGCCGTTCGCCGCGCTGGCGCTCCAGCACCTGTTGCTGCAGCACGCGGTTGGCGTTGCGCAGGGCACGGGTCCGCTGGGCGACCTGGGCCTCGAGGTCGTCCTTGGCCTGGCGGCGTTCCAGGGACGTCTGCAGGTGCTGCGCGACATAGGTGAGGAGCTCGCTGTCCTGCGGGGTGTAGCAGGGCGACTCGTCATAGCTTTGCACGATCAGCGCGCCCCATGCCCGGCCGTCACGCTGCAGGGGCACGCCCAGCCAGTCGAGCCACGGAGGGTCGGAACAGGCGAGCGGACCCTGGACCTGCCTTTCGATCTCGGAAGGGGAGCCCATCAGGGTCCGGTTTTCCTGCAGCAGGTGCCAGGCGGGGCCGTGGCGCAGCCGCTCCAGGGCAATGACCGTTTCCGGCGCGGGGCCGTTTTCGTCGAGGGTATCGACGAAATAGGGGTAATGGACGCTCTGGTGCTCGTGGTCGCAAAGGAGGACCCGGAAGTTTTCGGCATACATCAGCGTGCTGATGGTGCGATGAAGCTCGCGCATCAGCGAGGCCAGATTGCGGTTGCTCCCCGCCAGGTTGGCGATGGTGTAGAGCGCCCGCTGCAGCCGCTCGGCACCGGCCAGGCGCGACACGGTGTCGAACAGGCTGTCCATGTCGGCCAGCTGGGCCAGGCGTTGCTGCACCAGCCGGCCGATCCAGGTCCAGTGGCCCTCCAGGGCCGCCACGGGGCCATGGGCCTCCAGAATGCGGCGGGTCCGGCGGTCGCGGGCAAGTTCGCGCGTATCGGACCCCGGAGAGACGTCACCGGCGTTTCGCCAGCGGAGGCGGATGCCGGGGGTGCGGGCATCGACATGGGCCTGGCACGTGTCCGCCAGCGCCTCGGCCGTGCGGGCCTGCAGCAGGGCTTCCACCAGTCGTGCAAGCTCGTCCTCCGAAGGCGGGGAGGTGTCGGCTGCTGTCAATGGAAGGGGGGCCGTATGCCGGGTCACCGTTGCCGCGACCGTGCTGGTGGTTCGGAGTCTGCTGCCAGTATACCCATCTTGTCCGTGGGGAAGCGGGAGCTGGAGGAAGGGTACCTGTGAATACGACCTCTTGCTGAGGGTGTCGGCCGCCGAATGCCAACCTCGACACAAAGAAACGGCATGGGATCCCTTGTAAATAAACGTTAAATGGGCGTAATATGGGGGTGAGGGTATCCGGGCAGGAACTCATGCTCGGGTGCGAGGGTCTGAATGGATCACCAGGAGTGAACATTCATCATGCGTCGTCTGCTTTTCAGCGTGCTTGCCAGCTTGCCGCTTCTCGCGGCGGGGCAGGTTGCGTCCGCAGGCGGGCAGACCGACGCCACCGGCGATGCACGGCAACCCGACACCACTGTCGCCACGGGCGGCATGCGGGATGGGGCGCCGGTGGCGGCCAGCAGCATCCTTTCGCCCCAGTGGCATGCCGAAGGCGAGCAGTCCTGGCGGCTGCTGGCCCGCAGCACGGCCGCGCCGCATGCGTCGTCGCGGGCCTGGCATTCGCTGGGCTTCAGCGGGCTGGGGTTCGCGTCGCATGCCGGCGGCAGCCTGGCCTATTCGCTCAATCCCAGCTGGGTGGCGCATGCCAACGTCAGTCAGCAGTCGTGGTTTGGCGTGTCCACCATGAGCACCTGCCTGTCGGCCAATGCGGCCTTGCGCCGGGACGGCTGCCGGAGCTTCTTCATGACGCCGCAGCTGATCGACAGCCAGGTCGGCGCCACCTTCCGCAGCGGCAGCTACAGCGTGGACATGGACCTCAGCAAGACGCGCTCCTCGGCCTCGTCGGCCCTGCTGCCGCGCGTGGTGCCCAATGCGTCCATGACCACGGCGGTCAACGGCCTGCCTTTCTACAGCCTGCAGGACAGCACGTCCCTGCACGCGCGTGGCCGCGTGGCCCTGGGCGACGACAGCGGTATTGATGTCGGCGCCAGCGTCGGCCGCATCCGCCTGTTGCCGGGCAACATGCTCGGCATCGATACGCTGGACCAGCGCTCCCTGAGCGTGGGCGTGGACAGCGGAGCCGTCAGCGGCCGTATCGTCGGGCGCGTGCTCGAGCCCCAGTCCGGCGTCGCCGCCGGCACTCTTGGCCCCGAGCATCGCTGGACCAGCGTCGATCTCGGCGTGACCTGGCGCCTGCCATGGCAGGGCTCGCTGAGCTTCGGCGCCCAGAATGTGTGGTCCTCCGGCCACGCTCCCAAGCCCAAGGATGGTCCGGAACCGGACCAGTCACGCATCCCCTACGTGCAGTACCACCAGGATTTCTGATCGGCCGTTGGCCCGTCCGTCGGGCGTGGAAAGTCGGGAATGGGGACGAGCGGCGCCACGTCGGCGCTTGCGGCAGTCGCACTTGACCTGCCCTGTTCTTATTCATCGACATCCTGCCTCGGCCGTACCGTATTTGCCGCGGCCTGGGGAATCCGCGCGCGACGCGTCCTGATGAACAAGGCGGGTTGATGGGCACCAACAAGAAAAGCGCCGCCGGTTTCCGGGCGGCGCTTTTTGACATTTGCGGTCTCGACAACGGGAGCGGAAAAGCCGAATCCGGCGAGGCTCCGGCGCCCATGCGCGGTACCGGGGCAGCGCCTCAGTACCGGTAATGATCGGCCTTGAACGGTCCGTCCACCGGCACACCGAGGTAGTCGGCCTGGACCGGGGTGAGCCGGGTCAGCTTCACGCCGATCTGCGCCAGGTGCAGGCGCGCCACTTCCTCGTCCAGGTGCTTGGGCAGGCGGTAGACCCTGTTTTCGTAGTCCGCGCGGTGCTTCCACAGTTCGATCTGGGCCAGGGTCTGGTTGCTGAAGCTGTTGGACATCACGAACGAGGGGTGTCCGTGCGCGCAGCCCAGGTTGACCAGGCGGCCCTCGGCCAGCAGCACGATGTCGTGGCCGT
>CAZMXV010000196.1:0-3675 GCA_964570295.1 uncultured Rhodanobacteraceae bacterium
ACGTGAACGACCCGGCCACGGGCCTGGTGTACATGCAGCAGCGATACTACGATCCCGAGGTGGGACGGTTTCTGAGTCCGGACCCGGTAGTGCCTGTACCGGGGGACGTGTTCAATTTTGGCCGGTATACGTATGCCAACAACAATCCGGCGCGGTATACCGATCCGGATGGCAGACAAAGCGTAGGAGAGTGGATCGATAAGCGGGCCATGCAAGCCGCAGGGTCGGGGAACACGGCGGCAACTTACGGATGGGCGTTTGCTGGTACCGCCTGGAAATATCTTGGGGCCGAAGGTGTCAGCCAGATTGCTGACAAGGGTTGGTCCAACGTCGGCACCGGTGATCGTGCGAGTGCCGTGCTTGAGGCCACTGCAGTGCTCCCACCCGTCAGGATTGTGGGAGAAATTGCCCCGATAGCGAAGGAGGTTCTTCCAACGATCAAAGCTGGCTCTGCTGGCGGGGAGACTGCAGGAAAAGCATTTTCAAACTCTGTAAAGGCTGCCGCCCGCACGGAGAATCCTGGCGCGGTTTGTGTGTACTGTCGCATGCCGGGTACGGCGTCACAGGTTGATCACGCGATCCCAAGGGCGCGTGGTGGTAATGCGACGTTGGATAACGCACAACTTGCATGCCCACACTGCAACACATCAAAAGGCGCACGCGATGTCCCAGTGACCCCACCTCCCGGCTACCGCGGAGAATGGCCGCCACCACATTGGAACCAGCAGCTATGAAGTATCAGTTTGGCGAATTCGAGGCGCGCCACGAAAATCCGATTTGGCGTGACTGCGCCGATTTCATTCTGTCCGCATTCCTTGGTACGAAAGATGGTAGGAACGAATGGGAGCAATTATGGGCCAAGCGTATTTCGACAACGCGGTTCAAGCTCTGTTGCATCCCGTTTTTTGCGAAGGACTTGGCACTGGGCGATGAGGTTGAAACAGATTCTGACTTTGTCGTACAGAGGGTCGTCCTGCCATCTGGCAACTATACTTTCCATGCTTGGTTGGGCGGGCAGCCGAATGATGTGCGAACCAAAGTGCTGAAGAAGTTGGAGGCGATTAATGCTGACATGGAGTGGTCATCAGAGAATCTTGTGGCACTGAGCGCGCCATCTGATCGTGCTCAGGGATTGGCAGATTGCCTTGCTTCGTTTGAAGCGGCCGGCGAACTACAGTACGAGACTGGCAGGTCCTAGCCATAGCGGGCTACTCCACGGCGTATCTACGCCGGCAAAATAGGAGTCGTAAGCTTCCCCGAAACATAGACACCGCAAAAGTAGAACTTTTTGGCATCGTATCCGTAAGTTTCCCCGTGAAAACGGCATGTTGGCAGGTGCCCGTTGTGGCGTGGCGTGCTCACAAGGCACCTCGAAAAGACCAGTTTCAGGCATGTGTCCGGGACTTTGAACAGCGTATCGGCAACAATCATCGAGACGATGGACTGCTCCCACAAGGTAAATGGGCACTCGGGACATCAGGTTGAAGTTTTTCGAGATCCCTCACAGGAAATGTGAATTTCCTCGCTTTCCCGGAGTCTGGGGCAGGCTTCACGAAATGCGGGTGGTCTGCAGCGCGGCGGCTTCGCGGGCCAGGGTTTCGATGGCCGTCCAGTCGCCTGTGGCGACGAGGTGTGGCGGGGTGAGCCAGGAGCCGCCGACGCAGACGACGTTGGGCAGGGCCAGATAGGTGGCGGCGGTGTCGGCGCGGATGCCGCCGGTGGGGCAGAAGCGGGCCGCCGGCAGGGGGCCGGCCCAGCCGCGCAGCAGGGCGGTGCCGCCGATGGCGCTGGCCGGGAAGCATTTCTGCAGGGTGTGGCCCCGTTCCAGCAAGTGCATGACTTCGCTGGCGGTGGCGGCACCGGGCAGCAGCGGCATCGGGTTGTCGGCGGCGGCGTCCAGCAGGGACGCGGTGCTGCCGGGGGAGACGGCGAAATGCGCGCCGGCACCGGCCACGGCCGTCAGGTCGCGGGGCGCGAGAACGGTGCCGGCGCCCACCACGGCACCCTCGACTTCGCCGGCGATGGCGCGGATGGCGTCCAGGGCGACCGGCGTGCGCAGGGTGACTTCGATGACGGGCGTGCCGCCGGCGACCAGGGCACGCGCCATCGGCACGGCGTGGGCCAGTTCGTGGACCACCACCACCGGTATCACCGGGGCGCGCTGGAGCATGGTGTCGAGGGCGGCCTGTTTGTCGGTGGCGATATCGGTCATGGAAGAGTGGCCATGGGGCGGGGCGTGGTGGTGGGGCGGGAGGATGCCGAGGCGCTGCCGCCGGCAGTGGCTGGGAGGGCGACGTCGAATACCGAGGCCCCGCTGTCGGCCCCGCCCACGATATCGCGGAAGCGGGCGAACAGTTCGCGGCCGCAGCCGTGCCGGTGGGCGGCGAGGTCGCAGTGCGCCGGCTCGCGCGCTTCCCAGACGGCGGCATCCACGCGGGCTTCCAGCGTGCCTGCGTCGGCGTCCAGGCGGAGGATGTCGCCGTCGCGCACGCGTGCCAGCGGGCCCCCGGCCGCCGCTTCCGGCGCCACGTGGATGGCCGAGGGGACCTTGCCCGAGGCGCCGGACATGCGTCCGTCGGTGACCAGGGCCACCTGGTGTCCGTTGGTCTGGATCAGGGCCAGGGTGGGCGAGAGCTTGTGCAATTCGGGCATGCCCATGGCGCGCGGACCCTGGAAGCGCACCACGACCACGCAGTCGCGTTCCAGTTCGCCGCGCCGGAAGGCGTCGATAACCTGCTGCTGGTCGTCGAAGACCACGGCGGGCGCCTCGACCACGCGATGCTCGGGTGCCACCGCGGAAACCTTGGTCACGGCACGGCCCAGGTTGCCGGCCAGCACGCGCAGCCCGCCGTCGGCGCTGAACGGGGCATCGGCGGGACGCAGGATGTGGGTGTTGCCGCTGGCGCCGACCTCCGTCCATGCCAGCGATCCGGCTTCGTCCAGTACCGGGGTGCGGCGATAGGGGTCCAGCCCGCGGCCCCATACCGTGCCCACGTCCGCATGCAGCAGGCCGGCGTCGAGCAGGCTGCCGATGACGAAGGGCATGCCGCCGGCGGCATGGAAATGGTTGATGTCGGCGTAGCCGTTGGGATAGACGCGGGCCATCAGCGGCACCACCCGCGAGATGGCGTCGAAATCCTCCAGCGTGAGGCGGATGCCGGCGGCCGCCGCCACGGCGGTGAGGTGCATCAGGTGGTTGGTGGAGCCGCCGGTGGCATTGAGGCCGACGATGCCGTTGACGAAGCTGCGCTCGTCGAGCATGCGTCCCAGCGGCGTGTAGGCATCGCCGAGGTGGGTGATGGCGGCGGCACGTTTCACCGCGGCGGCGGTCAGCGCGTCGCGCAGCGGCGTGCCGGGGTTGATGAAGCTGGCGCCGGGCAGGTGCAGGCCCATGATCTCCATCAGCATCTGGTTGGAGTTGGCCGTGCCGTAGAAGGTGCAGGTGCCCGGCGCGTGGTAGGACGCGGCCTCGGCATCCATGAGGTCGTCGTGGCTGGCGGTACCGGCGGCGAAGCGCTGGCGCACGGCCGCCTTGTCCGGGTTGGGCAGGCCGCTGGGCATGGGCCCCGCCGGAATGAAGAGCGCCGGGAGATGCCCGAAGCTGAGGGCCGCGGTGAGCAGGCCCGGCACGATCTTGTCGCAGATGCCGAGGAAGAGCGCGCCGTCGAACATGTC
>CAZMXV010000197.1:0-3663 GCA_964570295.1 uncultured Rhodanobacteraceae bacterium
CCTGCGAGATGTAGCCCCAGATGTCGCGCGCCAGGTCGATCATGATGACGTTGGCACGGCGCACCGTGTCGCAGAATTCGGCCACGGTGTCGTGCGGCTCGATTTGCGTGGTGTAAGCATTCCAGGCCAGGCCCAGCCCTTCCACGAAACGCCGGGAAAGAGCGCGCCAGTCCACGTCCGGGTAGGCAATGGCGTGGGCGTTGAAGTTGCCCACGGCGCCGTTGATCTTGGCCGTGATGTCCAGCGAGGCCAGCTGGCGCTGCTGGCGCTCCAGGCGTGCGACCACGTTGGCCAGCTCCTTGCCCAGTGTGGTGGGCGAAGCGGTCTGGCCGTGCGTGCGCGAGAGCATCGGCAACCCGGCGTGTTCGTGCGCCATGCGGCGCAGGTTGTCGATGACGGCATCCAGCTCCGGCAGCAGCACCTGTTCACGCGCGTCGCGCAGCATCAGCGCATAGGACAGGTTGTTGATGTCTTCGCTGGTGCAGGCGAAATGCACGAACTCGAGGGCACCGGCCAGATCCTTCTCGTCGCCCATGCGTTCCTTGATGAAATACTCCACCGCCTTGACGTCATGGTTGGTGGTGGCCTCGATGGCCTTGACGCGCTCGCCGTCGGCCTCGGAAAACGTCTCGTCCACGGCCTGCAGGCGTGCCGCGGCGTCGGCATTGAAAGGCGGCAGCTCGCGGATGCCGGGTTCCGCACCCAGCGCCAGCAGCCAGGTGATTTCCACATGGATGCGCCGGTGCATCAACCCGAACTCGCTGAAGATCGGGCGCAAGGCTTCAACCTTGCCGGCGTAACGGCCGTCCAGCGGCGACAGGGCGGTCAGTGTGGAGAGCGACATGGGGCATTCCGGGCTGGTGGGACAAGCTCGCCATTGTAACGGCTGGCGTGCATGAGTTTGCGGCTCCAGCCGCTTCCGTCGGGATGGCTGCCCGGGCGATTGCCTCAAAATACGATACGACGTATTATTTCATTCAACGTATCGTTGAGGGGCGGGTCATGAATTCGTCGACGCGCCCGGTTCCCGGCCGCCGCGAGCGCAAACGCCGGCGCATGGCGTCCTATCTGGCGGAAACGGCCATCGATTTGTTCGAGGCGCAGGGCTACGAAGCCGTGACCATGGAGCAGATCGCGGCCGAGGCGGACGTGGCCAAGGCCACCCTGTACCGCTATTTCCCCATGAAGGAAGCCCTGGTCGCGCATCATTTCAAGGAAGGCATCCTGCGGGGCATGGACAACCTCGCCGCCGAACTGGCGGCGCAGGGCAGCTTTGTGTCGCGCATGCGGTTGCTGTTGCAGCAATCCGCCGCCTGGCATGCATCGAAGCGGGCCTACCTGCCGCATTACCTGCGTTACATCAACAGCCGGATTGGCATGGACGACATCCAGCCTGGCCCGGCGACGGCGAGCAGCGTCACCTGGGACATCCTGGCGGAGATGTTCCGCGAGGGGCAGCACAGCGGCGAAGTGCAACGCGACGTGGCAGCGGAAAGGCTGGCCTGGTCGCTCGAATTTCTGCTGTATGGCGCCGTCACCGGCTGGCTGCGGCAGCCGGAGTCGGACCTGGCCGAAGCGTTCCTGTTCGCTTTCGATCTCATGATGCATGGCGCGGGCATGGAGCCGCCGGCCAGAACAGGCGCCGTTCGTCGTGGAGGCAACCGGCATGACTGATTCGACCATCCCGCGCACCCGCCTGCAAGAAACTCCCATGCAACCGGCGTCGCGCAAGCCGCCGCCCACGCTTCGGTCCTGGCCGCTGGGCCTGCCGTTGTTGCGCGCCATCCGGCGCGATCCGCTGGGCATGATGGAGCGCCTGCACGCCACGCAGGGCGATGTTGCGCACCTCAAGGTGCTTTCCACCGACCTGTACTACCTGTTTCGGCCGGAAACGGTGCGGCGGGTGCTGGTGGACCATCAGGCCGACTTCGTGAAGGAGGAGCGCATCCTGCGCATCTTCCGGTCCGTCCAAGGCGCCAACGTGATCACCACGGAGGGCCCTGCGTGGGAGCGGCAGCGACGGATACTCACGCCCGCGTTTTCGCTCAAGCGCATGGCCGCCTGCGCGGGCCTGATGGCAGCGGCGGCGGACGAGAACATCCGTCAGGCATTGCCGACGGCACCCGGCGAGCGCGCCCTTGTCAACGTGGACCGCCTGACCACGCGCATCACCATGGACGTGATTCTGCGCGCACTGTTCGGCTACCAGGCAGGCCGTGACGAAGCGGATGCCGTTTCCGGTGCCGTGCGTGGCCTGTCACGCCAGGTCATGCGGGAGTTTTTCTGGCCGTTGCCCCCGGTGGCGGGGTTGCCGTATCCGGGGCGGGCGGAGAAACGGCGGCACCTGGCCGTCCTGCGCGAACTGATCCAGACGCAAATCCGCAAGCGTCGGGAGGCTGCGCCGATCGCCGGGGAGGCCGATGACGTGCCGGACATGCTGGCGCTCATGTTCGCGGCGCGTGACGATCAGGCCGCGCCATGGCATGCCGCATTGTCCGACCGGGAAATCCACGACAACTGCGTGGGTTTGTTCGGTGCGGGGCACGACACCTCGGCCACGGCCCTGACCTGGTGGATCGGCTTGATGGCCACCCATCCCGGGTGGGTCGAACGTGTGCGCGAGGAAACAAGCGGGCCGGCATGGGAGCAGATCCCGGATCGCCACGATCTTGCCGGAGCGCGATGCCTGACTGCCACGCTGAAGGAGGCCATGCGCCTGTATCCGCCGTCGACGGCCACGTTCTCGCGGCGGGCGGTGCACGACGTCACCGTCGATGACGTGACGCTGCCCCGGCATGCGCTGGTGGTCGTTCCCATCTGGAGCATGCACCGCGATCCCCGCTGGTTTCCGGAGCCCGGGACATTCGATCCCGGGCGCTTCCTGCCCGGCGCGGCGGCCATCCCGCGCGGCGCGTTCATGCCGTTCGGTGCGGGTCCGCATGTCTGCCTGGGCCAGCAATTCGCCATGGTGGAAATGGCGATCATCGCCGCCCGGCTGCTGCGGCGGTTCGATCTGTCGCTTCCGGCGGGAAGCGTGTTGCCTGCTCCCGTGGTGGACCTGGTGCTCAAGCCTTCCACGCCGTTGAACGTCTGCTTCAAGCGTCGATAGGGCAGCCCGCCCATGGGCCGAAACCGTTGCCCCCGAGCCCCGGGTCCCGAGCTCGTTATAATGACCGTTTGATCCTTCCGACTTTGGAGCCAACATGAGCAAGTTCCGCACCGAACACGACAGCATGGGCGAGCTGGAAGTCCCGGCCGAGGCCCTGTGGGGCGCGCAGACGCAGCGTGCCGTGGACAATTTCCCGGTGTCGGGGCTGACCATGCCGCGCGAGTTCATCCGCGCGCTGGGCCTGATCAAGTCGGCGGCCGCGACCGCCAACCAGAAGCTTGGCCATCTCACCAAGACCCGCGCCCATGCCATCGTCAAGGCGGCCGACAAGGTGGCGGCAGGCGAGTACGACACCCAGTTTCCGATCGACATCTTCCAGACCGGTTCGGGCACCAGTTCCAACATGAACGCCAACGAGGTGATCGCCCACCTGGCCTCCACCGCCAGCACGCCGATCCACCCCAACGACCATGTCAATTACGGTCAGAGTTCCAACGATGTCATTCCCACCGCGATCCACGTCAGCGCCACGCTGACCGCGACGCAGAAACTGC
>CAZMXV010000198.1:0-3642 GCA_964570295.1 uncultured Rhodanobacteraceae bacterium
TCGAAATGGGTGATTTCGCCGATGCCGCTGTTGCCGGCCGTGATGTTGGCCCAGGCCGTGGCCACGTCGTTGCCCACGGGGCTGACCATGCCCATGCCGGTGACTACCACGCGTCGCTTGCTCATGCTCGTCTTCTTCCGTCAATGTGCACCGGTCAAACCATACGCCAGCGAAGGTTCCCGTGTGCAGAAACGCAAACTGCGCCATTCGGCGCAGTCTGCATGGATGGATGACCACACGGCGCAAGACCCCGGCAGAGCGGTGGCCCGGGCCTGCATGGCCGGTCACATCAGGCTTCGGTATGCGCCTTGATGTAATCGACAGCCTGCTGGACGGTGGTGATCTTTTCCGCTTCCTCATCGGGAATTTCGGTCTCGAACTCTTCCTCGAGCGCCATCACCAGCTCGACGGTGTCCAGCGAATCGGCGCCCAGATCATCCACGAACGAGGCGGTGTTGGTGACCTCGTCTTCCTTCACGCCCAGCTGTTCGACGACGATCTTCTTGACGCGCTCTTCGATGGTACTCATTTGTTTTTAACCTCCCAAGGGGAAAAAGCCGGCGCATTGTAGTGGCAAATGATGACGCTCGCCAGCCACCAGCTGTGGTTGATCAACCTGCCCGCTCGGGCCAGGCCGTAAATAAAGAGTGCTGATTGTCTCGCAAAAAACGGCCGATGGCGACCTCCATTGACACGATATTGCTCCAGCCGCTTTCAAATGCCCATGATATCAAGCATCTGCATGATCAAGGCATGTACATGCCGCCATTGACGTGCAGGGTTTCGCCGGTGACGTAGGCGGCCGCCGACGAGGCCAGGAAAGCCACCGCCCGGGCGATGTCGGCCGGCTCGCCCAGACGTCCCAGGGCGATCTGCCCTTCCAGGGTCTGGCGCTGGTCGTCAGCCAGGGCGCGCGTCATGTCGGTGTCGATGAAGCCCGGCGCCACCACGTTGACGGTGATGCCGCGCGAACCCACCTCGCGGGCCAGCGACTTGGAAAACGCGATGATGCCGGCCTTGGCCGCCGCGTAGTTGGCCTGCCCCGGATTGCCCAGCAGGCCGACCACCGAGGCGATGGAGACAATGCGGCCCTTGCGCGCCTTCATCATCCCGCGCATCACCGCCTTGGACATGCGGTAGACCGAAGTAAGGTTGGTGTCGATGATGGCCTGCCAGTCCTCGTCCTTCATGCGCATCAGCAACTGGTCACGGGTGATGCCGGCGTTGTTGACCAGAATCGACACCGTACCGAACTCCTTCGTGATGCCGTCCACCAACGCCTTGACGCTGTCGGCATCGGTCACGTCCAGCACGCGGCCGTGGCCCCCCTGCGCGGCCAGGCGCTCGCCGATGGCGGCCGCCCCCCTGTCGCTGGTGGCGGTGCCGATGACTGTCGCGCCGCCGGTGGCCAGCTCATCGGCAATGGCCGCGCCGATGCCGCGGCTGGCGCCCGTGACCAGCGCGACCTCGCCCTTGAATGTATCGCTCATCTGTTTCTGCCTCGTGTCGGTTCGATGGATGACGGTGGCTCAGGGCCACTCGCCCATGGCCTGTTCCAGGCCTTCCGGCGTACCCAGCGCCACGCCCTTCAGGGAGCGGTCGATACGCTTGCCCAGGCCCGTCAGCACTTTGCCGGGGCCGCATTCGGCCATGCCGGTGATGCCGCGCGACATCAGTTCGCGCACGCAGTCGGTCCAGCGTACCGGCATGTAGAGCTGGCGCTTCAGCGCATCGCGGATGCCCTCGATGCCGTCGGCCACCGTCGCGTCCACGTTCTGTACCACCGGAATCGTCGGCTCGCTCCAGGCCACCGCTGCCAGGTGTGCGGCCAGCTTGTCGGCCGCCTCGCGCATCAACGCGGTGTGCGAGGGCACGGAAACGGCCAGCTTGACGGTCTTCTTCACACCACGCTCCGCCAGCTTTTCCAGAGCCCGGTCGACCGCCTCGGCGTGACCGGCGATCACCACCTGCCCCGGCGAATTGAAGTTGGCGGGCGCCACGATCTGGCTGCCGGCCACATCCCGGCAAACCTCGGCGATGACGTCATCCTCGCCGCCCAGGACGGCGGCCATGGCCCCCACGCCGGCGGGAACGGCCGCCTGCATGAGCCGGCCGCGCTCGGCCACCAAACCGGCCGCGTCGTGCAGTGACAGGGCACCGGCGCATACCAGCGCGGAATATTCGCCCAGGCTGTGCCCGGCCATGCAGGCCGGCTGCGCACCGCCCAGCCGCCGCCACACGCGCCACACCGCGACGCTGGCGGCCAGCAGGGCCGGTTGCGTGTTTTCGGTGCGATTCAGCTGTTCTTCGGGCCCGTGCCGGGCCAACGCCAAGAGATCAATGCCCGCGCCCTCGGAAGCTTCGACGAACGTGGCTTCGACCTCAGGATGGGCATCGGCAAGTGCCGACAACATGCCGACGGCCTGGGCGCCCTGACCCGGAAAAACGAAAGCGAGTGATGGTTGCATGGATACTCACAGCAGCTGTTGCAAAACATGCAGAATATCCGAATCGCCATCGGTGATGAAATCCATCAGCATGGCCAGCGTCACGAGCCAGGCCACGCGGCTGGTGCGCAACGAGGCGACGGCCACGCCCAGCGCCCGGGCCCGATGACCCATGATGCCGGTCAGCCTCTCGAGAAAACCCAGTCGCCTCGCCGTGCAGTCGACCACCATGGCCACGTCGTTGCCGACTTCGGGCAGGGCATGCCCGAACATGGCGGCCAGGACATCCACGCGACCTTCGTAATAGCGGGCGATGCTGGAACTGAACAGCAGCCAGTCCCGCGCCTGGGCCTCGGCGAGAGACATCACCTGGAGCGGGTCCTCTTCGAAATCAATGAAGCCGACGCCGTTGCCATTCATGACGATGTTGCGGGCCACGGCCTGTCCCAGATAGGCGCCACGACGATGCACGTCGACCAGCGCGGCCACGCCGCGATGCACCAGTTCGTCCACCTCGGAACGATCGCGGGCCTGCTTGAGGCAACTGGACAGGGTCGGTCCCAGGTCGCTCAGCAGCAGCAGACGGCGGCCCTCGCCGACCACGTCCGGCACCAGCACGCCCTGTGCGTGCAACTGGGCAATGCGGCGTTGTTCGAGGTGGCGCGCCGCGTCCCCCGTCAGGCGGGGCGGAGAATACAACGGACGCACGCCCAGCCGGCCGCTCAGACGGTTCCACAGCGAAGCGACCGCGCGGCGCAGGCCGGCCGAACGGTCATAGGTCTTGCACCAGGCCGCATGGCCTGCAATGACGATTTTCCGGGTCATGGTTCCGCTCCTCCGAACCGCGCGGCTTGCCGCGCATCAACCCCTTCCCCCGCATCCTACAAGACTGGCACCGGCCCCGCCGGCGCCCGAACGAACCTGTGGTCAATAGGTCAACAGCGCCGAAGCCCAGGTGAAGCCGCCGCCGAAAGCCTCCAGCAGCAGGTTCTGGCCCCGCTGCACCTGGCCCGAACTGATCGCCGCGTCCAGCGCCAGCGGCACCGAGCCCGACGAGGTGTTGGCATGCTTGTCGACGGTCACGATCACGCGCTCCATCGGCAGTTTCAGGCGCTTGGCCGTGGCCTGGATGATGCGCAAGTTGGCCTGGTGCGGAATCAGCCAGTCCACGTCCGATTCCTGCATGCCGGCCGCG
>CAZMXV010000199.1:0-3608 GCA_964570295.1 uncultured Rhodanobacteraceae bacterium
CCGGCGCCGGCGTCAAGCTGCAAGGCGATGACCTGTTCGAGACGCCGCTCGACCAAGCCGAGATCGATTTCGAGAATGAAGGCGGCGAGACGTATATTTGCGGGAATCCGCCGTATCTTGGGAGTCAACGGCAGACCCAAGAACAAAAGAATGACCTCAAAGCCGTCTTTGAGGGACGCACCACCAGCTGGAAGTCATTGGATTATGTCGCGGGCTGGTTGATGAAAGCCGCCGACTACAGCGCCCAGTCTGAAACGGTGAGTGCTTTCGTTGCAACCAATTCGATTTGCCAAGGCCGGCAGGTACAAAACCTCTGGTCGCTCCTGCATGCGGCAGGACAGCAAATCACATTTGCGCACACCTCATTCAAATGGGCCAATCTTGCCAGCCACAATGCGGGTGTCACGGTCATCATCGTCGGGATCACGAACCAGCCCCACCAAGAACGTCACCT
Organism: uncultured Rhodanobacteraceae bacterium; assembly: GCA_964570295.1. Classification (GTDB taxonomy): domain Bacteria; phylum Pseudomonadota; class Gammaproteobacteria; order Xanthomonadales; family Rhodanobacteraceae; genus Oleiagrimonas. Next base: position 455 of record CAZMXV010000199.1, read on the forward strand.
GTACTTCGAAGCCGACCCTGACGATGTGACCGTTCGAGCTACCGACAACATCAACGCTTATCTTGTCGCGGGGCCAGACGTGCTGGTTGGAGCGGTCACCGAGCCGATAAGTGATCTGCCTGCCATGAGCTTCGGAAACATGCCCAATGACGGCGGCAACCTGCTTCTTGATCTGGCCAGCGCAAACGCAGCGACGCACCAGCATGCGGTACCCGCCAAGTACATTCGTCCCTTTCTGGGTTCACAAGAGTTCATCCGAGGCATCGAACGTCGATGCATTTGGGTTGATCAAGACCAATACACCTGCGCCGATAACAATCCGTGGCTGCATGCACGTTTTGAGGCGGTGACGAACCAGCGCGCCAGTTCCAGCAGGGCGACAACGCAAGCACTCGCGGGCGTTCCGTTTCGCTTCGGCGAGGTTCGTCAGACGGGAACCGAAACCGTCATCATCGTACCGAGCGTATCGTCCGAATCACGCGAGTATCTGCCGGTAGGTTATGAGCCTGCCGGGACAATCGTCTCCAACCTCGCTTTCGCCCTCTACGACGCCCCGCTCTGGAACCTGGCCCTGATCGCCTCGCGCCTGCACCTGGTCTGGATCGCCACCGTCTGCGGCAAACTGGAAACGCGCTACCGCTACTCCAACACCCTCGGCTGGAACACCTTCCCGGTGCCGCTGCTGACCGACCAGAACAAGGCCGACCTCACCCGCGCCGCCGAAGACATCCTGCTGGCCCGCGAAGCGCATTTCCCGGCCACCATCGCCGACCTCTACGCCGAAGGCGCCATGCCCGAAGACCTGCGCCGCGCCCACGACCGCAACGACGAAATCCTCGAACGCATCTACATCGGCCGCCGCTTCAAAAACGACACCGAACGCCTGGAAAAACTCTTTGACCTGTACACCCGCATGACGGCGACCGACGCCAAGGCGAGCCAAAACAAGGAACGTGCTTCATGAGCAACTTGATCCTCTATACCTCCAGCGACGGCGAGACCCGGCTCAACCTGCGGGTCGATGCGCAAACCGTCTGGCTCACGCAAAGCGAGATTGCCGAGCTATTCCAAACCACCAAGCAGAATGTGTCGCTGCATGCCAAGAATATTTTCAACGACGGTGAGCTGACAGAGAATTCAGTTGTCAAGGAATCCTTGACAACTGCCGCCGATGGCAAGAATTACCGTACCAAGCTCTACAACCTCGACCTGATCCTGGCCATCGGCTACCGGGTGCGCTCGCCACGTGGCAGCCAATTCCGGCAATGGGCCACCACCCACCTCAAGGAGTTCCTGGTCAAGGGCTTCGTGATGGATGACGAGCGCTTGAAAGACCCCGGCGGCTGGGACTACTTCGACGAGCTGCTGGCCCGCATCCGCGACATCCGCGCCTCGGAGAAGCGCTTCTACCAGAAGGTACGCGACCTGTTTGCCCTGTCGTCGGACTACCGGGCCCGCCAGCAGGACACGCAAATCTTTTTTGCCGAAGTACAAAACAAGCTGTTGTACGCCACGACCGGCTGCACGGCCGCGGAGCTCATCGTGGCCCGTGCCGACCCGTCCAAGCCGAACATGGCACTGACCAGCTGGCGCGGCTCGCGGGTGCGCAAGGGCGACATCACGATTGCCAAGAACTACCTCGATGCCGACGAGATCGACACTTTGAACCGCCTCGTGGTGATCTTCCTGGAGCAGGCCGAGTTGCGCGTCAAGCAGCAACAGGACCTGACACTCGACTATTGGCGTCAGAATGTGGACAAGATGCTGGCCTTCAACGACCAGCCGATTCTGGAAGGCGCCGGCAACATGAGCCGGGAGCGCATGGAGCAGATTGCCGACGAGCGCTATCAGATGTTTGACCAGCGCCGCCGCCTGACGGAAGCTCGCCAGGCGGACGAAGATGACCTGAAAGCCTTGGAAAAACTGGAGCAGGACATCAAGCAAAAGGGCAAGAGGCCCGGAAAAAGGGGGCAAGCATGACCAATCCCACCAACCAGACCGTGGTGCCTTCGGTATCCATCACCACGGCTCACACCGGCAAAAGCCGCAAGACCAACGCGCTGGGCATGCGCCCGATGCAGGAACGGGTCTGGGGCCGGCGGGGCGAGCCGTACCTGCTGATCAAGTCGCCGCCGGCTTCGGGCAAGTCGCGGGCGTTGATGTTCGTGGCGCTGGACAAGCTGCACAATCAGGGCATCCAGCAGGCCATCATCGTGGTGCCGGAGCGCTCCATCGGCGGCAGTTTTGCCGACGAGCCGTTGAGCGACTTCGGTTTCCCGTGGGATTGGACGGTCAAACCGGAGTGGAACCTGTGCAATGTCCCCGGCGCGGACGAGCCGCGCGTGGCCAGGTCCAAGGTGGAGACGGTGGCCGCGTTCCTTGCCGGCGATGACCGCGTGCTGGTGTGCACGCACGCGACGTTCCGCTTTGCCGTGGATGCGCTGGACGTGGATGCCTTAGATGGTCGCCTGATCGCCATCGACGAGTTCCACCACGTCAGCGCCAACCCGGACAACAAGCTCGGCAGCCAGCTGGCCGAATTCATGGAACGCGACCGGTGCCACATCGTGGCCATGACCGGCTCGTATTTCCGCGGCGACGCCGAGGCCGTGCTGTCGCCCGAGGATGAAGCGCGTTTTGAAACCGTCACCTATACGTATTACGAGCAGCTCAACGGCTATGAGTACCTGAAGTCGCTGGATCTGGGCTATTTCTTCTACACCGGGCGCTATCTGGACGCGATCAAGAAAGTGCTCGATCCCATGCTCAAGACCATCGTCCACATTCCCAACGTCAACGCACGCGAAAGCCTCAAGGACAAGCAGCGTGAGGTCGAGGAGATCATGGATTCGCTGGGACACTGGAAGGGCGTGGACCCGGCGACGGGGTTTCACCGGATCGAGCACGACGGGCGCATCCTCAAGGTGGCCGACCTGGTCGACGACAGCGACCTGGCCAAGCGCTCCAAGGTACTGGCCGCGCTCAAGGATCCGGCGCATCGCTTTGAGCGCGACCACGTCGACATCATCATCGCGCTGGGCATGGCCAAGGAAGGGTTCGACTGGATCTGGTGCGAGCATGCGCTCACCATCGGCTACCGCAACAGCCTGACCGAGATCGTGCAGATCATCGGCCGCGCCACCCGCGACGCGCC
>CAZMXV010000200.1:0-3584 GCA_964570295.1 uncultured Rhodanobacteraceae bacterium
TGCAGCGTACCGGCGGCAATCGTGGTGCTCCCGGCGTAGCTACTGTTGCCGGTCAGGATCAAGGTGCCGCCACCCTGCTGCATGAGCGAGCCGCTGCCGGAAATTATGCCGTCGAAGATCACGGCATCACCACGGTTGAAGATCAGGCCGGAGTTGTTGACCACGTCGCCCGCAAGCGTGCCCGTGGTGCCGCCGTCGCCAACCTGCAGCTCTCCCGTCATCAATGTGGTGGACGAAGTACTGCTCAATGCACCGGTCAGCAACGTGCCGTTGCCCGTGCCCAAGTAGACGTCCATGCCTGTCATGCTGCCACTGATGTACCCGGCCTCGCCCGCATTCAAGCGGATTGTGCCGGTGCCGGCATCCACAGCACCCATGACGAACAACGCGCCGCCGGAAGCCACGTCGATGTTGCCGCCGGTGGCACTGGTCAGGTTGGAAATCTGAAGGTCGTTGGCATCGCTGACCATGATGTCCGCGCCGGCGGCCATTACCGCACCCTGAAAATCGTTGCCCGCGTCATCCAGCATGATGGAACCCGTCCCTGCGTCCAGCACGGTTGCACCAGCCACCATCATGGAGGACAACTGCTCGAGCCTGCCGCCATTGGTGGTGACCGCCAGGGTTCCGGCATCCACGCCCCCCAAGACCAGTGACTGGACACTGTCGATCCGCACATTCCCGCCGGCCAGGTTCACCGGGCCATCGAACTCGTTGGCTCCGGACAACAGGATGGCGCCCGTGCCCGCATCGAAACTCGCCCGGCCCGACGAATGAAACTCGCCCCCGTTGCCCTGCGTGATGTCACCGCCCCTGGAGATCAGCGCGATGTCATTGTCCGACTTCACGATGCCGTTGTATGTTTGCGCACCCTGCGTGATGACATTGCCTTGCAGGATCAGCGCACCGGCACCGCTCTGCGTCAACGGACCCTTGCCAGTGATGGCATGGGCCACGGTGAGGTCCGCGTCCGTTTGCAGCGCACCACCGGCGGCGCCCAGCACGAGATCATGGGCCAGAATAAATGCCGCCGTGTTTTGCAGCGTACCGCCGTTCAGCGTCAGCGTCCCGGAGGCGGCGCCGAGATTGGCGTCGCTGGAAACCGACAACGTGCCGCCGTTGATGCTGGTGCCGCCGCTGTAGGTATTGTTTCCCGACAGTACCAGCGTGCCGCCTTGCGTCTTGCTGATGCCGCCGCTACCGGCGATGGAGGTAGCGATCTGCGCGGTGGTACCGGCCAGCACGCGGATCTCGGCATTGCCGTCAGTGCGATCCATGCCATCGATCTGCAAGGTGCCGGGGCCTTGCAATTGGTAACCATTGTCGACGAACTGCAATCCCTTGAAGGTCTGCGTTCCATTCACCGTGACGGTACCGCCGTTGAAACCACCCGGCTCGTTCTTGAACACGGCGTGATTGCCCGCCCAGGTGACCGGCACAGTGCTGTTCTTGTTCAACCATTGCGTGTCGGTGGCATTCCAAGTGCCGTCGCCGCCCTGCCAGTGTTGCAGCGTATCGTCACCCAGCGAGGCGATGAACAGATCCACGTTGCCGCTACCGGCCTGAATGTCGAAACTGCCACCTCCGGCGATCGTCGGCGTGGTGCCGACCTCCAGACCGTTGTCGGTGAGAGTGCCGCTGTAGGTCAACAGTCGGTAGTAACCGAAACCGGCGGTGCCGTCCGTACTGTCCGTGCTCTGTGCCAGATTCAGAGTGCCATCCAGCGTCAAATCACCGGCCACATCGATGCGGTCGCTGACGCCGGAGGCGGGATCGGCGGAGCTGCCCGGACTGCCCAGTTCGAAGTCGAGCATCGAACCGCTGTTCAGCTTGAGCGAACCGACCGTCAGCGTACCCACCGAGTTGCCAGGCGCGATGTGGCCACCATCGGCCACCGTGACATCGCCGCCGATCGCGCCGTGGCCGCCCAAGGTGGCAGCGGATGCCACCGCCACGTGGCCCCCCAGCGCGCCGCCGTCACCGGCTGTCCCGCCAACGATCAGATTGCCGGCCTGAAGTTGCGTGGTACCGGTGACACCGACCAGCGCGGCGTTGTCGAGCACCCAGGTACCAGCACCGGACTTGGTCAAACTGCCGGCGAACGTCGTGCTGCCGGTGACCGCCTGCGACCAGAGCTGCGTGCTGCCGGCGTCGCCTTTCAGTGTCAGCAGTGCATCGGAGCTGGTGCCGATGTCGAGATCGCCGTCAATGGAGCCGCCCGCGACCAGCGTCACATCATTGGCCAGACCGTCGCCCAACTGCACGTCACCGACGATGCTGCCGGCGTTGGTCAGCACGGCAGGGGCAATCGTTACGCCTGGGGGTGGGTTGAGGGCCGCGGCATCTGGCGCGTGGATCGCGCAACGGCCGCTTGCGGGCATTCCCGCGGATAACAAGTCGGCGCAGGGATCGATGGCCGTGCCGGTGTACTCGATCGTCGACCCCGCACGGTTGATGATGGTGCCGCCGGTGAGCAACTCGACACCCACCAGGCTGCCACGGATGGTACCGCCGTCGTTGGTGATCGTGATGGGTCGGTTGGCGTACGTCGTTCCTCCCCCGCCCGAATTCAGCGCGACCAGCTGTTGGGCAGCTACACCGATACCGCCCTCAATGACGCCCCCTGTCCGGTTGGCAAGATCGATGCCGCCGGTGCTGGGCAGCGAGGTAGAGAACATGGAGCCCAGAAGCACAGCGTAGCTCTGTGGAGTGCTGATAATGGTGCCGGTATTGTCGATGCTGCCTTCACCTGTGAGCTGCACAGCACCACTGCCCATGACGACCGAAGTGGTGGTACTGATGTTGCCGCTGTTGGTGATCGTACCGTTGAGCAAGGCGATAATCCTGCCGGTACCATTGCCATCGCCGACGATCGACCCGGAATTGCTTACGGTAACCGCCTGGAGTGCATTCGCTGGCTGCCCCAGCGACCCGTCGTACTCGACGCTGCTGACCGTGCCGGCATTGTGGAGCGTGGTACCCCCGGCGAGATGGATAACACCACTGGATGGTGCGCCCGCACTGGCCAGCGGCCCGGCCGAGGAGCCGGCGGCGATGTCCAGCGTGCCGCCCCCCACCCACGTACCACCGGTGTAAGTGTTGTTGCCGGCCAGCGTCAGCGTGCCCGCACCTGCCTTGAGCAGCATGGCCCCCTGCGGCCCCGTACTGCCAGGCGGATCGTAGTCGCTGATGGCGCCAATCACTGTGAAGTTGTTGTCGGCGTTGGCGATGTCGATGAGGCCTTGCTGATAAATGCCGATGTTGCGCGCCGTGGTTTCATTGGCCACCCCCGTGACTTGCAGCACACCGCCGTAGCGCAGCAGCAAGTCACCACTGGCATCACCGAGGCTGGCGTCTGCCGCGATGGACAGGATGGCGTCGGAATCGATGGTCCACGGCGTCACTTCCGTCGTGGTGCCCGTCAACGTCACCAGGCTGTTACCCACCGCCCAGAACTGCTCGAAGCCGCGAAACTGCCCCGCCGGCCCGAGCTGACCGACATCGAACGTACTGTGGACCACGCTGCCACTGGATATGTCACCCAGCATCAGTTGGTCCTGGCTGCCCGCAGTGGCATCCACGAT
>CAZMXV010000201.1:0-3556 GCA_964570295.1 uncultured Rhodanobacteraceae bacterium
CCCCTCAAAAACAACAAGACCCCGTCCATGGACGGGGTCTTGCCATGAACCGGAAGCATCCGGCCAATCAGTTCGGTTCGACGTCGACGAACTTGCGGCCCTTGGGACCACGGGTCGTGAACTTGACCTTGCCGTCGATGAGCGCGAACAGCGTGTGGTCACGGCCGAGTCCGACGCCGTTGCCGGCATGGAACCGGGTGCCGCGCTGACGCACGATGATGTTGCCGGCCTCGATGGCCTGGCCGCCGTAGATCTTGACGCCAAGGTATTTCGGATTGGAGTCGCGACCGTTCTTGCTGGAACCTACGCCCTTTTTGTGTGCCATGGTTGCTTCTCCTCGTTATGCCTTGCCACCGGAGATGCCGGTGATCTCGATCTCGGTGTAGTGCTGACGGTGGCCCTGCTGCTTCTTGTGGTGCTTGCGGCGGCGGAACTTGATGATGCGCACCTTCTTGCCACGACCGTGGCTCAGCACCTTGGCGCTGACGGTGGCACCTTCGACGATCGGCGCACCGACGGTCACGCTCTCACCCTCGCCCACCAGCAGGACCTGGTCGAAAGTGACGGTGCCGTCGACTTCGGCGTCCAGCTTCTCCACGCGCAGGTATTCACCCTGCATCACGCGGTACTGCTTGCCGCCGGTCTTGATGACTGCGTACATGGTTTGACCCTTCTGTCGTTCTTCTTTGGTAGTTTTCGCAATTGCGAACCCGCGATTTTAGCGACAAAAGGCCCGCCAGGGCAAGTGGCGCCCCGTTTTCAGCCGGAAGCGGAGCTCAGGTCCAGAAATAACGCGTGACATGGAAGAACACGGGAGCCGCGAAACAGACCGAGTCCAGCCGGTCCAGCACGCCGCCGTGGCCCTCGATCATGTGGCCCCAGTCCTTGATGCCGCGGTCACGCTTGATGGCGCTCATCACCAGGCCGCCCAGGAAACCCGTCAGGCAGACCAGCAAGGCCATGCCCATGGCCTGGAGGAAGGAAAATGGCGTGATCCACCACAGCAGGCCACCCAGCAGGCTGGCCGAGGCCACGCCGCCCACGAAACCCTCCCAGGTCTTGGAGGGCGACAGCCCCGGCGCGATGCGGTGCCGTCCATACAGTTTGCCCCACACGTACTGCAGCACGTCCGAGGACTGCACCACCACGACCAGAAAGGCGATCAGCAGCAGCTGGCGGTGCGCGAAGCCGGGGATATCCAGCGTCAGCAGCGCCGGCACGTGGGAAATGCAGAATACGCTGATCATCAGCCCCCACTGCACCTTGGCCGCGCGCTCCAGGAAGCGCGTGGTGTCGTCGCCGGTCGCGGCCAGGATCGGCAGCAGCAGGAAGGCATACACCGGGATGAACACCGTGAACATGCCGTACCAGCCCATGCCCACCCACAGGTACTGCAGCGGCAGCACCACATAGAAGGCCGCCACCAGGGCCCAGTAATCGCCACGCCGGGTCGGCAGCAGGGTGACGAATTCGCGCAGTGCCAGCAACGACACCAGGAAGAACAACACCAGCACCCCGGGCCGGCCGAACACGAACGCGATTCCCACCAGCACCGCCATCACCCACCAGGCATGGATGCGCGCGTTGAGATTGTCGATGGTGGGGCGCGCGGCCTCCGCGGCGCGGCGCGCCAGCAGGCGGCCCACTGCCGTCGCCACCACCAGCACCGCGCCGATGCCGACGAAAAGCCAGACCGCCTGTGCCTGCGTGTCCGCCCCCGCCATCACGCCTCCTCCGGCGCCAGGGCCAGCAATGCCGAGCGTGCCCGCTCCAGGAAGCAGTGCTTGTCCTCGCCCTCGGCCAGCGCCAGTGGAGCACCGAAGCGGACCGTGCACAGCAACGGCAGCGGGATCACACGCCCCTTGGGCATCACCCGCTTCAGGTTGGCCAGCCATACCGGCACCACTTCAAGCCCCTCGCAGCGTTCGGCCAGATGGTACAGGCCGCTCTTGAACGGCAGCACGCCCTCGCCGGTGTTGCGCGTACCCTCGGGAAACAGGATCAACGCCGAGCCGGCCTCGACGGCATCGGCCATGGTCTGGATCGGGTCCCCGGTGCGCCGGGCCGCGTCACGCTCGATCAGCACGCCGTTGAACACGCGCCGGATCAGGTACCGGCGCAAGGCGCCGCGGCGCCAGTAGTCCGCCGCGGCCACCGGCCGGGTCCGCGTCCGCAGGGACGGCGGCAGCGCCGACCAAAGCAGCACGAAATCGCCATGGCTGGCATGGTTGCCGTAGTACACGCGACGCCCCGGCACCGGCTTCTCGTCCCACAGCGCGCGACTGCCCGTGAGCAGGTGGATGAATCCGGTCAACGACCGGGCGACCAGCGATTCGAGCATGCTTCCTCCATGCGGGCCATCAGACACCGCATCAAAATCGGAACCGCCACACCTACAAAACGTACACGATCGCCCGTGCCAGCCACCAGTCCAGGAATGCCAGACGCCATCACGCGCGGCCACGCAACCGCCGGTCCGCCGACGCGCGGCGTCACCCGCCCGCCTCGCGCAATGCCGAGCGTGCGCGGTTGCATACCGTCCACGCACACAACAGGGCCAGCAGCCAGACCACGGCATCCAGCCACCACCCTGCCGGCAGGCCGAAAGCCAGCAGCAGCCCCAGCACCCCGAATACCAGGGCCCGGTCGCTCTTGCCCAGCGGCCCGTCGTAGCGGCGCGAGGCACCGATCTGCACGCCGATCACGCCGGTCATCTCGGTCATCAGCGCCAGCAGCACGCATACCGACAACGGCCACAGCCCAAACAGCCCCGTCAACGCCAGCGGCAGGTACAGGCCGGCATCGGCCACCACGTCGCCCAGTTCGTTCAGCACCGCCCCCGGCTTCGACGCCTGGCCATGCTCACGCGCCAGCATGCCGTCCACGGCGTTGAGGGCCATGCGCACGAACAACCACAGCGGCAACCCGGCCCAGACCCAGCGGTGCGCGCCGCCGGCCAGCCCGACCAGCAACCCCACCGCCAACGAGGCCAGCATGGCCACCACGGTCACCTGGTTGGCGGTGGTGCCGGCCGCCGCCAGACGACGCACCAGCGGCCTCAGCAGGGCCTGGAACCGCGGCTTGATGTCGTACACGCTGGGCATGATCAAAAGCCTCCGGAATGGAAATCGGCGCGGAATGCGGCCACCGGGAATACGCCCGGCGGCAGGCTGCCAGACCGGGCAATGGCGCGATTGTCCCACAGTCCGCACAGCACCCGGCGCCGGGCACGCAAGGCCAGTGCCGTCGGGACGCGACGCCTTGTTATAGTGTCTGATCCGCCCCATTTCGGTGGTGTTTCGTCCCCGGGACTCCCCTGCCATGAGCCAGATCCGCATCCGCGGCGCGCGTACCCACAACCTCAAGAACCTCGACCTGGACCTGCCGCGCGACCGGTTGATCGTCGTCACCGGCCTGTCCGGCTCCGGCAAGTCGTCACTGGCCTTCGACACCATCTATGCCGAGGGCCAGCGCCGCTACGTGGAATCGCTGTCCTCGTATGCGCGCCAGTTCCTGTCGATGATGGAAAAGCCGGACGTGGACGCCATCGAGGGCC
>CAZMXV010000202.1:0-3550 GCA_964570295.1 uncultured Rhodanobacteraceae bacterium
CGATCGTGCCGACATTGACGTGCGGCTTCGTGCGTTCAAACTTGCCCTTTGCCATGACTCAAAACCTCAAAAGAACGTTGTATGGGATAAGTGGCCCTGGTCAGGCCTTTTTCATTACCTGTTCGGCGATGCTGCTCGGCGCCTCGGCGTAATGGTCGAACTCCATCGTGAAGGTGGCACGCCCCTGGGTCTGCGAACGCAGGCTGGTGGCGTAGCCAAACATCTCGCCCAGCGGCACGTGCGCATGGATGAGCTTGCCCGACGGGCTGTCTTCCGAACCCTGGAGGACACCGCGGCGACGGGAAATGTCGCCCATGACGTCGCCCATGTAGTCTTCAGGCGACACCACCTCGACCTTCATGATCGGCTCCAGCAGGGCCGGCTTGGCCTTGTGGAAGCCTTCCTTGAAGCCCATGGAACCGGCGATCTTGAACGCCATTTCCGAGGAGTCGACCTCGTGGTAGGAACCGTCGACCAGGCGAATCTTGACGTCCACGACGGGGAAGCCGGCCAGCGGACCGCTCTCCATGGCTTCCTGGATACCCTTGTCGACCGCGCCGATGTATTCCTTCGGCACCACGCCGCCAACGATCTGGTTGACGAACTCGTAGCCGACGCCGCGCTCCTGCGGCTCCAGTTCCAGGACCACGTGACCGTACTGGCCCTTGCCGCCCGACTGGCGCACGAACTTGCCTTCGGCGCGCACCGGCTGCGTGATGGCCTCGCGGTAGGCCACCTGCGGCTTGCCGATGTTGGCCTCGACGTTGAACTCGCGCTTCATGCGGTCGACCAGGATGTCCAGGTGCAGCTCGCCCATGCCGGAGATGATGGTCTGGCCCGACTCCTCGTCGGTACGCACGCGGAAGGACGGATCCTCCTGCGCCAGACGGCCCAGGGCCACGCTCATCTTCTCCTGGTCGGACTTGGTCTTCGGTTCCACGGCCATCGAGATGACCGGATCCGGGAAGACCATGCGCTCCAGGGTGATGATGCTGTCCTGTGCACACAGAGTGTCACCGGTGGTGACGTCCTTCAGGCCCACCGCCGCGGCGATGTCACCGGCACGCACTTCCTTGATTTCCTTGCGGTCATTGGAATGCATCTGCAGGATGCGGCCCACGCGCTCCTTCTTCATCTTGACCGGGTTGTAGACGGCATCGCCGGCATTCAGCACGCCCGAGTAGACGCGGAAGAAGCTCAGCGAACCGACAAACGGATCGGTCATGATCTTGAACGCCAGCGCCGAGAACGGCGCCTTGTCGTCGGAGGGGCGGTTGGCCGGCTGCTCGTTCTCGTCGATGCCTTCGACCGGCGGGCGGTCCGAAGGCGACGGCAGCAGGTGCACCACGCCGTCCAGCATGGCCTGCACACCCTTGTTCTTGAAGGCGGTACCGCAGAACACGGGAATGATGCCGTTCTCCAGCGTGCCCGCGCGCAGGCCGGCCAGGATATCGTCCTCGCTCAGCTCACCCTCTTCCAGGTACTTGTCCATCAACGCCTCGGAGGCTTCCGCAGCGGACTCCACCAGGAATTCACGCGCCGCCTCGGCCTTCTCCTTCAGCTCGGCCGGGATCTCGCGGTAATCGAACTTGGTGCCATGCGACTCCATGTCCCAGTAGATGGCCTTCATCTTGACCAGGTCGACGACACCCTCGAAGTCGTCCTCGGCGCCGATCGGCACCTGCATCGGCACCGGGTGCGCACCCAGGCGCGACTTCAGCTGCTCGCAGACCTTGTCGAAGTTGGCGCCGACACGGTCCATCTTGTTGACGAAGGCCAGGCGCGGCACGCCGTACTTGTTGGCCTGGCGCCACACCGTCTCGGACTGCGGCTGCACACCGCCCACCGCGCACAACACGAACACGGCACCGTCGAGCACGCGCAGGGAACGCTCCACCTCGATGGTGAAGTCGACGTGCCCCGGGGTGTCGATGATGTTGAACCGGTGCTTGGGCAGGGTGTGATCCATGCCTTCCCAGAAGCACGTGGTGGCGGCGGACGTGATGGTGATGCCGCGCTCCTGCTCCTGCTCCATCCAGTCCATGGTGGCGGCGCCTTCGTGCGTCTCACCCAGCTTGTGGTTCACGCCGGTGTAGAACAGGATGCGCTCGGTCGTGGTCGTCTTGCCCGCATCGATGTGGGCCATGATGCCGAAATTGCGATAGCGGTCGAGAGGTGTGGTACGTGCCATGATCTTTTACCAGCGGTAGTGCGAGAAGGCCTTGTTGGCTTCGGCCATGCGGTGGGTTTCTTCGCGCTTCTTGACGGCGCCGCCACGCTGCTCGGAAGCGTCGGCCAGTTCGGCGGCCAGCTTGCGCGGCATGGAAACCTCGCTGCGCTTGCGCGCGGCGTCGATCACCCAGCGCATGGCCAGCGCCATGCGGCGGCTGGAGCGCACTTCGACAGGCACCTGATAGGTGGCGCCACCGACGCGGCGGGACTTCACCTCGACGACGGGGGCGACGTTGCCCAACGCCTTCTCGACCAGCTCGACCGGCTCGGCGTGCTTTTCACCCAGGTGCTCCAGGGCGCCATAGACGATGCCTTCGGCGACCGACTTCTTGCCGCTCTTCATCACCATGTTGATGAAGCGGGCGATCAGCTCGCTGCCGTGCTTGGGATCCGGAAGGATCACTCGGGCGGGATGGGAACCTTTACGCGACATGATTCATGTGTCCGTTGTGATTGGCAGGCCTCCGGCCCGCGTGACATGCGGCCTGCCGTGGCCGCCTTGCATTTCGGTAGCGGATCGGAACCGATCAGCTCTTGGGCTTCTTGGCGCCGTACTTGGAGCGCGAATTGCGGCGCTTGGCCACGCCGGCGCAATCCAGGCTGCCGCGCACGGTGTGGTAGCGCACGCCCGGCAGGTCCTTGACACGACCGCCGCGGATCAGCACCACCGAGTGCTCCTGCAGGTTGTGGCTCTCGCCCGGGATGTAGCTGATCACCTCGAAGCCGTTGGTCAGGCGCACCTTGGCCACCTTCCGCATCGCCGAGTTCGGCTTTTTCGGGGTGGTGGTGTAGACGCGCGTACACACGCCGCGCTTTTGCGGGCAGCCCTGCAGATGCATGGACTTCTGGGCTCTGGTCTTGGGCTGCCGCGGCTTGCGGATCAGCTGCTGAATCGTCGGCATCGGGTCTTGTTCCCCATTTCTCAACACATGTGTCTGCCCGGGGCGCGCATCCCCCGCGCGGGTTTCTTCGACTCTGGCGCGTCTTGCGCGTCCGCAAAACGGAACAACCGCATCCGTACCCTGCTACCTGCCGGTACGACGCGGTGGGCTTCCAGAGGATCGGGGCGCGCACTGGCCCGGATCGTGACCACTACAGTTCTGATATCGGCCCGCAGGGACAAGCCCTTCGGCCGGGATGGGCGGCGTATATGCCGAAACCGGAATCGATGTCAACAGCCGTGAGGCGGATTTGCATGGTCCGGGACGGTCCCCCCGTGCCCCGCCCCCCGTGCACTCGAGCGCTCAAGGGCCGTGGGGGCGCGGGCCCCCCCCCCCCCCCCGCCCCCCCCCCGCGCGCGCCCGCGCCCGCGCCCCCC
>CAZMXV010000203.1:0-3484 GCA_964570295.1 uncultured Rhodanobacteraceae bacterium
GAACTGGCTCATGGGTTTTCCGTATCGGGTGCCCGCGCCAGCTTACCCGGTTGTTCGCCCGGCGAGCGAGTACCGGCAAGAGCAATCGCGGCCCATGGCCGCGATAGTCCAGAATCCTTTCCGGCCCCCGGACTGCTACAAGCAAGCGGGGGTCGAGATGTCTACGGGGCACCGGGTGACAGCGTCACCGTGTCGATGGCCCACATGCGGCCCTCGCGCGGATCGCCGGTGGCGAAGATGCACAGCGTGTGCGGGCCCTGCAGCGCGGGCAGCGTGGCCGTGAGCGTGGTCTGGCCGTCGCTTTGCGCGGCCTCGGCCAGCGGCAGGCGGGCCAGGCGCCGGCCCTGGCAGGTGTCCAGGCGTACCTCGATCTCGCCGTGCGGCGTGGCTTCGGGACGCGCCACCACACCGTCGGTCGCGCTGGCCAGCTCGTAGTTCCACGGCAGGTTGCCGACCACGAGGGCGAGGGTGTGGATGCCGTCCAGCGGCGCTTCCTTCCACAACCAGCAGGTGTCCATGATGTCCACCAGGTACACCGGGCGCGGGCCGTCCAGCGGACGGTCGTCCTCGAGCCGCAGTGGCGCCTTGTGGCTGCAGGTGGCGAGCTGGTCGCTGTGGCGCGTCAGCAGCGCCGCGGAGCTGACATGGCGGGCGCGCGGCGCGGCCAGTTGCAGCCCGCCGTCCGTGAAGGTGGCGGCGCGCAGGGTGGTGGCCGCGGCGGCCGGCAGTTCGAGGGGCTGCTTGTAGAGGCTCGACTGCGCGGTCGGCGTGCTGCCGTCGGTGGTGTAGCGGATGCGGCCCTGGCCGCTCTGGTTGGACAACGTGACCCGGACCGCGCCGTCCTCCGCCTGCAGCGTGAAGCGCGGCGCCCAGGCGCTGTCGGCGTAGGCGATGCCCAGGGCCTGGTAGCGCGCGACCTGCGCCGGCATGCGTTTCAGAAAACCTTTCCAGTCGATGGCCGGAGCCGGCGACCATGCCACCTCGGCCCAGGCGGCCATGCGCGGGAACACCGCGTGTTGCGCGCGCGCGAAGGTGGGCATGTATTCCGCCCACAGGTTGGCCTGCAGGCCGAGGATATGGCCGGCCTGCGAAGGCGTGAGCCCGGCCGGAGACGGATTGAACGTGTAGATGTCCTGGAGGCTTTCCACCAGTGGTCGGCCCGGTGGCTCGTCGTGGGCGTCCGACTGGACATGGTCGAGGTACAGCATGGGCGAGGGCGAAAGCACGGTGTCGTGGCCTTTTTCGGCCGCGTTTACGGCGCCGTCCACGCCATGCCAGCTCATCACCACGGCGGAGGCCGGCAGTTCGCCGCCGGAGAGGATTTCATCCCAGCCGATCAGGATGCGGTCGTGGGCGGCGAGGTAGGCGCCGATCCGGTCGACCATCCAGCCCTGCAGGGCGTCCATGTCCTTGAGTCCCAGTGCTTTCAGACGCGCGCGCACCGCGGGCGAGGCTTCCCATTGGGCCTTGTACGCCTCGTCGCCGCCGATGTGGATATGCCGGGAGGGAAACAACGCCATCACTTCGTCGAGCACATTCTCCAGGAAGTGCAGGCTTTGTTCGTCGGGTGCATACAGCCATGGTGTGATACCCCACTTGGTGGACACCGGCGGCCGCCTGCCGCTCGCGCCGAGCTCGGGGTAGGCGTGCAGGGCGGCCTGGGCATGGCCCGGCATCTCGATTTCCGGCACGATGGTGATGAAGCGGTCGGCCGCGTAGCGCACCAGTTCGCGCACCTGGTCCTGGGTATAGAAACCGCAGTACGGCTTGTCCGGACTTCCGGTGAGCGCGGCGTCGGGGCCGACGGCGGGGCGGCACGAGGCGGTGTCGACGAGGGCGGGGTAGCGCTTGATTTCCAGGCGCCATCCCTGGTCGTCGGTGAGGTGCCAGTGCAGCACGTCGAGCTTGTGCAGCGCCATCCAGTCGATGATCTTCTTGATGTCGTCGACGGACTGGAAGTGCCGTACCGAGTCGAGCATGAAGCCGCGCCACCGGTAGCGCGGGTGGTCGGCGATGTCGCCCGCGGCGACGGCCACCTCGCCGCGGCCGGCGTCCGGAGTGAGAAGCTGGCCGATGCTGACACTGGCGTAGAACAGTCCGCGCGGGGTACGGGCGGTGGCGCGGATGTGTCCGTCGCCGATGTGGATGCGGTAACCCGCGTCGCTTTCGATGTCGGCGTCGGGGTCCAGCCGGAGCATGATGCGCGGATCCCGGCCGGCCGGGTCGACCTCGAGCCGCAGTCCGCGCAGGGTCTTCACCCGGGCGGCGAAACGGCGCGCCATGGCTTCCAGGCCGGCCGGGTCCGGGGCTTCGATGCCGATGCGGTCGCCGTTGCCGACCACGACCGCGCCGTGGCCGGCCGGGGCCAGGCGGGCCGGCTGGGGCAGCAGTGACCAGGGCGGCACCGTGCGGGCTGGCGCGGCGGAGGCGCAGGTACAGGCCGTGACGGCAAGGAGTGTGGACAACCACCAACGCAAACGACGCATGACACTTCTCCCGGAGATCGGGGTTTCAGGTACCGGCGGTGCCTGTCCATGGCCTTTCCGAGATCCGTCAAAAACGGCACGCGCGAGAGGCGTGCCGTGACTACATTAAGGGACGTCGCGGCGACGGGCCGCCCAAGGGCTGCATGCGGCACCGGCCGTGACGGCCTGCGATGCTTTCCGGTTCCCGCTCTTCCTGGAAGCGCATGCCGGGATACTGGAAAGAAAAGCGCACCTCCCTGTGCGCAGGGAGGAAACTCAGAACCGGAAGCGCAGCGAAGCCATGTAGCGCCGGCCGGTGGTGTACTTGGCGGCCGGACGGAACGGGTTCTTCATGTACTGGAAGTACTTCTGGTTCAGCAGATTCATGGCGTCCAGCGACAGCGAGACGTTGTCGGTGAACTTGTAGCCCACGCTGGCGCTGAGGTCGGCGTAGTCGTCGGTGGTCGCCGCCGGAGCGCCGGCCACGTAGCCCACGCCTTCGTAGCTGCTGCGCCAGTTGTAGTTGACGCGGGCACTGAAGGCGCCCTTCTCGTAGTACGGGCTGAGGCTCACCGTGTGGCGTGACAGGTACGGCATGGACGTGCCGGCATCGGTCTTGCCGCTGGCGTAGGTGTAGTTCGCCGCCAGGCCGAAACCGGTGTCCGCGAATGCCTGCTGGTAATTGATGGTGAAGCCGCGGATGCGGGCGCCGCCGCCGTTGTGCGGGCGCGTGACGCTGTAGTCGCACACGCCGCTGGCGTCGCACCCGTGCGAGCCGACCAGGTTGGCCCAGGAGGCCGGGTCGTTGTCCTTGATGGAGTTGTAATGGCGCTCCGTCGCCGGCGTCTGCAGGATGTAGTTCAGCACGTGCTTGAAGAACACCGATCCGGCCAGCACCGACTGCGGCGCGAAATACCATTCGGCCGACACGTTGAAGTTGTACGACTTGTAAGGGTCGATTTCCGGGTTGCCGCCGCTGCCGGTGGCCACGGTGTCGTTGAGGAAGGTCTGGTTGACCA
>CAZMXV010000204.1:0-3470 GCA_964570295.1 uncultured Rhodanobacteraceae bacterium
ACATGCCGTACAGCAGCATGCCCGAGGCCAGCGCGCTCAGCACGAAGTACTTGATGGCCGCCTCGGAGGACAACGGCGAGTCGCGGTTGATCGCGACCAGGGTGTAGGACGCCAGCGCCAGCATCTGCAGGCCCAGGTACACCACCACCAGATTGCCGGCCGAGGACAGCAGCATCAGGCCCAGCACCGCGAACAGCATCAGCGCGTAGAACTCGCCGATGTGCAGCTGACGCTCGCGCAGGTAGGGGCGCGCGAAGATGAAGATCAGCAGCACGGCCAGCAGGCCGAACACCTTGACGATCTCGGCCACGCCGTCACGCACGAACATGCCGCCGAAGGCGGACACGCTGCCGTCGGGCTGCCCCATCACCACCAGCACCCCGGTGACGATGGTGATGCCGATCGCCAGCCAGTGGGTGATGTTGCGCTGCTCCGGCTTCAGCCAGGCATCCAGCAGCAACAGTACGCATACCGCCACCACCAGATAGGCTTCCGGCAGCAACACGAGAATGTCGTTCCAGCTCAGCATGCGACGTTCCTCAAACCTTGGTGACGGCCAGTTGATCGACCAGGTGCTCGATCGACGCACCCATCAGTTGAATAAGCGGGTCCGGCCAGATGCCGATGGCCAGCACGAACACGCCGAACACCGTCAGCACGATGGTCTCGCGCATGTTGATGTCGGTCATGGCGGCCACCTTCTCGCTGGTGACGTCGCCCCAGATGATGCGCTTGACCAGGTACAGCGTGTAGGCGGCGGCGATGATCAGCGTGAAGGCCGCGACCAGGGCCACCCACGGGTTGGCGCTGAAGCTGGCCAGAATCACCATGAATTCGCCCACGAAGCCGCTGGTGCCGGGCAGGCCGGTGTTGGCCATGGAGAACAGCACCATGAAGAAGGCGAACCACGGCATCACCTTGACCAGGCCGCCGTAGGCGCTGATCTCGCGGGTGTGCAGGCGGTCGTACATCACGCCGATGCACGAGAACATGGCGCCGGAAACGAAGCCGTGCGAGATCATCTGCACCATGGCGCCCTGCATGCCCAGGGCCGCGGCATCCATGTTGTGCATGTCGCGCACCAGCACGAAGGCGATGAAGATGCCCAGGGTCACGAAGGCCATGTGCGCGATGGACGAGTACGCCACCAGCTTCTTCATGTCCTCCTGCACCAGCGCCACGTAGCCGATGTAGACGATGGGAATCAGACTGAGCACGATCATCAGCCACACGTACTCGTACGACGCGTCCGGCACGATCGGCAGTGAGAAGCGCAGGAAGCCGTAGGTACCCACCTTCAGCATCACCGCGGCCAGCCACACCGAACCGCCGGTCGGCGCCTCCACGTGGGCGTCCGGCAACCAGGTGTGCACCGGCACCATCGGGACCTTGATCGCGAAAGCGATCAGGAAGGCGAAAAACAGCCACGTTTGCTGCGTCATCGACAGGGGGTAATCAGCCAGCGCGGCCATGTCGAAGGTGCCGGCCTGGCTGTGCAGGTACAGCAGTCCGATCAGGAAGCAGATCGAACCCAGGAACGTGTAGATGAAGAACTTCAGCGTGGCGTACACGCGCCGCGGGCCACCCCAGACGCCGATGAGGATGAACATCGGGATCAGCATGGCCTCGAAGAACACGTAGAACAGCAGCGCGTCGGTGGCCGTGAACAGGCCGATCAGCAGGCCTTCCAGGATCAGCATGCAGGCCATGTACTGGCTGGCCTTCTGCTGGATGACTTCCCAGGCGCCGATGATCACCAGCGGACCGACGATGGTGGTCAGCAGGATCAGCGCCACGGCGATGCCGTCCACGCCCAGGGCATAGTTGACGTCCAGCGCCGGAATCCAGTGATGGACCTCGGTCAGCTGCAGGGCCGCGCTGCCCGCGTCGAAGGCCGGCAGCAGGAACAGGCTGACGATGAACGTCGCGATGCTGACCAGCAGGGCAATCCAGCGCATGGC
Organism: uncultured Rhodanobacteraceae bacterium; assembly: GCA_964570295.1. GTDB lineage: Bacteria > Pseudomonadota > Gammaproteobacteria > Xanthomonadales > Rhodanobacteraceae > Oleiagrimonas. The sequence continues at coordinate 1,962 of CAZMXV010000204.1, forward strand.
GCGCGCGCGCCCCGCGATCAGCACCGGCAATGCGCCGACGATGGGCAGCCAGATCAGCAGGCTCAGGATGGGCCAGTGGTTCATGCGAAATCCTTGGATTGGGACCGGGGACCGGGAACCGGGAACCGGGTGGAACGATGTGGCATGGATGCGTGGTACAGGGCGGGATCAACGCGCCAGCGGGTCCGGCAATGCCGGTTCCCCGGTCCCGTCCATGCCGACACATGTGCGTTCATGCCGTGCCTCCCAGCCACCAGAATCCGCCCAGCAACAGGATCAGGCCCACGATCATGGCGAACGCGTAGTGATACAGCAGACCCGACTGCATGCGGCGCGCCACGGCGGACACCCGGCCGACCAGGCGGCTGGTGCCGTTGACGACCACGCCGTCGATGAAGGCCGCGTCGCCCCCCTTCCACAGCGCGCGCCCGAACTTCAGGCCACCGCGGGCGAACACGCCGTAGTACACCTCGTCGACCCAGAACTTGCGGTCCAGGATGACGTAGACGGGGTTCAGCGCCTTGCGCACGCGGTCCGCCACGGCCGGATTGAACAGGTAGATGTAGGTGCAGATCACGAAGGCCAGCACCACCAGCGCGAACGGCAGGCTGGTGAAGCCGTGCAGCGCCATCGCCAGCGGACCATGGAACTCGCCCGCCATCTCGCCCAGGATGTCGTGCTCCGGAGCCACCTGGATGGCCTTGCCGAACCAGCCGCCGAACAGCATCGGCTGGATGGTCAGGAAGCCGATCACCAGCGACGGGATGGCCAGCAGCACCAGCGGCACCGTCACCACCCACGGCGATTCCTTGGGCGCATGATGCAGCTGGCCGGGCTTCAGATCATGCCCGTGCGCATCGCCATGACCGTGCACCACCTCGAACTTTTCCTTGCCGTGGAAAGTCAGGAACATCTGCCGGAAGGTGTAGACGGCGGTCACGAAGGCACCGGCCATCACGCAGAAGTAGGCGTAGCCCGAACCCCAGCGATGCGACTCGCCGGCGGCCTCGATGATGATGTCCTTGGAGAAGAAGCCGGAAGTGAACGGCACCGCCATCAGCGCGATCGAGCCGCACCACATGGTGATCCAGGTGATCGGCATGTACTTGCGCAGGCCGCCCATGTAGCGCATGTCCTGCTCGTGGTGCATGGCGATGATGACCGAGCCGGCGCCAAGGAACAGCAGCGCCTTGAAGAACGCGTGGGTCATCAGGTGGAACACCGCGCCGGCGTACACCGACACGCCCAGGGCCACCGTCATGTAGCCCAGCTGCGACAGCGTCGAATAGGCGATCACGCGCTTGATGTCGTGTTGCACGATGCCGATCAGGCCGGTGAACAACGCACCGGTGGCACCGATGATCATCACGAAGCTGAGCGCACCCGAGGACAGTTCGTAGATGGGCGACATGCGCGCCACCATGAAGATGCCGGCCGTGACCATGGTCGCGGCGTGGATCAGGGCCGAGATCGGCGTCGGGCCTTCCATCGAATCGGGCAGCCACACGT
>CAZMXV010000205.1:0-3403 GCA_964570295.1 uncultured Rhodanobacteraceae bacterium
GTGCCCATGGCAATGCATCCAGGTCGGAAAACGGCTCAAGTATGCGCCGGCGCCGATGCCGGCGACGTGACCTGGGTCAGCCCAGCCACAGCAGCGCGCCCTGCGGACTGTGCGTGACCGCCACGCTGACGATGAACAGGAACACCGCCAGCGCCGCCGCGAAACACCCCGCGCGGACGCCCCGGGTGCGCCCACGGCGCAGCGCGAACACGCCCAGCACGATGTAGAGCACCAGCAGCAGCACCTTGGTCGTCAGCCAGGCCTGCACGAACGGGTACTGGTGCAGGATCAGCGTCAGCATGATGGCCGCGGCCAGCAGCGTGGTGTCGATCACGTAGGAGAGCCGCTTCACCCAGGCGGCATTGGCCAGCGCCACGCCCGCCAGCACCAGGCAGCCGCGCGTGAAAAACAGGCTGCCCGACAGCACCACGCAGGTGACGTGGGTGTACAGGACCGGCCAGTACCAGGCCACCGGCACCGCTCAGCCCGCCTTGCCGTCCAGGCGCGGCGTGAGGTAGATCCACATGCCGCGCGCCACCCAGGGCAGGAAGGCCAGCAACCAGCCGGCCCCGGCCACCACCAGCCACAAATACATGTCCGGCGCCACCTCGGCCACGATGCGCACCACCGCCACCAGTTGCAGCAGGCCGAAGCAGAGCCAGGGCACGAAACCCATCTGCAGCGGCCGCCCCGAATGGCCGTGCGTGACGCGCGTGACCATGCCCACCAGCATCGAACCGAAGAAGCCGATCGCCAGGGCATGCAGCGGCGCGCGCCCCAGCAGCATCGGTCCGCCCAGCGCCAGGGCGATGTCCTGGATCGAGAACAGCACGAAGGCCAGCGGCAGCCAGGCGAAAGCCAGGTGCAGCACCGCCAGCAGCCCCGGGCGCATGGCCCGCCACGGCTGCCACTTCACGGCATGCCAGGCGAACACCAGCGCCAGCGGCACGTCGGCCAGCGCGCGCCAGGCCAGGAGGTTGCGCCACTCCAGCACGAAATGCAGCAGCAGCAGCGCCCAGATCACCGGCAAGCTCCAGCCGGGGCGCACCATCTCGTAGCCGCTGCCGGCCCGCATGAGGATATTGCGCGTGAAGAACGGCAGCATGCGGTGGCACACCGTCACGTAGATGGGCAGCAGGAACACGTAGGTGCCGAGCTTCACCGAAAACCAGCCCCACGCGGCCGGCACGATGCCCAGGAGCACCGCCGTGAACACCGCCAGCCCCAGCGTGCCCACGCCGAACGCGAGCAGGCACGACCAGCCGTGCCGGTTGCGGTTCTCGGCACGGCGCAGCACGCCGGCCAGGGTGACCACGCCGACAACGTAACCCAGCAGCATCAGCAGGTAGCCCGCCTTCACCAGGCCCGGCAGGGCGAGATAGCCCGCATTGGCCAGCACGTAGCCCAGCAGCACGCTGCCGGCCACCGGCAGGTAGCGCCATGGCGGTACCATCGGGCCGTCCATCCAGCGCGGGAAGGTGGTCATCAGGAAGCCGAACATGAACAGCGGGAACAGGCCGTACTGGATGGCCATGGCGTGTGCCCAGCCCGGCGGGATGCCCGCCGGCTGCGGCCAGCCTGCCCAGCCGAAGCGCATCGACGCCAGCTCCAGCGTCCACCACAGCATGGTCAGCATCACCGCGATGGTGCCGGCCAGGAACAACGGGCGGTGCGGGGCCGCCGCCAGCAGGCGTGGCAGGTCGGCCGGAATGGCTCGGGTTTGCGTGGTCTCGGACATGTCCGCAGTGTAGGGAAAAACCGCTCCCATGATGCAACCGCGGCTGTCCGTGGGTCCTGATCCAGGTCAGTCGTGGCCGCGGTGTGGCGGCGCGGGCGCGGGCCGGTCAGCGGTTGAGCACGCAGCGCGCGCGTTCGCGCAGGACTGCCGCATCCAGGATTTCGACGTGGCGCCCCTCGATGTGCAGCACGCCCTGCTCGCGGAAACGGCCCAGCACGCGGCTGACGGTTTCCGCCGCCAGGCGCAGGTAGTTGGCGATGTCGGCACGCGACATGCTGAGCCGGAACCGGGTGGCGGACATGCCACGCAGCGCGTAGCGCTCGCCCAGATCGACCAGGAAGGCCGCCATGCGCTCATCGGCGCTGTGGTCGCCGGCCAGCAGCGAGGCCGTGCCCAGCTCCTTGCTGAGCAGCCGGAACAGGTGCTGCTGCACGCTGGGCACGCGCGCGGCCAGGGCACTCATGGCCGGGAACGAGAAACGGCAGAACTCGGTGGGCTCGAGCGTCACCGCGTCGCAGGGATAGTGTTCCGGATAAATGGCATTGAGACCGACCACCTCGCCCGGCAGGTAGAAGCCCAGCACCTGCTCGCGGCCGTCGGCATCGACCATCACCGTCTTGACCATGCCCGAACGCACCGCGTAGATCGCGCGGAAGGCGTCGCCGGTGCGGAACACGTGCGTACCGGGCTCGAACGGGCCGGTGTGCTCCACCAGGCAGTGCAGCTCGTACAGGTCGCTCTTGCCGTAGCCGGCGGCGATGCAGGCGCCGGAAAAGGCGCAGGACGAGCAGAATGTCCGCTCATCGCCGTCGTCGGTGATCGGCGTGACCTGGGAAGGATCGCGGACGGATGTCGGGTGCTTGCTGTGCATGACTGGCTTGTGGCGGACCGCAACGTTCATGATACGTCACCGCGTCCATGCCGTGCAGGAAGGAAAGGCGCGACACGACGATGGCGGCCCCCGCGGCGAAATGGCGAAAAGCCCGGGAAGGCCGCCGTTGCCGGCGGCTCCCGGGGTATGCACTCAGCCCTTCAGCGGAGCGATGGTCTGCTCGATGGCGCCGAAGATGCTCTTGCCGTCGGCGTCGGTGATCTCGATGCGCACCTTGTCGCCGTATTTCAGGAACGGGGTCTTCGGCTCGCCGTCGCGCAGTTTTTCCACGGTGCGCTGCTCGGCCAGGCAGGACGCGCCCAGCGAGGTGTCCTGGTTGGCGATGGTGCCCGAACCGATGATGCAGCCGGCCGCCAGCGGGCGGGTTTTCGCGGCATGCGCCACCAGTTGCCCGAAATCGAACTGCATGTCCACGCCGCAGCGCGCCTCGCCCAGCCATTCGCCGTTGAGCCAGGTGCGCATGGGCAGGTGCAGCTTGCTGTCCTTCCAGGCGTCGCCCAGCTCGTCGGGCGTGACGAACACCGGCGACAGCGCCGAACGCGGCTTGGACTGCAGGAAACCGAAGCCCTTGGCCAGCTCGCCCGGGATCAGGCCGCGCAGGCTGACGTCGTTGACCAGGCCGATCAGCTGGATGTGGCCGGCGGCCTGCTCCGGCGTCGGTGCCATCGGCACATCGTCGGTGACAACCACGACTTCGGCTTCCAGGTCGATGCCGTAGTCCTCGCTGGGCACGACCACGTCGTCGTGCGGACCGAGGAAGCCGGCGCTGGTGG
>CAZMXV010000206.1:0-3359 GCA_964570295.1 uncultured Rhodanobacteraceae bacterium
TGGTCCTGCATCAGGCCGGCCATGCCACGCCGGTGCCGCGCAAACCCTGAACCGGACGGCTTGATTTCGGCCTGCGCGAACACCACGCTTGAACCATCCCCCGACCAGGCCGTTTTCATGCCCAACGACAATCCCCTGCTCGCCGCAACCGGCCTGCCGGCCTTTTCCGCCATCCGTCCCGAACACGTGGAGCCGGCCATCGATGCCATCCTGGCCGACTACCGCCAGGCCGTGGACGCCATCACCGGTACCGGCACCGCATCCGACTTCGAGCACGTGATGCTGGCGCAGGAGCGTCTGGAGCAGCGGCTGGCCAACGCCTTCGCGCCGGTTGGCCACCTGCATTCGGTGGCCGACACGCCGGCGCTGCGCAAGGCCTACATGGCCGCCCTGGAAAAGATCACCGCCTTTTCCAGTGAGCTGGGCCAGAACCGCGCGCTCTACGAGGCCGTGCAGCGCGTCGCCGACCGCGCCGGTGCCGATATGCCGCGCGAACGCGCCGCCGCCCTGGAACATGCGCTGCGCGATTTCCGGCTGTCCGGCGTGGCACTGGAGGAACCCGCGCGCAGCCGCTTCCGCGCCATCGCCAACGAGCTGTCGAAACTGGGTACCGATTTCGCCAACGCGGTGCTCGACGCCACCGACGCCTGGCAGCACCACGTCACCGACGAGCGCGACCTGGCCGGGATTCCCGACTCCGGTCGGGCGGTGCTGCGCCAGTACGCGCGCGAGCAGGACATGGACGGCTTCCTGATCACGCTGAAACAGCCCTCGGTGCAGGCCGTGATGACCTACGCCGACGACCGCAAGCTGCGCGAAAAGGTCTACTGGGCCTACCAGACCCGGGCCTCCGACCAGGGGCCGGATGCCGGCAGGCACGACAACTCCGCCCGCATCGAGAAACTCATGGCCCTGCGCCACGAGGCCGCGCGGCTGCTCGGCTTCGACAATGCCGCCGAAGAGTCGCTGGCCACCAAGATGGCCGATTCGCCGTTGACGGTGATGGACTTCCTGCGCGACCTGGTGGAGCGCGCCCGCCCGGTGGCGCGACGCGAGCTTGACGCGTTGCGGCGGTTCGCGCGCGAGCATCTGGACCTGGACGACCTGGAAGCCTGGGACATGGCTTGGGCCGCGGAAAAGCTGCGCCGCGAGCGCTACGCGCTGGACGAAGAACAACTCAAGCCCTACTTCGCCGCGCCCGCCGTCATCGACGGCCTGTTCGCCCTCACCGGCCAGCTCTACGGCATCCGGCTGGCCCGGCGCGAGGACATCGACACGTGGCACCCCGACGTGCGCTACTACGAGGTGCAGGATGCCGACGGGAAGCCCTTCGCGGGCCTGTACATGGACATCTACGCACGCAAAGGCAAGCGCGGCGGCGCCTGGATGGACGTGTGCCGGGCCCGCTTCCGCGACGGCGACGCGCTGCAACAGCCGGTCGCCTTCCTGACCTGCAACTTCGCGCCGCCGACCGAAGACGCGCCGGCGCTCATCACCCACGACGACGTGTTGACCCTGTTCCACGAATTCGGCCACTGCCTGCACCACCTGTTGACCGACGTGGACGTTCCGTCGGTGGGCGGCATCGACGGCGTGGAGTGGGATGCCGTGGAGCTGCCCAGCCAGTTCATGGAAAACTTCGGCTGGGACCGCACCACGCTGGACCTGTTCGCGCGTCACTACAAGACCGGCGAACGCCTGCCGGACGAGCTTTACCGGCGCATGCTGGAGGCCCGCCACTTCCATGCCGGCCTGTTCCTGGTGCGGCAACTGGAATTCGCCCTGTTCGATTTCCGCCTGCACCTGGAATACGACCCGGACCGCGGCGCCCGCGCCATGGCGGTACTGGAGGACGTGCGCAAGCAGGTGTCGGTGCTGCATCCGCCGGCCTGGCAGCGCTTCCCGCACGCCTTCACGCACGTCTTCGCCGGCGGCTACGCGGCCGGCTACTACAGCTATCTGTGGGCCGAGGTGCTGTCGGCGGACGCCTTCGACCGGTTCGAAGCCGCCGGGGTCATCGACCGCGCCACCGGCGATGCCTTCCGTCGCGAGATCCTGGGCCGGGGCGCCACGCGCCCCGCGCTGGAAAACTTCGTCGCCTTCCGCGGCCGCGAGCCGGATCCGCACGCCCTGCTGAAAAGCTACGGCCTGGCCGAGGCCTGACCCCCGTCCGCGACATCAGTGCGGCACGGATGCCGCACCGGCGGGCAGGCGCGTGCGCAGCAGCGCATCCACCGACTGCTGCCATTCCGGCGAACCGGGGGTCGACTGCGGTGCCTCCTGCCCCAGCTTGCGCTGCACGGCCTGGTTCCATTCCTCCGAGCCCGGATCGGGTCCGTGACCCTGACCGTCGCTGATACCGAGGTTCTTGTCGACCCAGGCATACCAGGCCGGCGAGCCGAGCGTGGCATCCGTCGGCGCCGCGCGCGGTACCGGCGCGGACAAGGCCGATACCGGACTGTCGCCGGGTGCCGAGGGCGACGAACAGGCGCCGAGCAGCGCGATGGCCATGACGGGAAACATGTGGTGGATGCGCATGATGGACCTCCCGTGGAAGTGGATGGGGGCTAGCGTAACCTGATGGAGCCTGACGGAGAGTAAACGGAAAGTTAGGGCCCGGAAGCCGGACTTTCGTGCCGCGAACCGGGACCGGGGACACCCCGGCAAATCGGCGGCAGCCGGCGATTGAATCCCTCCGGGGGTCTCCCGAAAACCCCGCCCCGATCCCCGGCCGGCCATGCGGGATATCCTGTCATCGTCGTGAAAACGGCCCGTGGCCGCGATGGCCGGTGACCTTTTCCGGCCTCAGCGCCGGCCGGCCACTTCGTCCACGTGTTCGAGCAGGTCGGCCGGGTCCTCGTACACCCTGAAGGCGCCGGCCCGCTGCAGCTCCTCGGCGCCATAGCCGCCGGACAACAGGCCCACGCCCAAGGTGCGCGCCCGCTGCGCGGCCAGCATGTCCCAGATGCTGTCGCCGATGACCAGGGACTGGCCGATGTCCACGCCGAGGCGTTCGGCCGCGGCCAGGAACAGGTCCGGATCCGGCTTGGCGTAGCGCACCTGGTCGCGCGTCACCACCGGCACGCGGTCCGGATCGACGCCCAGGGCCTTGAGATTGTGCGCGGCCGTTTCCATGCGTCCGCTGGTGGCCACGGCCCAGGGCAGGTCCTGCGCGGTGAGGTACTTCAGCAGTTCGCGTGCGCCGGGCAGGGGACGAATACCGCTGGCCAGGCGCCCGTAGGCGGCGGCATGGTGTTCGCGCAGGCGCTTGACGCGCTCCTCGGTGATGTCCAGCCCGGTTTCACGCAGCAGGATGTTGGTGAACAGGCCGCCGCTCATGCCGATCTTGCGGTGGATGC
>CAZMXV010000207.1:0-3338 GCA_964570295.1 uncultured Rhodanobacteraceae bacterium
TCTCCGGCAACGGCTCGCTTGTGCAGCAAGGCCACGGCACCCTCACCCTGACCGGTACCCACACCTACACCGGCGGCACCACGATTGCGGCGGGTACGCTGCAAATAGGTGATGGCGGCACGACCGGTGCCATCGTGGGCAACGTGGCCAACAGCGGCACGCTGGCCTTCGACCGCAGCGACGATGTCACTTTTGACGGCGTGATCTCCGGCAACGGCTCGCTTGTGCAGCAAGGCCACGGCACCCTCACCCTGACCGGCGCCCACACGTACTCCGGCGGCACCACGGTGGCGGCGGGTACGCTGGCCGGCGACACCGGCAGCCTGCAAGGCGCCATCGCCAACCAGGCCAAGCTGGTGTTCATGCAGGCTGGCAACGGCACCTTCGACGGCACCCTGTCCGGCAGCGGTACCCTGGCCAAGGCCGGTGCCGGCGAGCTGATCCTCAATGGCGACAACACGGCTTTCACCGGTGCCACCACGGTCCAGGCCGGCGCCCTGGTCGTCGGCGGCGACGGTTTTCCCGAGGCCACGCTGGGCGGCACGGTGACCGTGGCAGAAGGCGCGCTGCTGGGCGGCTTCGGTACGGTCGGCGGCATCGACCTTTCCGGCACACTGGCCACGGGCCACTCCATCGGTACCCTGCACGTGGCCGGCGACGTGACTTTCCAGCCCGGCTCCACCTGGCAGATCGAGGTCCACCCGGATGGACAAAGCGACCGGCTCGCCGTGGCGGGCAAGGTCGCCATCAAGGGCGGCAGTGCGTTGGCGCTGGGCCCGACCGGCGACTGGGCGCCGCGTACCGGCTACACCATCCTTGCTGCCACGGGCGGGCTGGACGGCCAGTTCGACACGGTCCGCGCCAACCTGGCCTTCCTGACGCCCACCCTGACCTATGGCGCCCACGACGTCACCCTGTCGCTGCAGCGCAACGATATCGGCTTTGCCGACGTGGGCACGACCCGCAACCAGCAGGCCGCGGCCGGTGCGGCCGAAGACCTGGGCTGGGGCAACCCGGTCTACGATGCCGTGGTGCGGCTGGACGCCGACCAGGCCCGGAATGCCTTCGACCAGCTTTCCGGCGAATGGTACGCCGGCATGCAAAGCGCCCGTCTGCACGACAGCCGCTACGTGCGCGAAGCCATGGGCCAGCGCCTGGCCGCGGCCGCCGCCGGCCGCGACGGCGCCAGCGCCGCGCGCCTGGGCGCCAGCGCCGGCACGGTCTGGTTCCAGGGCTGGGGCCAGTGGGGCGATCGCGACGGCGACGGCAATGCCGCGCGCATGCAGGCCAACGGCAGCGGCTTGCTGGTCGGCGTGGATGCCGACCTGGGCGGGCACGCGCGCATCGGCGGCGTGCTGGGTGCCAGCCAGTCCGTGATCCGCCTCGGCGGGCGGGTTTCCGATGGCCACGGCAAGGCCACCTGGATCGGCCTCTACGGCAGCGCGGCCACCGGCCCGGTGCAGTGGCAGGCCGGCGTGGCCTACGCCCGCGAGCGGCTGGACAGCAACCGGCACCTCACCGTGCCGGGCCTGGCCGGCAGCGTGGGCGCGGATCTGGACGGCCGCACCGGGCAGGGCTGGATCGAAGCGGCCCTGCCGCACACCACCGCACATGGCCGCATGGCGCCGTTCCTGAACCTGGCCCATGTGCGCGTGCACACCGACGGCTGGCGCGAAGGCGGTGGCGCCACCGCCCTGCAAGGCGGCAGCAGCACGGCCAAGGCCAACCTGGCCGTGCTGGGCGTGCGCGGGGCCTGGCAGCTGGGCAGCGTCAGGCACCCGGTACGCCTGCACGGCAGCCTGGGCTGGCGTCAGGCCTTCGGCACCGACACGCCGCAGGCGCGCCTGAGCCTGGCCGGCTCCGCACCGTTCACGGTGTACGGGCTGCCGCTGGCCAGACACGCCGTCGCGGTGCAGGCCGGACTGGATTTCGCCGTATCCGACCACGTCCGTTTCGACGTGGGCTACAGCGGCCAGTTCGCCGGCGACGCGCGCGACCAGGGCGCACGGATGACCCTGCAGGTCGATTTTTGAGGGAGGGGCGGGGAGCGGACAGCGCGGGCGTCTGCTCCGCAAGGGTCATCGGGCATGGCATGCTCGTTGACCCTTGCGGGAGCGGCGACGTCAGCCGCCCCAGGCCTCGGTCCAGGCGTCCATGCCGCCTTCGACGCTGTAGACGTTCCTGAATCCGTGCGCGGCGAACTGTTCGGCCACGCCCTTGCTGGATACGCCCTTGACGCAGATGAATGCCAGCGCGGTGTCTTCGGGCAGCGCCCTCAGGGCCTCGTAGCCTTCCTCTTCCAGTACCCGCGCCTGCGGCAGCGGCGCGACCTTGGCGCGCACCGGGGCCGGACGCACGTCCACCAGCACGACATCGCCGGCTTCGAGGTGCTGCTTCAGCTCGTCCACGCTCATCGGCTTGACTTCGGTGGCGCCGGGAAACTTCAGGCTCAGGCCGGCGCCCTGCATGGTTTCCACCCAGTCGATGGTGATGCCGCGCGCGCGCTGCGCGCTGCCGGGATCGAAATGCACTTCCAGGCCGTTGGCGTGCGCGACGATGTCGTTGTCGCCGGCCTCGGCGAGGCGGAAGCTGGCGTTGTGGTCGGCGCCCACTTCCAGGTGCAGGGCCATGTCGCCGGCATCGGCCATGCCGTTGCGGATGGCCTCGGCGGCCTTGTCGGTGATGGTGATTTCCGGCGGCGTGCGGTCCGGTTCGGGCAGGCCGAACAGGGCGTGCAGCTCGCCGCTGGCGTACATCTGGCGCACGATGTCGGCGCCGCCGACCAGCTCGCCGCCGACGTACAGTTGCGGGATGGTGGGCCAGTTGCCGTATTCCTTGATGCCCTGGCGGATTTCCGGGTCGGCCAGCACGTCGACGGTGTGGTACTCGGGCAGCAGGTCGTTGAGCGCGCCGCTGGCGGCGGCGGAAAAACCGCACATCGGCTGCTGGCGGTTGCCCTTCATGAACAACACCACGCGGTGCTGCTGGACGATGGCGTCGATGCGTTCACGGGTGGCGGGATCGAGGGACATGCAAGACTCCGGAAAATGCGGGGGACAAACTGTTCACATGCTGGCATCGCCCGATATCTTCAAGGGCGTGCGGAACAACCATACAGGGCACCTCGAAAAACTGCCCATTCGCCCGTCATTCCTGCGAAGGCAGGAATCCAGTGTCTTTATCTTCAAGAGCTTAAAGACGCTGGACCCCAGCTTTCGCTGGGGTGACGAGGTTATTCGAGGTCCCCTACAAGGGGGTGTCGGACAGGATACGGCAGGCGGGCGGCGCGATCGCCTCGGCCCACAGCGCGTATTGCCGGGCCGAGGGATGCAGGCCGT